>NZ_JBFBLI010000002.1:0-500663 GCF_040702545.1 Citricoccus sp. NPDC079358
GCATCTCTCATACACGCTTCAAAGGGTATGAGAGGGCCAGATGCGTAGCGTCCACTATGCGGTTGCGGAACAACAACCAACCGAACCACCACCCCCACCCGGGGCGATACCACACTCTTCGCGGAGTGCGTGTCCGTCCCTGGGTGGTACGGGGTGAAACTAAACTGAACAGTGCAACAAGGTAAGTTGTAACCCCTTGTAACCACACACCAGCATCCACCCCGGGCCCCGTCCCAGGAGAGGTACGGTGGTGTGGGGAGGGAACTGAGACTACCCCCGACCGAACACCAACCCCTCCCGGGGGTTGTAGGTGTCGACAGTGGTGGTAACAGGGTTACGGCGGTCATAGCGTGGGGGAAACGCCCGGTCCCATTCCGAACCCGGAAGCTAAGGCCCACTGCGCCGATGGTACTGCATCCGGGAGGATGTGGGAGAGTAGGACGCCGCCGGACAACCATTGAGGGAAGGGCCCCGCACACGAGTGCGGGGCCCTTCTTGTTTAACCCGGTCGGCTAGGATTGTGAAGCTGACCGTCGGCGTACGCCACGTCGTGCTGCCGCCGTCATCAAGACCGAGGAGAGGATCATCAGGATGTCCGAGAACGAGGAACATTCCGGCTCGTCTGACCGTCCGCGCCGTCACGGCGGTGGACGGCCTGAGCGGGGATCCGGTTCCGGGTCCCGTGGTGGTGACGGTGGATCCGGCCGCGGGGGCAGGTTCTCCGGCGGCGGGGAGCGGTCTTCCGGTCAGTCCTCCGGCCGCGATGATCGACGTGCTGGCACGGGCGCGGGTCGCCGGGAGGACGGCCGCACCGGACGGGGCGATGGGCCTCGCCGGGACGGTGTCCGTGGTGACGGCCCCCGCCGGGAAGGCCGGCCCGAGCGTGGGGGTGGGCGCCATGACCGCCGTGGCTCCCGCGACGGTGGCCCGCGTTCCGAGAATCGGGGTTCGACGCACAACCCGGGGGACCTGCGCAGTTCCAATCGCCCGGACCGCGCCAAATCCCCGGAGATCGATGAGGACGTGACCGGCAAGGAGCTCGATCGCGCGACGAGCCGTGAGCTGGACACCCTCGACGAACGCAATCGTCCGTGGGTGGCGCGCCACCTGGTGATGGCCGGCCGGCTGCTCGACATCGATCCGCAACTGGCCTTTGAGCACGCCCTGGCCGCTAGCCGGCGCGGCGGGCGCCTCGGCTGCGTCCGGGAGGCCGTTGGCCTGACCGCCTATGGAGCTGGTCAGTACGCGGAGGCGCTGCGGGAGTTCCGGACCTACCGCCGCATCACCGGGGACAACACCCACCTGCCCGAGATGGTGGACAGTGAACGTGCCCTCGGTCGGCATGACAAGGCGCTGGAACTCGCGGGCGATGTCGACCACACGACTCTGGAGAAGTCCATCCGGGCAGAGTTGGCCATGGTGCTCTCTGGAATCCATCGCGACGTGGGAGACATCGATTCTGCTCTGACCGTGCTGCAGATTCCCGAGCTCGATCGACGTCGCGGTTTCTCGTTCAGCCCCCGACTGTTCCGTGCGTATGCGGAGGTGCTGACCGAGGCCGGTCGTGGTGAAGAGGCCACGGCCTGGCGCCGGCAGGCCAGTGTGGCCGAACGGGCGCTGGGCATCGGTGACTTCGAGGATCCGGAGATCATCGACTTCGGACTGGACGATGACGGCTCCGAAGACCGGCCCCGTGCCCGCGACCTGGTGCCCCCGGGGGCATCCACGGACGGCCAGGAGAACGGCCTGGAGAACGACCAGGCGACGAGCGGACAGCTGGACGACGAGGATCTCGGCTCCATGGTGACTTCTGATCGGGGAGAGAACCAGGATCCGGAGGGGGAGGCCGAAGGGCCGCCGGCGTCACAGGACCTCGAGGCTGACGCCGCCGAGGATCAGGGCAGCGGAGACCGCTGACCCATGACGGACGCGGTGTTCTTCGGAGGCCATGACGCCGTCCTGTGTGACCTGGACGGCGTCGTGTACGCCGGGACTGAGGCCATCGACGGTGCCGTGCCGACCCTGCGTGAACTGGGGCGGCGCGGGGTTCCCGTCGTATACGTGACCAACAATGCGTCGAGGTCTCCGGAGTCTGTGGCCGATCATCTGCGTGGTTTCGGTCTCGAGGTCACCGGGGACCAGGTCTTCGGATCGGCGGCGGCGGGGGTGACCCTGCTGAACCGGGAACTGGCCCGGGCCGGAACGCGTCCGACGTCGGAGGTGGCGTCCTCCGGTGGTCCTCCGACCCCGGCGAAGGTGCTGGTCGTCGGCTCGGATTATCTGCGTGACCTGGTGTCCGAGGCCGGACATCAGGTGGTGGCGACGGCGGCCGAGCGCCCCGACGCGGTGATCCAGGGATTCGATCCCTCGGTGTCCTGGATCGACTTGGCGCAGGCATCCTATGCCCTCCACGCAGGCGCCCTCTGGATTGCGACCAATACGGACCTGACCATTCCCCGTGCGGAGGGGATCGCCCCCGGCAACGGCGCCCTGATCGACGCGGTGTCCCAGGCAACGGGGGCCCGGCCCCTGGCGGCGGGCAAGCCCGAGCCCCTGCTGTTCCGTCTGGCCGCCCACGCTGTCGGCGCCCGGCGTCCACTGGTGGTCGGCGACCGGCTGGACACGGACATCCTCGGAGGCAATCGGGCTGGTTTCGACACCGCCCTCGTGCTGACCGGCGTGGACACCGAAGCCACTGCAGCAGCTGCGCCAGCGGACCACCAGCCCACGTTGATCATCCCCTCGCTGCCAACGCTCCTGGCCGAACCCGCCGTGGGAGCGACCGCCCTCCAACCCAGGAGGAGCGGCAGCCATGACCGAGTCGTCTGAACCGTTCGAGCCATCCCAACCGGCCGAGTGGACTCCGGCCAGCACCGGTGACCCGGCCGCCGACCAGATCCTTTCTGGCCTGATCGGAGCCGGGGAGCTGAGCCCCGACGAGGAGATCGCGGCGTACCGTGAGGCCCTGGACGCCTTGGCGCAACTGCTGGAGGAACAACCTCGGCTCCCTGGACTGTCATGAGCAGCCCGAGGACCACGGGCAGCGGTGACCGAACCCGCCTCGACATCGCCTTGGCGGATCGGGGCCTGGCCCGTTCCCGCAGCGAGGCGGCCGGCCTCATCAGCGCGGGCGAGGTGATCGTCAACGGCGTCGTCGCCACCAAGGCGTCCCTGCGGTGCGCGCCCGATGATGTGGTGGCACTGCGCCCCCACGGACCACGATACGTCTCCCGGGCCGGACACAAACTGGCTGGAGCGTTGGAGTTGTTCGCCGACGTCACTGCAGCAGGTCGGAGGTGCCTGGACGCCGGGGCGTCCACGGGCGGGTTCACGGATGTCCTGCTCCGGGCGGGGGCCCAGCAGGTGGTCGCAGTGGATGTCGGGCATGACCAACTGGTCGAGACGCTGCGTGTCGATCACCGCGTCGACGTCCACGAGGGGTGCAACGTCCGCGACCTCACGCCGGAGCACCTCGGCGGAACGGTGGACCTGGTGGTCTCGGATCTCTCCTTCATCTCCCTGCGCCTGGTGATGTCACCGCTGGCCGGGGTGTGCCGGCCGGGCGCCGACCTGGTCCTCATGGTCAAACCGCAGTTCGAGGTCGGACGGCGAGCCCTGCCCAAGACCGGCGTCGTGCTTGATCCGGAACAGCGACGCCGGGCGGTCACCGCAGTGCTGGACACCGCTCTGGACGCAGGGCTGCGGCCCCGCGGCATCGCCCGGTCTCCGCTGCCGGGGCAGGACGGCAATGTGGAGTTCTTCCTGTGGCTCGACCACCCCGGAGGGACAGTGGAGGCGATCACCGACGCGACGGCAACCGGCACCGGTGACGAGTGGCTCGGCTCGCAGACGGTCGACTGGGCCTGAAGTAGCCGCCCTTGTCCCCAGCCCGGCAGGTGCGGCCGGGCCCCCGGCCTGGACGTGGGTATCCTTGGGGCCATGCCCCGTTCAATCCTGGTCCTTGCCCATACCGGCCGCGAGGACGCCATCCGGGCAGCCGTCCACACCTGCGCCAAACTGCAGGAGGCCGGGCTGGTCCCGGTGCTCATGGCCCGTGACGTGACGGCGATCCGCGAGGCCGAACGGGCCGGCGTCGTGCCCCCGCTGGTGTCCGTCCCGCGGACCCTGGACGTGGACTGTTCCCTGAGCGAGGTCTCCCTGGGTGTGGTCCTCGGCGGGGACGGCTCCGTGCTGCGCGCTGCGGAGCTCGTCCGTGATTCCGGCCTGCCGCTGCTCGCCGTCAACCTGGGCCACGTGGGCTTCCTGGCCGAATCCGAGCGCACCGATCTCTCCCGCACCGTCGAGGCCGTGGTGGCGCAGGACTACAGCGTCGAGGAGCGGATGGCGATCGACGTCAGGGTCTTCCAGGGGGAGGAACTCGTGGCCCGCACCTGGGCGTTGAACGAGGCCAGCGTGGAGAAGTCCAACCGTGAGCGCATGCTCGAGGTCGTGACCGCCGTGGACGGCAGCCCCATCTCCACGTACGGCTGCGACGGTGTGGTGATGGCCACGCCCACGGGGTCCACGGCGTACGCCTTCTCGGCCGGCGGCCCCGTGGTGTGGCCGGAGGTCCAGGCCATGCTCATGGTGCCCATCAGTGCCCACGCCCTGTTCGCCAAGCCCCTCGTCGTGTCTCCGGACTCGGTGCTCACCGTCGAGGTGCTGCCGCGCACCAACGAGCCGGGCGTGCTCTGGTGCGACGGCCGCCGCACGGTGGACCTGCCCCTCGGCTCCCGCGTCGAGGTCACCCGCTCACCGCAACCGGTGCGGATCGCCCGGTTGTCCCGCACTCCCTTCACCGAGCGGCTGGTGCGCAAGTTCAACCTGCCCACCAAGGGATGGCGCGGTCCCGTCACCGAACAGGACCGCGCCGAGGCCGCCGCCCGAGAGGCCCGGACCGCGTCCCGCCGGCCCGAGGGGGATCCCACCTCCCGCGGAGTCTCCATCGTGGAACCCCATCACCTGGCGCCCCGCCCCGGAGTCGTGCCGCCGGCCACGGCCGCCCTGCCCGTCGTGTCGACACGGGACGAGCGCCTGGGGATCGCGCGGTCGGGGATCACCCCGGACGAGGGCAGCGGCGAGCCGGACACGCACAGCGGAGGAGCCGACCAGGCATGATCGAATACCTGTCCATCAACGGTCTGGGCGTCATCGGCGACGCCGCCGTCGAGCTGGATCCCGGCTTCACCGTGGTGACCGGCGAGACCGGTGCCGGCAAGACCATGGTCGTCACGGCCCTCAACCTCTTGCTGGGCGCCCGCGCGGATGCCGGCGCCGTCCGGCACGGGGCCTCCCGGGCCACCGTGGAGGCCGGCTTCCTGCTGGACGCCGGCCATGCCGCCGTCGGGATCGCGACCGAGGCCGGAGCCGTGCTGGACGAAGAAGCTCCAGAACTGGGCGCCGGCGCGGCGGCCTCACCCGGCGTCGGCGCACCGGCAGGGGACCGCGGGGACGTGGCACTCGTGGTCACGCGGTCCGTGGGGGCCGCCGGATCCTCGGGACGCTCGCGTGCCTCGGCCGGAGGGCGCGGCGTGCCCGTAGCCCTGCTGGGCGAGCTCGGAGAACATCTCGTCGCCGTCCATGGCCAGACCGACCAGCTGAGGTTGAAGTCCCCGGCCGCCCAGCGCCATGCCCTGGATTCGTTCGCCGGGCCGGACCTGGCTGGGGCCCTGGCCACCTACCAGCAGGACTTCGAGGCCTGGAGGAGGGCGGCCGCGGAGCTCGACGAGATCACCAGCAACGAGCAGGACCGTGCCCGGGAGGCCGAGAACCTGCAGCGCTCCCTCGAGGAGATCGACAACGCCGCGGTCCGGGAGGGGGAGGACGAGGAGGTCAGGGCCCTCATCCAACGACTGGAGAACGTCGAGGAGCTGCGCACGGCCTCCCTGGGTGCCCACACCCACCTGGCTGGCGGGGATGCGGCCGACGCGGTGGAGATCCCGTCGGCGGAGGCCCTCATCGAGGCCGCCCGCCAGTCCCTGGTGCAAGCCCCGGGCCAGGATGACGAACTCACCGGGCTGTCCCAGCGCCTCGCCGAGGTGGGGATCCTGCTGGCCGATGTCTCCGGGGACCTCGCCGGCTATGCGGCCCGCCTGGATGACGACGCCGCCTCCGACCTGGACAGCGCCCAGTCCCGGCTGGCCGAACTGATCCGGTTGATGCGCCTCTACGGACCCGAGCTCTCCGATGTGATCCGGTGGGCGGAGAGCCACCGGCCGCGCCTCGACGCCCTGCAGGGGGACTCCGGGCGCATCGAGGAGCTCACCGCCGAGGTCGCACGCCTCGAACAACGCGTCATGGCCGGCGCGAGTGAACTGACCCGGCTGCGGACGGCCGGCGCGGCCACCCTTTCCGGGCTGGTCAGCGAGGAACTGCACGCCCTGTCGATGCCGGACGCCATGTTCCACACCACCGTCACCGCCGGGGGCCGGCCGGGGCCCCACGGGGTTGACGAGGTCCAACTGCTCCTCCAGCCCCATGCCGGCGCCGATCCGCGGCCCCTGGGCAAGGGCGCCTCCGGCGGTGAGCTCTCCCGCGTCATGCTGGCGCTGGAGGTGGTCCTGGCCGCCACGGACCCGGTCCCCACCTTCGTGTTCGACGAGGTCGACGCCGGCGTCGGCGGCGAGGCCGCCGTCCAGATCGGCCGGCGGCTGGCCCGGTTGGCCCGGCACGTCCAGGTCATCGTGGTCACCCACCTGCCGCAGGTGGCGGCGTTCGCGGATCGGCACCTGAAGGTCACGAAGAACTCGGACGGCGATGCCGGGTTCACCACCTCGGACGTCGCGACTCTCGAGGGCGAGAAGCGGGTGGGGGAGCTGGCCAGGATGCTGGCCGGCCGCGCCGACTCCGGGGCAGCCCGCGATCACGCCCGCGAACTCCTCGATGCCTCGCACGCCTGAACGGGTGCTACGATCGAACTCCGTGGTGCATAAATCTTCTCGATTCCAGAAAACGCCCAACGCGACCCGCCAGATCTTCGTGACCGGTGGCGTGGCCTCTTCCCTCGGAAAGGGGCTCACGGCGTCCTCCCTGGGTCATCTCCTGAGGGCACGAGGCCTCTCCGTGACCATGCAGAAGCTGGATCCGTACCTGAACGTCGATCCCGGCACCATGAACCCCTTCCAGCACGGCGAGGTCTTCGTCACGGAGGACGGGGCCGAGACCGACTTGGACATCGGCCACTACGAGCGGTTCCTGGATGAGAACCTCGACGGCCTGAACAACGTCACCACCGGACAGGTGTACTCGACCGTCATCGAGAAGGAACGCCGCGGGGACTATCTCGGGGACACCGTCCAGGTCATCCCGCACATCACGGACGAGATCAAGCGCCGCATGCGCCTGCCCGCGACCGAGGACGCCACCGTGGGCGGGGGCCCGCAGGATCGGGCCGCCACGGACCGTCCGGCACCGGACGTGATCATCACGGAGATCGGAGGGACGGTCGGCGATATCGAGTCGCAGCCGTTCCTGGAGGCCGCACGCCAGGTCCGCCAGGACATCGGACGGGACAACGTGTTCTTCGTGCACGTGTCCCTGGTGCCCTACATCGGTCCCTCCCATGAGCTGAAGACCAAGCCCACCCAGCACTCGGTGGCGGCGCTGCGCTCTATCGGCATCCAGCCGGACGCCATCGTCATCCGGTCGGACCGTGAGGTCCCGGCCGACGTGCGGGACAAGATCGCCCGCATGTGCGACGTGGACACGGATGCGGTCATCAACTGCGCCGATGCCCCCTCCATCTATGACATCCCCAAGGTCATCCACGCCCAGGGCCTCGACGCCTACGTGGTCCAGGCCCTGGACCTGAAGTTCAAGGATGTCGACTGGTCCACCTGGGACCGTCTGATCGGCGTGGTCCACCACCCACGGCATGCGCTGGAGATCGCCCTGGTCGGCAAGTACATCGACCTGCCCGACTCCTACCTCTCCGTCACGGAGGCCCTGCGGGCCGGCGGCTTCGGCAATGACGCGACGGTCTCCATCCGCTGGGTGCCCTCGGACGACTGCCAGACCGAGGCCGGCGCACGGCGGGCCCTGGACGGCGTCGACGCCATCTGTGTCCCGGGGGGCTTCGGGGTCCGCGGTCTCGACGGCAAGATCGGCGCGCTGCGCCATGCCCGCGAGAACGGCATCCCGACCCTCGGTTTGTGCCTGGGGCTGCAGACCATGGTCATGGAGTACGCCCGCAACGTGCTGGGACTCGCCCAGGCCTCCTCCACGGAGTTCGAACCGGACACCGAGCACCCCGTGATCGCCACGATGGCGGAGCAGGAGCAATTCATCTCCGGGGGCGGCGACCTCGGCGGCACCATGCGCCTGGGCTCCTACCCCGCCACCCTGAGGGAGGGCTCGGCCGTCGCCCGGGCCTACGGTGCCACCGAGGTCACCGAGCGGCACCGCCACCGCTACGAGGTCAACAACGAGTACCGCGACCGCTTGGAGGAGGCGGGACTGGTCATCTCCGGCACCTCCCCGGACGGCACGCTCGTGGAGTTCGTGGAGCTGCCGGCGGACGTCCACCCGTACTACGTCTCCACCCAGGCCCATCCGGAGTTCAAGTCCCGGCCGACCCGCCCGCATCCGCTGTTCGCCGGGCTCGTGGCCGCAGGCCTGGAACGCCGGAACGCCCGCGCCGCGGGCTGATCAGCAGGGACACCGCCACCCATGACACACCTGACTCCTCCTCCCGCCCCGTACGCCGAGCACGACGGCGGCCCGCTCGCGGACGTGCCAGCCGCGCGGCCCGCGATCCGCACCGAGACGGCCTTCGCGGGTGCGGTGTGGGACGTCACCCGCGAAGCCTTCCTGATGGCGCCGGGCGCGGCACCGGGGGAGGACACCGCAGGGCCGGACGTCGGTGGCCCGGACCTGCTGGTCCGGGAGTTCGTCCGTCACCCCGGGGCCGTGGCGGTGGTGGCCCTGGACGATCATGGCCGGGTCCGGATGATCCGCCAGTACCGGCACCCCGTGGGCGAGGAGCTGTGGGAGATCCCCGCCGGACTGCTCGACGTCCCGGGGGAGCCCCTGATCGAGGCCGCCCGCCGCGAACTTGCCGAGGAAGCCGACCTGCGCGCGGACCGGTGGGAGGTCCTCGCCGACTTCTACACCACCCCCGGGTCCTCCTCGGAGGGCATCCGGGTCTTCCTGGCGCGCGAGCTGTCCCCCGTCCCGGTGGGGGAACGCCACGAACGCACCGGTGAGGAGGCCGGCATGCCGCTGGCCTGCGTGCCCGTGGCGGACGCCGTTCAAGCCGTGCTGGCCGGCCGGCTGCGCAACCCCTCCTCCGTGGTGGGACTCCTCGCCCTCGTCGCGCACCGGGACGGCGGCTTCACCGACCTGCGCCCCGCGGACGCGCCCTGGCACGGCCGTCCCCTCGGCGCGTGAGCGACCAGCCATGAGTGACCGGTCATGAGTGCCGAGGCCGCGGAGGGCCCGCCGCGCACGCTCGCCCGTCCGGCTGAGGCATACCTGGACCACCTGACCGTAGAGCGGGGGATGTCCCCCCATACCCTGGCAGCCTACCGCCGTGACGTGAGCCGTTACTTGGCGTGGCTGCAGGCACAGGGGGTGGATGAGCCCCGCCAGGTGGAGCGCCGGCACGTGACCGGCTTCCTCCAGGCCCTGGCCACCGGTGCCGATGGCGGACACCCGCTCGCCCCGCGGTCCGCCGCTCGGACCATCGTCGCCATCCGTGGCCTGCACCGCTTCTGGACCCTGGAACAGGTCACCGAGACGGACCCGGCACAGGATGTCACCCCGCCCCGCCCCGCCCAGGAGCTGCCCAAGGCGATCCGGGTGGACCAGGTGACCGCCCTGCTGGAGGCCATGCCCACGGACACCCCGGCCGGCCTGCGGGACCGGGCGCTGCTCGAGTTCCTCTATGCGACGGGCGCCCGCATCTCCGAGGCGGTCGGACTCGACGTCGACGACGTGGTCGGAGCCGTCCGCGGTCCTCGGGATGGCGCCGGCCTCCAGGGGAACCGAGCCGAGACCGGGGCGACGGATCCGGAGGAGCCCGGCACCGCCGTCGTACGCCTGTTCGGGAAGGGCTCCAAGGAGCGCATCGTCCCGCTGGGTTCCTACGCCGCCGCCGCCCTGGAAGCCTGGTTGGTCCGCGGTCGTCCCACGCTGGTCGGCCAGTCCGGGGCCGGGGGCCCCGCGCTGTTCCTCAACCAGCGCGGTGGACGGCTCTCCCGCCAGTCGGCGTGGACGATCCTCAAGAAGGCGGCGGAACGGGCCCACATCGAGGGCGAAGTCTCCCCGCACACGCTGCGGCACTCGTTCGCCACCCACCTGCTGGAGGGCGGGGCGGACGTGCGCGTGGTGCAGGAGTTGCTCGGGCACGCCTCCGTCACCACCACGCAGGTCTACACCCTGGTCACGGCGGACACGTTGCGCGAGGTCTACGCCGCGGCGCACCCCCGCGCGCTCCACTAAGTCGGGCCAAGAGGCATCACGATCCCACAACGTCGGGCCGGACGGTCATGACATTGATCACGCGGTGATGGTCAGATGGTGAGAGCCGGACGACGTCCCACCGGACGGACCACGGCCGGACCACCACGGGACGACCACCGGTCCACCACCCGCCGAAGCGGTGCCGAACGGAGCACCTCGAGGCAGACGAGGGGATCATGATGACCAGCAACGCCGAGCGGCCCTTCCCGGCCGGGCGACGTGCCCCAGCAACAGCCCGAAAGCGGCGCCTGGCAGCCGCCGTGGGACTCGGGCTCAGTGCCGGGCTGGTGCTGAGCGCCTGCGGCACCGGTGACGGGCCCGCGGAATCGCCCGCCGCCACGACCGATCCCAACTCGAGCCCGGTCGAGACCGTCACGGAGACCGCGAGTCCGAGGGACACGGCGACCGCGAGCGCCACCGTCACCGAGACGGCCTCCGCCGCACCGACCGCCAGCGGGTCCGGAGAGCAGGCCACGGGGCTCCCCCAGACCTACACCTCCGAGTCGGGGGCCTTCACGTGGAGGTTCCCGGAGACCTGGAGTGCGAGCCAGGAGGACTACAACGAGGATCTGCTGGACTATCTGGGCGTGCCCTACGAGGTGGTGCTCTTCCAGAACCCCGAGGGCACCGTGGAGTACCGGACCACCACCGGGGTCGGCCCCACGGACAACGACGGTCCCAAGCTGGACGTGGTGGAGGTCCTGGAGGCCGAGGAACTGCCGGACGTCCCGGTCAACGAGTCGCCGGAATCCGCAGGCTCCGGGACCGTCTGGTACCGGGCCTCCCTCTACCGGGCCAGCGAGGACTGGCTGGACCCTCAGAGCTTCGAGGGCGGGGAATTCCTGCTGTCGGTGCAGGTGGTCAACGTGGCCGAGGACCTCGACCCCGAGGCGAGCGATGACTCCTACTGGTCCTCGTGGTTCTACGAGCAGCCCCCGGCCGAGGGCTTCGAGGCCGGGGCCGCCGCGATCCTGTCCGGCAGCGTCACCCAGGACACGGCGGAGGAGGTCACCGGCCTCGAAGGCGAGGAGGCCATGAGGGCGTTCCTCGAGACCGAGGAGTACGGCCAGCTGCGATCCGTGGCGACCTCCATGGAGGTGACCGCACCCTGATCCGGATGCCGGTACCACCGGCGCTGGACAACGAGCCGGGCGGGGAGGGAACGTGAGTGTTCCTTCCCCGCCCGGGTCGTCGTCGTGCGGTGCAGTCAGGCTCAGGCGCCCGGCACGTGCCGTTCGTCCGGGCCGTTGTAGGCGGACAGCGGACGGATCAGCGAATTGCTGGCGCGCTGCTCCATGATGTGCGCGGTCCACCCGGTGATGCGGGCGGCGATGAACAACGGGGTGAACAGCTCGGTGTCGAAGCCCATCAGGTGATACGTGGGACCGGCGGGGTAGTCGAGGTTCGGCTTGATGGCCTTGGCCTCGTCCATGGCCTGCTCGAGCCCGTTGTACAGCCCCAGGACCTCGTGGCGGCCGAAGTGCTCGATCATCGCGTCGAGTGCCTTCTTCATCGTCGGCACGCGCGAGTCACCGTGCTTGTACACGCGGTGGCCGAATCCCATGACCTTCTTCTTCTGGGTCAGGGCCTCCTCCATCCAGGCCTTGGCGCGGTCCTTGGCCTCCTCCTCGGACTCGTCCGGCCGGATCCCGATCTCGTCGAAGGTGTGCATGACGGCCTCGTTGGCCCCGCCGTGCAGGGAACCCTTGAGCGCGCCGATGGCACCGGTGACCGCCGAATGCAGATCGGACAGGGTGGAGGTGATGACGCGTGCGGTGAAAGTGGAGGCATTGAAGGAATGCTCCGCATAGAGCACCATCGAGACGCGGAACGCATCGACGACAGCGGGATCCGCCTCCTCGCCGAAGGTCATCCACAGAAAGTTCTGCGAGTAGTCGAGGTCTTCCCGGGGCGCCACGGGCTCGGTGGGGCCACCGGCGGTGCGCCGGCGCTGCTCATAGGCGACGACGGCGGGCAGCTGGGCGAACAGGGTCGTCGCCTTCTCCATCTCGGCCTCCGGGGAGGAGTCCTCCGACTTGGGGTGCTGGGCACCCAGGATGGACACGGCAGTCCGGACGGAGTCCATCGGGTGGCAGTCCACCGGCAGCATGTCCAGGGCGGCCTTGACATCCGGGGAGAGGGCCCGGGTGGAGCGCTCGTGGTCCGTGAACGCGGCCAGCTGGGCATCCGTGGGCAGCTCACCGTTCCACAGCAGGTAGGCCACGGCCTCGAACGGCAACGACGCGGCGAGCTCCTGCACGGGATAGCCACGGTAGAGCAGAGAATTGGTGTCCGGGTTGACCTTGGAGATGGCGGTGTAGTCCGCCACCACCCCGGCGAGGCCCTTCTTGATCTCAGTGTCAGTCATGGGAGTGTCCTTTCGGGACGGGGTTCGGGTCGGGTTCAGGCGTCTGTGCCGGAGTCCGTCCGGGTCTCCAGCCCCGGAACCGGGAAGTTGAAGACGGAGGAATCGAAGCCGTTGTAGCCCTCGTAGTCCACGAGCTCGTAGAGGCGTGCCCTGGTCAGCATCTCACTGACCGCGCCCTGCTGGGTACCCTCCGAGCGGATGGTGGACAAGGTTCGTTCCATGGCGCCGAGCGCCGAGCGCAGCAGCGTCACGGGGTAGATCACCAGGGCCACGCCGGCGGAGGCCAACTGTTCGCGGGTGAACAGCTCCGACTTGCCGAACTCGGTCATGTTGGCCAGAACGGGCACATCCACGGCGTTGCAGACCGCCTCGAACTCGGACAGGTCCTTCAGGGCCTCCGGGAAGATGGAATCCGCGCCGGCGTCCGCCAACGCCTTGGCCCGGTCGATGGCCCCGTTCAGCCCGCCGGCGCCGTCCACCCCACGGATATCGGTGCGGGCCATGATCAGGAAGTTCTCATCCCGGCGGGCGCTCGCGGCCGCCGCCACCCGCTGGGTGGCCGTGGCCAGGTCCACCACGGCCTTGTTGTCCAGGTGGCCGCAGCGCTTGGGGTTGATCTGGTCCTCGATGTGACATCCGGCGAGCCCGGCGTTCTCCAGTTCCTGGACGGTCCGGGCCACGTTCATCGGCTCTCCGAAGCCGGTGTCCGCGTCCACGATGGCCGGCAGGTCCGTGACGCGGGCGATCTGCCCGGCCCGCTGGGCCACCTCCGTCAGCGTGGTCAGGCCGATGTCCGGCAGGGCCAACTCGTTGGCCAGCACCGCACCGGAGATGTACAGCCCCTGGAACCCCTGCTCCTCCACCAGTTTGCCGGAGAGGGGCGTGTAGGCCCCGGGGAATTGCACGGCGGCGCCGGGCTGCAGCAGTTGCCGCAGGCGGACTCGCTTCTCGGCGGCGGTCAGTGACGAATACAGCATCAGAAGAGTCCCTTCGGGGCAGCGGCCAGGTCGATGACTCCGGGTGCCGCGGTGATGTTCAGCTGGTCCAGCTCACCGGCGCCGAGGGACGCGGTGCGCTGGGCGGCGTCGAGGAAGCGCTCGATCTCCTCCGGGGACACGAGGCCTTCGGCCAGGGTGCGGAACTTGTGGATGTACTGCTCCCGGGCGAACGGGCGGGCGCCCAGCGGGTGGGCATCGGCCACCGCGATCTCGTCCGTGATGGTCTCGCCGGAGGCGGTGGTGATGACGACCCGGCCGCCGAAGGCCTTCTCCGAGATGTCCAGGGAGTGGTACCGACGGGTCCACTCCTGGTCCTCCTCCGTGGTGACCTTGTGCCACAGCTCCACGGTGTCCGGCCGTCCGGCCCGCTCCGGGGAGTAGGAGTCCACGTGGTGCCACGCGCCGTCCTGCAGGGCCACCGTGAAGATGTAAGGGATGGAGTGGTCGAGGGTCTCGCGGGAGGCCTTCGGGTCATACTTCTGCGGGTCGTTCGCGCCGGAGCCGATCACGTAGTGCGTGTGGTGCGAGGTGTGGATGACGATCGAGGCGACGTTGGCGGGATCGGCCAGCTCGGGATGCTCGCCGTGCAGCTTGCGCGCGAGGTCGATCCAGGCCTGGGCCTGGTACTCGGCGGAGTGCTCCTTCGTGTAGGTGTCCAGGATGGCGCGCTTGGCCTCGCCGGGCGCCGGCAGGGGCACCGTGTACTGCGCGTCCGGTCCGTCCAGCATCCAGGCGATGACCCCGTCCTCGCCCTCGTAGATCGGCACGGGCGAGGTCTGGCCGCGCATGGCGCGGTCGGCGGATTCGACGGCCATCTTGCCGGCGAAGGCCGGGGCGTGGGCCTTCCACGTGGAGATCTCGCCCTTGCGGGACTGGCGGGTCGCCGTCGTCGTGTGCAGGCCCTGGCCGATGGCCTGGAAGATCGTCTCGGTGTCCAGGCCCAGCAGGGTCCCGATGCCGGCCGAGGCGGAGGGGCCGAGGTGGGCCACATGGTCGATCTTGTGGGCGTGCAGGCAGATGGCCTTGACCAGGTCCACCTGGAGCTCGTAGCCGGTGGCGATGCCCCGGATCAGGGCGGCGCCGCTGGCACCGCTGTGCTGGGCGACCGCCAGGATCGGCGGGATGTTGTCCCCGGGGTGGGAGTACTCGGCGGCCAGGAAGGTGTCATGGTAGTCCAGCTCGCGTACGGCCACGCCGTTGGCCCAGGCGGCCCATTCCGGGGAGGCCTTCTCGGTGATGCCGAAGACGGAGGCTCCCTGTCCGCCGGACGTGGGCGCGTGGGTCAGGGCCTGGGCGCGGGCGGCAACGATCGGTCCGCGGTTCAGGGAGGCGATGGCCACCGAGGCGTTGTCGATGATCCGGTTGATGACCATCTCCTCCACCTCGGGGTCGATGGCCACGGTGTCGGTGGCGACCTCGGCCATCTTCCAGGCGAGCTGGTCCTGGCGCTGCAGGTTTTCTTCGGAACGGTAGACGCGGACGTCGTGGTTGATCATGGGGTCCTCTCCAAGGTGGATGTGTGGTGGTCGGGGGTGGTTCCGGCCGGTCCGGTCTGGCGGTTCTGGTGGGCCTGGTGTGTCTGGGTGCCGGTGGGCTGGTGTGACTGCAGGTGTGCCAGGGCGTGGTGCAGGTGCAGGGTGGTGGTCGCGGCGGCCAGTTCGGGGTTCCGATCGGCCAGGGCCCGGGCGATGGAGGCATGCTCCGTGGCCGAGGCCGCCAGCCGCGCCGGGTCGTTCCGGGAGAAGCGGCGCAGCCGCGCGAGGTGAACGCGCAGGGACCGCAGGTGCTGGGCCAGGTAGGCGTTGGCACAGGCGGCATCCACTGCAGCGTCCAGCTCCGTGGTCAACTCGTAGTAGGACTCCGGATCCTCTCCGCGGCGCAGTGGTTCCACGGCGGACTCGAAGCGTGCGGCCAGTTGGGCGAAGACCTCCGGGTCGGCGTGCACGGCGGCCCGACGCGCGGCCAGCCCCTCGAGCACCGTGCGCAGGTCGAACAGGTCGTCGGCCTCATCCAGGGAGACCTCCGTGACCACGGTCCCGCGCCCGCTGGAGGGGGCCGCCAGGCCTTCGGAGACCAGGCGTCCGATGGCCTCGCGCAACGGCGTGCGGGACAGGCCCAGGCGGGCCGACTGCTCGACCTCGCCCAGGATCGACCCGGGAGGCAGCTGACCTTCGATGATCTCCTGCCGCAGCGTCCGGTATGCACGTTCACTGGCTCTCACAGGTCCTAGCGTATACACAAGTATCTGAATATGGGCGATTCGGGGGAGAATCTGACCAAATGCGGCCCAACTTTCGGCCTTGAACCTCTTTTGCGTATACACAGGGTGGACGTGGCGTGACTCACGTTCTAGATTGGCCCCATGTCCTCAACGTCCTCAATGCGTGAGCCCACCCCGCCCTCCGAGCCCTCTGCACCCTCAGAGTCGTACGAGTCCATCTACCGCAGGTCCATCGAGGACCCGGAAGGATTCTGGCTGGAGGCCGCCGGCGCCATCGACTGGACCGAGCCGCCCACCCGAGCCCTGGACGACGCGGCGGCCCCGATCTACCGGTGGTTCCCAGGGGCCCGGTTGAACACGGCGGTGAACTGTCTGGACCGGCACGTGGCGGCCGGCCACGGCGAGCGCACCGCGATCATCTACGACTCGGCGGTGCTCGGCACCGTGGAGCACATCAGCTACGCGGACCTGACCGACCGGGTGTCCCGCTTCGCGGGGGTACTGGTGTCCCTGGGCGTCGGCCGGGGGGACCGTGTGGTCATCTACCTGCCGATGACGCCGGAGGCGCACGTCGCCATACTGGCCTGCGCCCGGATCGGTGCGGTGCACTCCGTGGTGTTCGGCGGATTCGCCGCCCGGGAGCTGGCAGCGCGCATCGACGACGCGAAGCCGACGGCGATCGTGACCTCCTCCGGGGGCATCGAGCCGAGTCGGCGGGTGGAGTACCTGCCCGCGGTGGCCGAGGCCGTGGCCCTGGCGCAGCATCGGGTCGAGGCTGTGGTGGCCAAGCACCGCGAGGGTTTCGAGACCAGCTTGGAGTGGGCGCGGGCCAGTGTGCGGGACGGCGTCGGGAATGAGGCCGGGAACGCATCCGAGGCTGGAACCCGGTGGATCGACTGGGACGAGGCCGTGGCCGAGGCCGAGCCGGCGGCGCCCGTGGACGTGGCCGCCACGGATCCGCTGTACATCCTCTACACGTCAGGGACCACCGGCTCGCCCAAGGGCGTGGTCCGGGACCATGGCGGGCATGCGGTCGCCTTGGCCTGGACCATGGCGAACATCTACGACGTCGGTCCCGGGCAGACGATGTTCACCGCCTCGGACGTCGGCTGGGTGGTGGGGCATTCCTATATCGTCTACGCGCCGCTGCTGGTCGGGGCCACCACCGTGCTCTACGAGGGCAAGCCCGTAGGGACCCCGGACGCCGGGGCGTTCTGGCGGGTGGCCGCCCAGCACGGGGTGCGCTCACTGTTCACGGCACCGACCGCCCTGCGGGCCATCCGCAAGGTGGACCCGGAAGGAGCCCTGGCCGGGGACCATGATTTGTCGGCCCTCCAGACGCTGTTCGCGGCGGGGGAACGTCTGGATCCGGAGACCCAGGGCTGGATCGGTGACCTGCTGGGGGTGCCGATCGTGGACAACTGGTGGCAGACCGAGACGGGCTGGCCGATCGGCGCCAACCCGGTGGGACTGGAGTCGCTGCCCGTCAAGACCGGCTCCTGCACCCGGCCCACTCCGGGCTACGCGGTGGAGATCCTGGACGGGAGCGGGCAACCCGTGGAGGCCGGGATCGAGGGCAACATCTGTCTCCGGTTGCCCCTGCCGCCGGGGACCCTGACCACGTTGTGGGGCAACGACCAGCGCTTCATCGACTCCTACCTCAGCGCCTTCGAGGGGTACTACGCCACGGGCGACTCGGGGCTGGTGGACGAGGAGGGCTACCTCTTCGTGATGGGCCGGACGGACGACGTCATCAACGTGGCCGGCCACCGGCTCTCCGCGGGCGCCCTCGAGCAGGCGCTCGCCGCCCACCCGGCGGTGGCCGAGTGCGCGGTGATCGGATTGGCGGACCCGCTCAAAGGCCAGCGGGCCTCCGGCTACGTGGTGCTCAAATCCGGGGTGGAGGTCGAGGGTGCCGCCGGGATGGAGGAGCTGCTGGCCGAGCTGCGCGCCACCGTCCGCACCTCGGTGGGCGCCGTGGCCGACTTCAAGCAGGTGGCCGTGGTGGACGCGCTGCCGAAGACCCGGTCCGGGAAGATCCTGCGCAAGACCATGCGGCAGATGGCCGATGGCGAGGAGTACGTGGTGCCCTCCACCATCGAGGACCGTTCCGTGCTCGACGCCCTCGCGTCGACCCTCCGCACCGGCCCGTAGGCTATCCGGGCGTGGAGCCGCGGCCGGACCAGCGGTACTCGTTCTCCGGCCGTCCCGGCGTGCCGTAGCGGGGCGAGCGGTCCACCAGTCCCTGCCGGAAGAGGTGCTCCAGGTAGCGCCGTGCCGTCACCCGGGACGTCCCGACGGCGGCCCCCACCTCACCGGCGCTGCGTCCGGCCGCCGGGCCGGCCTCGGAGGGCCCGCTGCCTGAGCTGTTGCCGGAGCTGCTGCCGGAGTCCGGGGCAGGCCCGGTGACCGCAGCCGGGGCGGAGCGGAGCAGATCCACGATGGCGTCGAGGGTGCCCTCGGTCAGCCCCTTGGGCAGGGCGGCCGGGCCGGTGCTGCCGCGATGGCGGAACGCCCGGTCCACTTCCGCCTGGCTGCGGACCGACCCGGTTCCGGCGAGGCCGGTGGACAACTCCCGTGCCGCTCGCAGGCGTTCGGCGAATTCGGGATAGCCGAAGGGCTTCACCAGGTACTGGACCACGCCCAGGGCCATGGCCTGGCGGATGGTGGGTACGTCGGTGGCCGCGGTCATGGCCACCACTGCCCCGGCGAATCCCGCCGATCGCATCCGGCGGAGCACCTCCAAGCCGTGTCCGTCCGGAAGGTTCATGTCCAGCAGCACCAGGTCCACGCCGAAAGAGCCGTGTTCGCGCCACTGGGTGGACAGGAACCGCACCGCGTCGGCCAGGGTGGGGGAGAGATGCACCTGCCGGTAGCCGCCGGCCTGGGCCAGGTACTCCCCGTAGGTGTCTGCCGCCAGGACCTCGTCCTCCACGATCAGCACGCGCTCACCGGTCATGATGGTCTCCTTCCGTCCTCGTGGGTGGCGTGTTGTCCGCCGGCCGCCGTGGTGGGTGGACGACGTCCGCCGGCAGGGGCAGCTCCACGGTGAACACGGTGCCGGAATCCAGGGCCAGCTCCACGTCCCCGCCCAGCGAGAGCGCCGTCTGCCGGACCAGGGCGAGGCCGATGCCCCGGCCGGCGGAACCTGCGGGCTTGGTGGAGAAACCCAGGTCGAACACGTGTCCGCGGTCCTCCGGGGAGGGGCCGGAGCCGCCGTCGGCCACCTGCAGGACCAGCCAGCCGGCGTCGGTGTGGGCCTCCGCCTCCACCCAGCGGTCCTCCGCCGGCCGTGCTGGCTCCGCTGCCGCGTCGATCGCGTTGTCCACCAGGTTGCCGAGGATCGTCACCAGATCCTGTGCGGAGAATCCGGTGGGGGAGTCCACCTCGATCCGGTAGTCCATCCGCACCCCGCGCTCGCGGGCCTGGGCGGCCTTGGCCGCCAGCAGGGCCTGTACCGCCGGTTCGCCGGTGGGATCCAGCGGGCCCGGTTGGGCGGTGCCGGCCGCCACACCGGAGGCCAACAGGTCGCGAGCCTGATCGATTCGGCCCAGTTCCACGAGGGACAGCACCGTGTGCAACCGGTTGCCGTGCTCATGTGTCTGGGCACGCAGGGCATCGGTCAGGGACCGGGTGCTCTCCAGCTCTCGGTTCATCTCCTGCACCTCCGTGCGGTCGTACAACGTCACCACCGTGCCCCCGTCGGTGCCGGCCGGGGCCGGCTGTCTCCGTCCACGCCGCCACGCAACCGGTGTCCGGAGCCGCGCCGGTGGGCCGGCCGGGCGGGTGCGGTGCTGGTTGACCACCAGGATGCGGCCGGGGACGGCGAACAGCTCGTCCTGGGTATCCCGGCCGGACTCCAGCAGTCCGGCCAGTGGGCGTGGCAGGTCGAGATCCGTGAGCGAGACGGTCCCCGGTGTGTGGTCTGGCCGGTGGCCGAAGGGCGGGAGGCCGAGCAGGACGGCCGCGCGGTCGTTGTACAGGCTCAGCTCGCCGGTGCCGGAGACCAGCACCATGCCCTCGTTGATGTTGTGCAGGGCGGTGTCCAGCACAGTGAACCGATGGGCCAGCTCCTCCGGGCCGAGCCCGTGGGTGGTCCGGCGGATATAGCGGCCCAGGGCGATGGAGCCGGCCAGCCCGAGGGCGGCGACGAGTCCCATGCCCAGCAGGATGCGCGGGATCTGGGCGGTCGCCGCGATGTCCAGTTCGGAGACGCGGTGGCCCACGCCGACAATGCCGACCACCTCGGCCCCGGGGGTATCCGAGGACAGGACGGGGACCAGGGCGCGGAGGGAGAGGCCGGCGGGCCCGGTGGCCACCGTGTCGACCTGGTCCCGGCCAACCAGGACGGCAGAGAGGTCGTCCGGGTACCGGGTGCCGTTCTGGGCCGGGTCCCGGTGGGCGACCCGGGCGTAGTCGGTGCCGAAGAACGTCACCCAGTCCACCTGGGCCTGTGCGGCCAACTCCGTGGTGAGCGGTTGGAGTGCCGTGCTGGGGTCGGCAGACAGGAAGCCGTCACGGATCCGCTCCTCGTCCGCGATCAGGCGCGCCGTGGAGAGCACATTGTCCCGCTCCAGCCCGTAGACGGTCCGCTTGGTCTGCTGGTAGCTGACGGCCACCAGGGCGACGGTGAGCACCAGGAGGCCGAGCAACTGGGCCACCGCCAGCCGACGGGCGATGCTCCACGGACGCCGGGAGGCTCTGGACGTGTCGTGGCGGGAGCGCAGGCGTCGCTCGTCCACTCCGCCTCCCGTCGTCGATCCCGCCGTCCTGCCCACCGTGATTCCTCGCTCTTCGCCATGAACTTTATGACCGCAAGGGTGATGTGACGCACATCCCACGGTGATGATCGTCCCAACGAAGAGACCGTGCGTCACCGGCCACCACTGTAGAGGACACCCCCATGACGAACCCATCTGACCAGGCCGCGACGCGGCACGCCCCCGTCGGCCCACCGGCGTCGGGTCCCGCAGCAGACCGGATGCCGGCCAAGCCGGCGAAGAAGAAGGACCGCACACACTGGCTCTACATCCTGGTGATCGCCTCGGTGATCCTGGGGGCCGCCGTCGGGCTGATGTTCCCGGAGTTCGGCAAGTCCCTCAAGCCGCTGGGCGACGGCTTCGTCTCGCTCATCAAGATGATGATCGGCCCGGTCATCTTCTGCACCATCGTGCTCGGCATCGGGTCCATCGCGAAGGCCGCCACCGTGGGCAAGGTGGGCGGCCTGGCGCTGCTGTACTTCATGGCCATGTCCACCTTCGCCCTGGGCCTCGGACTCGTGGTCGGCAACCTCGTCCACCCGGGTGAGGGCCTGGCCCTGACCCCCTACGATCCTGACGCCGCCCAGGCGGACCTGGATCCGACCGTCGCGTTCCTGCTGGACATCATCCCAGGGTCGGTGCCGGTGCTGCCGGTGCTGTTCGTCGCCCTGCTGGTGGGCTTTGCCCTCCAGGGCATGGGTGAGTCCGGAAAGCCGCTGCTCAAGGGCCTCACCCTGATCCAGGGTGTGGTGTTCCGCATCCTGATGATGATCATGTGGATCGCGCCGGTCGGCGCCTTCGGTGCCATCGCCGCCGTCGTGGGCTCCACCGGTTGGTCCGCCATCGGTGCCATGGCCCTGCTGATGGGTGCCTTCTACGCCACCTGCATCGTGTTCATCGTGGTGGTGCTCGGCACCCTGCTCCGTCTCGTCACCGGCGTGAGCATCTTCAAGCTGATGAAGTACCTGGGCCGCGAGTACCTGCTCATCTTCGCGACCTCCTCCTCTGAGTCCGCCCTGCCGCGCCTGATCGCCAAGATGGAGCACGCCGGAGTGCACAAGTCCGTGGTGGGTGTCACCGTGCCCACCGGGTACTCCTTCAACCTGGACGGGACGGCCATCTATCTCACCATGGCGGCCCTGTTCGTCTCCAACGCCATGGGCCTGGAGATGAGCCTCGGCGAGCAGATCGGCCTGCTGGTGTTCATGATCATCGCTTCCAAGGGCGCCGCCGGTGTCACCGGCGCCGGCCTGGCCACCCTGGCTGCAGGTCTCCAGGCACACCAGCCGCAGCTGCTCGGCGGCATGGGCGTGATCGTGGGCATCGACAAGTTCATGTCCGAGGCCCGCGCCCTGACCAACTTCACCGGCAATGCCGTGGCCACCATGCTCATCGGCAAGTGGGTCGGAGAATTCGACCCGGTCAAGGCTGACAACGTGCTTTCCGGGCGGGACAAGTTCGACGAGGAGATGGTGGTCGGGCATGGCCTGGGCGACTACTCCGACGATCGTTCTGCCGAGCGCTCCGCGGAACGTGGGCAGCCAGGCGCCGGTCAGGGTGCACCCGAGTCCGGGAACCAGGGGCGCCCCTTCGACCCGCTCGAGTCGCCGACCGCTGCCGAGCAGGCCTTCGAGGGCCACCCGGAGTCCAGCCTCAACGTGGTCGGCTCGGCCCCGCAGCGTTGAGACCCCGGCGACATATCACCTTCAGGCTTCGGTTGAACGTCAAGGCTCGCCGTCAAGGACGGGGAATTTTCCGGGCGGACGCCGATCCGGACTAGGGTGTATCCATGCCGCAGCAGCTTACGTTGTTCAGCGTGGGCGACCTCACAGCACGGCGGACACATGGACCTACGGCAGGAGACGGCAGCATCGTGAACCAGGAAGAGCCCACGCCAGTCCTCATGATCACCGGTGACCCGGTCATCGGACCCACGGGACGGCCCAAGCATGGATTCCCGGAGCCGGTGCAGTTGGAAACCCACGGTCCAGCGCGCGTGATCTCCATGGTCAACCAGAAGGGCGGGGTCGGCAAGACGACCTCCACCATCAACCTCGGTGCCGCTTTGGCCAGCTACGGCCGGCGAGTGCTCATGGTCGACTTCGACCCCCAGGGAGCCCTCTCCGCCGGCCTCGGGGTCAGCCCTCATGAACTCGACACCACCGTGTACAACGTCATGATGGAACGGTCCGTCACCGCCCGGGATGCCATCGTGGAGACCGAGTTCGAGGGCATCGACCTCCTGCCGGCCAACATCGATCTCTCGGCGGCGGAGGTCCAGCTCGTGAACGAGGTGGCCCGGGAACAGGTCCTGGAACGGTCCCTGCGCCAGGTCCGAGACGACTATGACGTCATCCTCGTGGACTGCCAGCCGTCCCTGGGCCTGCTGACCGTCAACGCCCTGACCGCCTCCCACGGCGTGATCATCCCGCTGACAGCCGAGTTCTTCGCCCTGCGCGCCGTGGCGCTGCTCGTGGAGACGATCGAGAAGATCCAGGACCGCATCAACCCGGACCTCGAGATCGACGGCGTGCTGGCCACCATGTTCGATGCCCGGACCCTCCACTCGAAAGAGGTCGTCAGCCGCCTCGTCGAGGCCTTCGGTGACCGGGTCTTCGAGACCGTGATCAAACGCTCCATCAAGTTCGCCGATGCCACCGTGGCCGCCGAACCCATGACCACGTTCGCCCAGAACCATGAGGGCGCCAAGGCCTACCGCACACTGGCCCGCGAACTGATCTGGCGCGGCGGGGCGCCGTGACCCCAGGCGCCGGGGCAGCCGCCCCGGACGTCGCCAGGAACCTGGCCGGCGGCCTGTCCGAGAACCTGGACGCCGAGGACGGTGTCCCCTCCGGGTTCTCCGTCACCCTGACCAACTTCGCCGGACCCTTTGACCTGCTGCTCTCCCTCATCGCCCGCCGGCAGATGGACATCACCGAGGTGGCGCTGGCCGAGGTGACGGACGAGTTCATCGCCTACGTGAGGACCCTCCGGCATGACGCCGGTGCCGGGCTGGACCCCGAGCTGGATCCCGGCCGGGCCGAAGGGCAACGAGGCCGGCCGGACCTGGCCGCCTTGGATGCCTCCAGCGCCTTCCTCGTGGTCGCGGCCACCCTGCTCGACCTGAAGACGGCTCGGCTGCTTCCTGCCGGCACCACGGACGCGGAGGAGGACGTGGCCCTGCTCGAGGCCCGCGACCTGCTGTTCGCCCGACTGCTGCAGTACAAGGCCTTCCGCGACATCTCCACGCTCCTGAGCGAGAAGATGCGGGCCGAGGCCCGTCGCTTCCCGCGCCAGGCCACGCTGGATCCACGTTTCGCGTCCCTGCTGCCGGAGTTGGTGTGGACGCTGAGCCCCGAGCAATTCGGCGCGCTGGCCGAGGACGTCCTCGCCCGGACCCCGAAGCCGGCGGAACAGGTGAGCCTGGAGCACCTGCACGCCCCAGCCGTCTCGGTCCGCGAACAGACAGGCCTGCTGGCCGCCCGGTTACGCGAGGCCGGCCGGCTCGCCTTCCGCGAGTTGGTGTCCGACGCCGGCTCCACCCTCGTGATCGTCGCCCGTTTCCTCGCGCTGTTGGAGATGTTCCGGGATCGCGCCATCACCTTCGACCAGGAGGTCCCGTTGGGGGAACTGGTGGTCCGGTGGGACCCGGATGCCCCCGACGAGAGGCCGGAACCCGGTCCCGATGACGACGAGGAGTGGTCATGAGCGAGCTCGAGGATGTGCGCGGACAACTCGAGGCCGTGCTGATGGTCGTGGACGAGCCCGTCACCGTGGCTCAACTGGCCGAGGCGACCGGTGCAGACGCCCGGCAGGTGGCCGATGTGCTCTCAGCCCTCGCCAGCGACTATGATGGACTGTCTGGCTCCCCACGGCGCGGCTTCGAGTTGCGCGAACTTGCCGGCGGCTGGCGCATCTACTCCCGTCCGGCCCATGCAGAGGTGGTGGAGCGGTTCATCGTCGAAGGCCAGACGGCACGGTTGACCCAGGCCGCCCTGGAGACCCTGGCCGTGGTCGCCTACCTGCAGCCGGTCACGCGATCCCGCGTGGCGGGAATCCGCGGGGTGAACTCCGATTCGGTCATGAGAACCCTCGTCAGCAGGGGCCTCGTGGCGGAGGCCGGCAGCGACCCGCACTCCGGGGCGGTGCTGTACGAGACCACGGGCTACCTGCTGGAGACGCTGGGGGTGGGCAGCCTCCAGGAGCTGCCCAAGCTCTCGAACCACCTGCCCGGCCTGTCGGAACTGGCCGGTATGGACCAGACTGAATTCAACACCTGACCGCCGTCCAGCAAGACGGCACACCACTCCGATCAATTGAACACAACGAAGAGGACAGAACACTGATGAATGACCGCAAGCCGGGAGGCTCCGGAAAGAAGAACAACAGCTACCGCGGCAAACCGCAGCCGAGCAACCCACAGCAGGGCAAGCCCGGCAAGGGCCAGTCCTCCCCGGGGCAGCCGCGCAAATCCTGGGGCACCCCGGGACCCGGGCAGAGGGGCGGACCGTTCCGCGACGACTCCAAGAAGGGGTACGACCGCAACCTCGGGGCGGCCAAGAAACCCACCCGCCCCAACCGTGCTCAGCGGGAGCAGAACTTCTCCTCGGTCCACACCCCCGAGGGTGTGCGCCTGCAGAAGGTTATGGCCTCCGCCGGGGTGGCTTCCCGCCGGGTCTGTGAGGACCTGATCGCCGAGGGACGCGTGGAGGTGGACGGCAAGGTCGTCACCGAGACAGGTATCCGTGTGGATCCGGACACGGCCGTCATACACGTGGACGGTCTCCGCCTGCAGTTGGACACCACCCTGCGGTACTTCGCGTTCAACAAGCCCCGCGGCGTCGTCTCCACCATGGACGACCCCGATGGCCGGCCGTGCATCTCCGACTACCTCAGGAAGGGCAAGTACGACTCCACGCGCCTCTTCCACGTGGGCCGCCTGGACACCGAGACCGAGGGCCTGCTGTTGCTGACCAACGACGGTGAACTGGCCAACCGGCTGACCCACCCGAGCTTCGAGATCCCCAAGACCTACCTCGTCCAGGTCCACGGTCCGATGGCCAAGGGCGTCGGCGCGCAGCTCAAGGAGGGCATGCAGCTCGAGGACGGCTTCGCCCAGGTGGACTCGTTCAAGCTGGTGGACTCCACGCCGGGCCACGTGCTGGTGGAGGTCGTCATGCACTCCGGCAAGAACCGGATCGTGCGCCGCATGTTCAAGGAGGTCGGGTACCCGGTCGAGCGCCTCGTCCGGGTGAAGTTCGGCCCCATCAGCCTCGGCGACCAGAAGCAGGGCACCATCCGCCAGATGGGCCGCCAGGAACAGGGCCACCTCATGGCCGCCGTGAACCTGTGATGGCGCCACGGGGTATCCCCGAACCGGTGCTGATCCGCGGAACCGGGCTGCTGGGCACCTCCATCGGCCTCGGCCTGCGGTCCGCCGGAGCGGACACGTACCTCTCCGACCCCTCCCCGTCGGCCCAGGCGGTCGCCGTGGACATCGGTGCCGGCCAGGCCTTCCCGGGTGACCTCACGGCAGCCCCGTCGCCTGGCGTCGTCGTGGTGGCTGCACCACCGGATGTCGCCGGACAGGTCGTCATCGATTCGCTCGTGCGGTTCCCGGGCGCCGTCGTGCTGGACATCGCCTCCGTCAAGGGGACGATCCGGCGTGAGGTGGACGCCGCCGTCGTGGGCGGGCAGCTGACGCCGGCGCAGGCCGCACGGTACGTGGGCACCCACCCCATGGCCGGGCGCGAACGCTCCGGTCCGGTGGCCGCTCGCGGTGCCCTGTTCACCGCCGCCCCCTGGGTGGTCTGCTCGGGCGGGGACACCTCGCCGGAGGCCGTGTCCGTCGCGGAGGAGATCGCCCGGGTGCTCGGGGCCACCGTGCACCGGATGTCCGCCGAGGACCATGATGCCTCGGTGGCCCTGATCTCCCACTTGCCGCAGATCGCCGCCTCACTGGTGTCATCGCGGCTGCAGGAGACCCCGGCCCAGTCCCTGGCCCTGTCCGGCAACGGGCTGCGGGACACCACCCGCATCGCGGCGTCGGATCCGCAGCTGTGGGTTCAGATCCTGGCGGCCAACGCGCCGGACATCCTGCAGATCCTCTACGGGGTGCGCGAGGACTTGGACCGGCTGATCACCACCATGGAGGAACCCCTGGCCCCTGGAGCCCGGCTGGACATCGCCCAGCTGATCGCCGAGGGCAACGCCGGCCACGCCCGGATCCCGGGCAAGCACGGCGCCCCGCCGCAGGCCTTCGCCGTGGTCACCGTGATTGTGGACGACACCCCGGGGCAGATCTCAGCCGTCCTGCAGGATGTGGGGGAGGCTGGCGTCAACGTGGAGGACCTGCGCATGGACCACTCCGCGGGCTACGAGGTCGGGATGCTGGAGATCTCCGTGCTGCCCGGGCGCAAACAGGATCTGACGGACGCGCTGACTGCGCAGGGATGGAAGGTGGTCTGAATGACCGAGACGACAACCCCAACCGGGCTCCGGCCCCCGAGCCAGCGCCTCGTCGTGGCCGTGGACGGGCCCTCCGGCTCCGGCAAGTCCTCGGTCTCCCGGGCCATCGCCCGCCGGCTCGATGCCGCCTACCTGGACACCGGCGCCATGTACCGGGCCGTCGCGTGGCACTGCCACCATCAGGGCGTCCTCGACGACCCTGACGCGGTCGTCGCCGCGGTCCAGGACATGGACCTGGTCCTGTCCGTGGATCCGGACCACGAACGAGTGGTGGTGGGCACCGACGACATCACTGAGGCCATCCGCGAACCCGGCATCTCCGCCGTCGTGTCCGTGGTGGCCACCAACCGTGCCGTGCGCGAGCTGCTCGTGGCCCGTCAGCGCGCCGAGATCGACGCGCACCGCAAGATCGTGGCCGAGGGGCGGGACATCACCACCGTGGTGGCTCCCGACGCCGACGCGCGGATCCTGCTCACCGCGTCCGCCGAGGCACGCACGGCCCGCCGCGCCGCCCAGCTGGGAGGCACCGTGGAGGCGAAGGATCTGGCCGAGCAGGTGTCCGGCCGGGATGCCAAGGACTCCACCGTGGTGGACTTCATGACCCCCTCCGACGGGGTGGGCCTGGTGGACTCCACCGAACTCGATTTCGAGGCGACCATCGAGGCCATGCTGGCCGAGATCACCCGCCAACAGTCCAACCGGACAACACAACAGACGACCAACCCGGAAGGGGACCGCGCATGAGCACCGAGAACAGTGCGTCACGCGACGCCGGAGCATCAACGCCGGACGACGGCACCGAGTACCAGCCGATCGGCAGTGACCAGATCGAGGAGAAGCTGGCCGCCCTCTCCGACGAGGAGGCCCATCAGCGGGCCGAGGCCCTCCGAGCCGGGCTCGAGGACTACGACCTCGACGAGGAGGACACGGCACTGCTGCGCGGCTGGGAGGACGGTGACCCCGAGCCCGAGGAGGCGCCGGCACCCCCGGTGCTCGCCGTCGTCGGGCGCCCCAACGTGGGCAAGTCCACCCTCGTCAACCGCATCATCGGCCGCCGGGAGGCCGTGGTGGAGGACGTGCCCGGGGTGACCCGGGACCGCGTCAGCTACGAGTCCGAATGGGGCGGCAAGACCTTCACGGTGGTGGACACCGGCGGTTGGGAGCATGACGCCAAGGGAATCCACCAGCGCGTGGCCGAGCAGGCCGAACGCGCTGTGGACGTGGCCGACGCCGTCCTGTTCGTGGTGGACGCCACGGTGGGCGCCACCTCCACCGACGAGGCCGTTGTCAAGCTGTTGCGCCGCAAGGGCCGCCCCGTGCTGCTCGTGGCCAACAAGGTGGACGACATCTCCCAGGAGGCCGATGCGGCCTCGCTGTGGGGCCTGGGCTTGGGCCAGCCGTTCCCGGTCTCCGCCGTGCACGGCCGGGGGACCGGCGACCTGCTGGACGCTGCCATGGATGCCCTGCCCGAGGTGACCGCCTACGGTGGGCTCATCCCGCGCGGGGGCCCCCGTCGAGTGGCGCTGCTGGGCCGGCCGAACGTGGGCAAGTCCTCGCTGCTGAACCAGCTCGCCGGTTCGGACCGCGTGGTGGTGGACGAGACCGCCGGGACCACGCGTGACCCGGTGGACGAGCTCGTCGAGCTGGGCGGCCGCATGTGGCGCTTCGTGGACACCGCCGGCATCCGCCGCCGGCAGCACATGGCCCACGGCTCCGACTACTACGCCTCGCTGCGGACCCAGTCTGCCCTCGACAAGGCCGAGGTGGCCGTGGTGCTGCTGGAGGCCTCGGAGGTGCTCTCCGAACAGGACGTGCGCATCCTGCAGCTCGTGCTGGACTCCGGCCGGGCCGTGGTCCTGGCGTTCAACAAGTGGGACCTCATGGACGAGGACCGCCGCACCTACCTGGAACGGGAGATCGACCGGGACCTGGCCCACGTGGCCTGGGCGCCACGCGTCAACCTGTCGGCCAAGACCGGCTGGCACAAGGACCGCCTCGTGCCCGCTCTGGACACGGCGCTGGACTCCTGGGACACCCGTATCCCGACGGGCAAGCTCAATGCCTTCCTCGGTGAGCTCGTGGCGGCTCACCCGCACCCCGTGCGTGGCGGCAAGCAGCCCCGCATCCTGTTCGCCACCCAGCCCTCCACCCAGCCGCCGCGGATCGTGCTGTTCACCACCGGGTTCCTGGAGCCCGGCTACCGCCGGTTCATCATCCGGCGCCTGCGTGAGACGTTCGGTTTCGAGGGAAGCCCGATCGAGCTGGGCATGCGCGTACGCGAGAAGCGGACCAGGAAGCGCTGAGGCACGGGGCGTAGGGTCGGTCCCAGGAGACGACCGACCTGAAGGAGTGTGCATGTCCCCGTTCACCAGTTCCGAGATCCGCTTGACCTCCCGCCCCGAGGGGAAGCCGACGCCCGAGGACTTCTCGATCGACCAGGTCGCCCACGGCGAGCTGGAGCCCGGCCAGGTACGGGTGTCCAACGAGTTCATCTCGGTTGATCCTTACATGCGTGGGCGGATGAATGCGGGCCGCAGCTACGTGAAGCCCTACGGCCTGGGGGAGACCATCACCGGTGGTGCCGTCGGCAGGGTGGTGCAGTCCGCGGCGGACGACCTGCCCGAGGGCACCGCGGTGCTGCACCAGCACGGCTGGACCGACGCGGTTCAGGATGACGCCTCCACGTTCCAAGCCGTGCCGGAACTCGACGATCTGCCCCTCTCGTTGTACCTGGGCCTGCTGGGCATGCCCGGACTGACCGCCTACGTGGGGCTGACGAGGGTCGCCGAGCTGCGCCCGGGGGACAGCCTGTTCGTCTCCGGTGCCGCGGGTGCGGTGGGCACCGCCGTCGGCCAGATGGCCCGGCAACTGGGTGCCGCCCGCCTGATCGGGTCCGCCGGGTCCGCTGAGAAGGTCGGTCTGCTGAAGGACAAGTACGGCTTTGACGTGGCGCTGAACTACCGGGACGCGCCGATCCGCGAGCAACTGGTGCGGGCGTTGGAGCACGAGGGTGTGGACGTGTTCTACGACAATGTGGGCGGCGACCATCTGGAGGCCGCCCTGGAGGTCATGAACGACTTCGGCCGGCTGGCACTGTGCGGGGCGATCTCCAGCTACAACGCCACTGAACGCCCGGCCGGACCGGACAACATGGGCAACATGGTCACCCGACGCCTGCGGATGCAGGGATTCATCGTGGCCGAGGTGGCCTCCGAGCATCCGGAGGTCACCGAGGAGTTCCGGGAACGTATGACGGGGTGGTTGTCGGCCGGAGACGTCACCGCTGAGGAGACCGTCGTGGAGGGCCTCGAGCACACCGTGGACGCATTCCTGGACATGATGCGCGGGGGCAACACCGGCAAGATGGTGGTGAGGGTCGGCTGATCCGTGCTGCGGTCACGACCGACGGCATCGCCGCGGCCGTCACCGTCCCGCTGGTCCGGGACCATGCTGACGGTGGTGTACAGTTGACTGGTGGATTGATCCGGTGAGGATCAGTTCCACGGGCTATGGCGCAGCTTGGTAGCGCGCTTCACTGGGGGTGAAGAGGTCGTGGGTTCAAATCCCGCTAGCCCGACCATATGATCTCTCAGGAGATCGGCGAAAGCCCGGACCCCAGATGGGGTCCGGGCTTTTCGCTTGCCTGGGTTTGCTGGGTTTGCGTGAGTTTGCCTGGAGGTGGTCAGGGTGGCCACTGGGCCACGGCGGGGCGGGTAGGCGCCGTCAGTCTCCAGCCGGGACGACCGCCCGGAGGTGAGCACGTTCTCCCTGGCGGCCGACGAGACAGAGGTACTCGACAGGTCCGGCACTGGTGGCGCCGAACCAGTGCGGGGTGCGGGTGTCGAATTCGGCGGCCTCCCCGGCCTTCAGGCGGAGGTCTTGGTCTCCGAGGACCAGGCGCAGGGTCCCATTGAGGACGTACACCCAGTCATGACCTTCATGGGTTCGTGGATCGGGGACGAGATCGTCGCTTCCGGTGGGGCGGACGAACTTGTACGCCTGGACGCCTCCGGGCCTGCGGCTCAGCGGGATGATCACCGACCCGTCAGGGCAGGACATCGGCCGAAGGTCAAGCCGGGGGTCCGCGGTGCGCGGGGCGTCCACGAGGGAGTCGATGGTGACGCCGTAGTAGCGGGCCAGGGGCAGCAGCTGTTCCAGGGTCGGCCGACGCAGTCCGGCCTCCAGCCGAGAGAGGGTGCTGGCCGAGATCCGAGTTTCGGCCGCCAACTGGGTGAGCGTGACGTCGCGGCGCAGTCGCAGTTGCTTCAGGCGTGGCCCGACGGCGTCCAGGGTCTCTTCAAGAGTTTCGTTCATCCCACCAGTTTGCCATTCGGCACAAAGGTTTGCATTTCGGGATGGTGGCGGCGAGTCTGGAGAGAACACGACAACGACGACGGCACGAACACGCCACGGCACGAAGGGTAGCGGCATGCATACAGAGGACGATCCGCGAGGACAGCACCGTTTCGACCAGGAGTACTGGGAGCGGCATTGGACGCCCGACGCCGAGGCGGGGGAGGACGCCCGTCAGCCGATGCCGGTGAGTCCCTATCTCGAGGCTGAGATCGGACACCTGGCACCGGCCACCACGTTGGACGCGGGCTGCGGGACGGGGACCGAGGCGCTCTGGCTCGCCCACCGAGGCTGGCAGGTGACCGGTGCAGACATCTCCGCGACGGCGTTGACCGCCGCGGCTACCCGGGCCGAGGCCGAGGATATAGCCGGCCGCGTGTCCTGGATGGAGGCGGACCTGACCCAGTGGGAACCGGGCCGGACGTGGGACCTGGTGGTGACCCACTACGCACACCCCGATTCCGGGCAGCTGGCCTTCTACGAGCGCATCGCCTCCTGGGTGGCGCCCGGCGGCACCCTGCTGATCGTGGGGCACCTGCACGCGCCGCACGCCGGACACCACACGCACGGCGGCAACCATGGGCACGGCGAGCATGGTCAGCAGGACGGGCGTGATGGACATGACCGATCCGGGCACCCGGAGGGGTCCACGGCCACCCGGGCCGGGATCACCGGGCTGTTCTCGGCACCGGGCTGGACTGTGGAGCGCGCTGACGAGAGCACTCGCACCGTGGAGGCGGGGGAGCGCTCCGTCACCCTGCAGGACGTGGTCGTCCGCGTCACCCGGACCTGATCCACGAGCGCGGGTGCCGGTGCCCGCGAACGCCCCATGGCCGCCGTCACCCGCGCCTACCGCTGCGGTCCGGGCCGGGCCTACGCTCTACGGGTGGCTCAGCTCACGCGCCCCGCCCGAGAACGCTGGCGCACCTTTGCCCAGATCCTCGCGAACACGGCCGTGGCCAACCTGACCACCAGCTACCTCTGGTTCGGGCTGACGTTCTGGATCTACCTCGAGACCCGCAATGTCATCGCCACCGGCGTGACCGGCGGGGTCTACATGCTGCTGCTCGCCGGCTCCTCCATCAGCTTCGGCACGCTGGTGGACCGCTACCGCAAACTCGACCTGATGCGCCTGGCGGCCCTGTTCACCCTGGCGATGTTCCTGGCTGCAGGCGCCGTGTTCCTGCTGGCTCCGGCGGACCAGATCGCACGGCTGGAGGGCCCCTGGTTCTGGATTTTCGCCCTGCTGGTGCTCATCGGGGCCGTGGTGGAGAACCTGCGCAACGTCGCCCTGTCCACCACGGTCACCATCCTGATCGAGGATGAGCGCCGGGCGAACGCCAACGGTCTGGTCGGCATGGTGCAGGGCATCGCCTTCATGGTCACGTCCGTGCTCTCGGGGCTGTCCATCGGACTGCTCGGCATGGGGCCGACCGTGGTCATCGCGCTGGTGCTGACGGCTGCGGCGTACCTGCACCTGCTGACGGTTCGCCTTCCGGAGGAGACGGTCCCCGTACTCTCCGATGCCCATGGCGGGTTCGACCTGGCCGGGTCCTGGCGTGCGGTGATGGCCGTGTCCGGCCTCTTCGCCCTCATCCTGTTCAGCACCTTCAACAACTTCATCGGCGGCGTCTACATGGCCCTGATGGACCCCTACGGCCTCGAACTGTTCAGCGTGGAGGCATGGGGTCTGGTCTTCGCCCTGGCCTCCACCGGGTTCATCATCGGTGGTGCCGTGATCGGAAAGTTCGGCCTGGGTCGCAACCCTCTGCGCACCATGCTGGTGGTGGTCATGGTCATGGGCCTGATCGGGGCCACCTTCACCCTGCGCGAATGGGGGTGGTTGTACGTCGCGGGCATCTGGCTGTACATGTGCCTGATCCCGGCGGTGGAGGCCGCCGAGCAGACCGTCATCCAACGCGTGGTCCCGCTCGAGCGGCAGGGCCGGGTGTTCGGTTTCGCCCTGGCCTTCGAGGCGTCCGCCGCCCCAGTCACCGCGCTGGTGGTCGCCCCGCTCGCCGAGGTGTGGATCATCCCCTATGCCCGCAGTGAGGCCGGCGCCGCGGTCCTGGCCCCCTTGCTCGGCGACGGCACGGCCCGCGGTATCGCGCTGGTCTTCCTCCTGGCCGGGCTCGTCATGGTGGTGGCCGCCGCCCTGGCGTTCCTCACGCCCGTCTACCGGCGCGTCTCGGTCGAATACGCGCTGGCGGCGTCCGGTGAGGGTGCCGATCACCGGGCCGGATAGGTGACGTTCCCCTCTCCGGGGCCGACGACGGCGCCGGCCGTCATCTCGGCCGGCGTCACCTTCTCCGGTCCCATTAGGTGCAGGACCTGTTCCCCGCGGGCGAGTAGGTGGTCCGCGATCAATCGGCGGTGACACCGCCACCACACGGCCTCGGAACACATCACGGTGACCGTCTGCGCAGTACCCCACTCGCGGAGCGTGTCCAGGCCGTCCCGGAAGCCGTCGGTCAGCGCGTGGTCGGCGTAGTTGTGGAAGCTGCGGTTCTGCCAGAAGGCATTCACCTCGAAGGGGGTCTCGCGGGACACCGTCCGTCGCCCTGCGAGGGCCTCCAGCTTCCGGTAGCCGATGCCCGCTGCGGACAGCGAGTCGGCCAGGCCATCGTCGTTGAACTGCGGGTTCCGCCGTGACCCGGTCAACTTGCGCACGTCCACCACGAGGCCGACTCCGGCCGCTTCCAGGATGCCCAGGAACTCCTCCAGGGGACGGTTGGAGTGGCCGACGGTGTAGAAGGGCCTTGCTGCCGTGCCCAACGGCTCAACCGTCGTTCTTTGTCAGCTTTGTCAGCGCCCCGCCCTTGTGGGCGGCCACATGGTCGGTCTTGTCGCTACGGATCTCGTACTGGGGATCGTCCTTCGAGGCCCGGCGGGTGTGTCCCTTGTACTGGAAGTCCGCGGTATGCACCTTGGTGATCGTCCCGGAGACCTGTCCGGCCTCGGAGTTCCAGCTCACGTGGTCGCCCACGGAGAAGTTCTGCGTCATCACGGTCCTTTCGCATCGACAGCATGACTGGCGGCCCGGTTGAGAAGCCCCGCCCGGCGCGCCGTCAGGTTGACCCCACCGTACGCCCGGAATTGCTCGGACGTGCCGGGATTTGCAATGACGGGCAAACAGGAGCACGGTATACGGGTGAAAAAACCCCCTTCCCATGAGCCCCACGAGCTGGGCAAAACCGGCGACCCCGGCCTGACGCACGTCACCGAGACCCGGACCGGCGAGCCGAGCGCGGGGGACCGCAACCCATCGGGGCGAACCTTCCTCGGCCAGCCCGGCACCCTGGCCAACCTGTTCAGCGTCGAGATGTGGGAGAGGTTCTCCTTCTACGGCATGCAGGGCATCCTGCTGATCTACATGTACTTCCAGGCCACTGAGGGCGGTCTGGGGATCGACGAGGGCGTCGCCACGGGCATCGTGGGCGCCTACGGCGGCATGGTCTACGTCTTCTGCATCCTCGGCGGCTGGGTGGCGGACCGGTTGATCGGATCTGAGCGCGCGATGTTCTACAGCGCGCTGCTCATCATGGCCGGCCACATCGCGCTCGCCCTCGTGCCGGGCATCCCCGGTCTCGTGCTCGGACTGCTCCTGGTGGCGGTGGGCTCCGGCGGACTCAAGGCCAACGTCGCCAACCTCGTGGGACACCTCTACACCCGCGAGGACCCGCGCCGGGACGCCGGCTTCTCCATCTTCTACATGGGTGTGAACATCGGCGGGCTCTTCGGTCCGCTGGTGACCGGCTGGGTCCAGCAAAGCTGGGGCTTTCACCTCGGCTTCGGGCTCGCCGCGCTCGGCATGGGCATCGGCCTCCTCCAGTACTCGCTCCGCCGGAAGGACCTCCCTGAGGACGTGCACGCCGTTCCGGATCCGCTGCCGCGCCGCCAGTACCCTAAGTGGATCGCCATCGCCGCGGCCGCCCTGGTGGTCGTGGGCGTCCTGCTCGGGACCGGTGTGGTCCACGCCGGCAATCTGGCCGACGTCGTGGTGATCCTCGCGGCCGCGGCCGCGGTCGCCATCTTCGCCTACCTCCTGGCCTCCTCGAAGGTGACCGGGATGGAACGGTCCCGCGTGATCGCGTTCATCCCGCTGTTCATCGGCTCAGCGGCCTTCTTCGCGCTGTTCCAGCAGCAGTTCACCGTGATCACCCTGTACTCCGACACCCGGCTCGACCGCGAGATCCTCGGCTGGGAGATGCCCATCCCGTGGGTGCAGTCCATCAACCCCGTCTTCATCATCCTCTTCGCCCCGGTGTTCGCGTGGCTCTGGACCCGGCTGGGCAAGCGGCAGCCGAACACCCCGGTGAAGTTCGCCCTGGGCATCGCCCTGATGGGCTCGGCGTTCCTGCTGTTCCTGCCGATGGTGAGCACCGCAGCCGTCCCGGTGCTGTGGATCGCGCTGATCCTCTTCGCCGCGACCATGGGCGAGCTGCTGGTCTCCCCGGTGGGGCTGTCCCTGTCCACCAAGCTCGCACCGCTGAACTTCCCGGTGATGATGGTGGCCCTGTACAACCTGTCCGTTGCGCTGGGCACCGCGCTGGCCGGCTCGCTGGCCGGGTTCTACAGTGCCGAGAACGAGGGCACCTACTTCGGTGTCCTCGGGGCCGTGACCATCGGTATCGGCGTCGTCATGCTGTTGGTCTCCAAGCCGATCCACAAGGCCATGAAGGGCATCGACTGACACCCTCCCACGCGCCTGGGGGATCGGAGAGGCCCTGCAGCGGCTGACCGTTGACCGCGGGCCTCACCAGTCGTACGCCATCACGGCAGCGGACAGCCCAGCGGGCAGTCCGACGGACACCGCATCGGCCGAGAGCACGGCCGGTGCGGTGTTCAGCACCAGCACCACGCCGACGGCGCCCACCACCCAGGCGGCCGTGCTCGCACCATGCCGGGCGAACCAGGCATCCAGCCGCGCCAGCGGGCGCTCGACCAGGCGCCCGGCGCCGCACCGCGCAGCGAGCAGCACCAACGCGGGCAGGACCATCACCAGGCAGTAGCCCGCCAGCCACAACGGCGACGCCGGCCAGCCCGGTCCCTGGGCCGCGATCAGCCCGATGGCGGCCAGATACGGCAGCATGGAGGCCACTTCCACCAGTCCAGCCCCGAGGGCGAGACCCACCAGGGAGCCCAACCCGCCCGGCTCCTGCCCGGTGGCCCGCCGGCGCCACGCTGCCAGACGCCCGTTGCCGGACCGTGCCCGCTCCTTGGCGGCGGGGGAGTCCAGGCGGAAACTCCAGAGGAACAGCCCCACCCCGAGGATCATCCCGAACGCCATGGCGAGCCGGGATTCCATCAGTTGTCCCAGGTTCTCCACGATCCACCCGGCACCCAGCAGCACGGCGAGCCCGACGACGAAGTAGAACAGAGTGATCGTCCCCAGGTAGAGCAGCATCCGGCCGACCCTGACCCTGCCCGGAGCCATCAGGAGCCACACGGGGATGGCCAGGGTGCCGAAGCTGGTGCTGTCCACCAGGGCGAGGACGGCAAGGATGGCGAACAGCGGTCCGCCGGAGAACGGGTCAATGACGTTCAAGAAGTCCATGCCGTCCAGCCTTCCCGGGCCGGCCCGGGCTGTCGTCCGCCAAAGGACTGATCGGGGAGGTACCCCTTTCGGCTGACTCGCTCCCCATTCGGCGATGTCTAGCATGGAGACCGTGAACCGATCCCGACTGGCCGCCCTCTCGCCCCTGGTGTACCTCGCCGTCGGGCTGGCCCTGCTGGCATCCGGTTCCACCTGGGGCATGGCACCGCCGCTGGCCGGGGCCCGGACTGGATCCGAGGGGTGGCACGTGCTGCCCCTGCTGGTGGCCTGCGCGGCCATCCTCCTCCAACGCCGGCACGTGACGGCCGGCTTCACGCTAGCCTCCGCGGCCGCCGTCGCGGATGCAGCACTGGGGCTGCACGTGGGAGTCTTCCTCGCCTGGGCGGACACCGCGTACACCCTGGCCCGGCGCGCCGAACCACACCAGCGCCGGTGGTCCATCGGGCTGACCGGGATGGCCGTCGTCGCGCTCTGGGCGGTGGTGGCGGCCCTCCCGCACGGCGAGGACTATGCCTTGCCCGTGGCGTTGACCCTGACCGCGGGCGTCGCCATCCCGTTCTGGTGGGGCGCAGAGGTGCGCAATGGCGACGACCGGGCGGCCCGTGCCAGTGCCGCCACCTTCTGGGAACGCGAACGATCCGAGACCGCACGGCGCGAGGCGGAACGGGACCGGACCGAGGCGGTCCGCCGCGAACGCACCGCCATGGCCCGTGAACTCCACGACACCGTGTCCGCTCACCTGTCCGGCATCGCCCTGCACTCGACGGCGGCCCTGTCCGGTGCACCGGATGCCGAACTGGACCGCCGCGCCCTGCAGCACACCCGGAGTGCATCGCTGGCGGCCCTGGACGAGATGCGCACCATGATCGGATTGCTGCACCAACCCGGCGAACCACTGGACCTGCAGGTGAGGGACGGACTGGAAGCCCTCCCGGGGTTGCTCCAACGCACCGAGGCCGCCGGGGTGGAGGTGTCCGCCGAGTTGCAGCCGGTCGAGGTCGGACCCGCCGTGGGCCAAGCGCTGCTGCAGTTCGCCCAGGAGGGCCTGGCCAACGCCGCCAAGCATGGGACCGGCACCGTGCGGTTGCGCCTGTCCGGCCTCCCCACGGTGGTCCGCCTGGACATCGAGAATCCGACGCCGGCCCCGCCCGTCGAGCCACCGGCCTCCGGTGAGGCCGGTCCCGGCATCGGTCTGTCCTCCCTGCGTGAGCGCCTGCGGGCCGTGGGCGGCACGGTGCAGATCACGCGGGCCGACGGCCGATGGCGGATCCGCGCTGAGGTGCCCGTGGAATCGGCAGGGTCCTTGGAGTCTTCGGAGTCCGCGGCATGAGCATCAGGGTCGTGCTGGCCGATGACCACGGCACCGTGCGCTCCGGCCTGAAGGCCCTCCTCGAGCGGGCCGAGGGGATCGAGGTGGTGGGGGAGGCCTCCGATGGTGCGGCGGCAGTCGTCAACGCCCGGGCCTTGCGCCCGGACGTGGTGCTGATGGATGTCCGGATGCCGGTGGTGGACGGCGTGGCCGCCACCCGGGAGATCGTGTCCGAGGGCACCGCCGCCGTACTGGTCCTGACGACCTTCGACGAGGACGAGGTGGTTCTGTCCGCAATCCGTGCTGGCGCGGCCGGATTCCTCTTGAAGACGGCCGAGGCCGCGGAGCTGGTGTCCGCCGTGCGCCGGGTGGCCGCCGGGGAGGGGGTGGTGGCCCCCGAGGTGACCCGACGCGTGTTCCGGGAGCTCGTGACCGCCAGTGCCCGGAACAGCCCGGCAGACGACGGCCAGGCCACTGCGCAGCTGGAACGCCTCACGGTGCGGGAACGCGATGTCCTCACCCAGTTGGGGGCGGGAGTCTCCAACAGTCAACTGGCGCGTGAGCTGGGCATCTCCGAGGCCACGGCGAAGACCCACGTCTCCCGGGTGCTGGCCAAGCTCAGTGTCCAGTCGCGCACTCAGGCAGCACTCGTGGCCCGCGACGCCGGCTTGATGGACAGTACCTGAGCGTCGCCACGCGCTCGGGGACCGTCGGAGCCCGGTGCCCTCAGGAGGCCGAACGGAACGTCGCGGCGATCCTGGCGCCGTCGGGAAGGTCCGCCCCGCGGACCGCCTTGACCGTGCCGCCGGTGCGCAGGACGCGGGCCGCGACCTCGTCCGCCAACCCATAGGTGTGCGCGCTCGGCTCGTCCGCGGGGGTGACATTGCCGTACTCATCGATCGTGCCCTCGCGTTCCGCCGTGAGGTCGAACAGGAGGACGTCCACCTGGCCGGCCGTGGCGGCCTTGGCGATCTCGCGGAGCTTCGCACTGGCCCGGCCGTGGGCGCGGAGGGTGCCGAACTGTTCCCTCCAGTCCGCAAGCTGGGCGGCGTAGTTTCGATCCAGGACCTCGCGGCCCCGGCGGGCGAGGTCGTCCAGGCCCAGGGAGGCCGGATTGGCCGTGATGCCCTCGTCGACCAGACGCCGGTAGGTGTTGATCTCCCGGTACGCCGGTTCGAGATCGGGGCTGGCCGCCAGCACCAGCGGGTGGTTCGAGCCGTTGATCTGGCGCAGGACTGCCTCCTGCACCGTGGAGCAGTAGTCGCGGCGCTGGATCTTGGGCCGCAGGGAGCCGTCCGCCCGCTGGCGGTCCATCCGGCCCTCGTTGTCCGCGGTCTGCAACTCCAGGCCGAGGTCCTCGGGCAGCCCGGTCAGTTCCACCTCATGGCAGGAGGCGTCCGACTCCAGCACCAGCAGGCGGACCGAGCCCTTCGTCAGGGCGAGCACGAATCCACTGTGGGCAAAGGTGGTCGCCCGGATCAACGGCCCCGCGTCGAATCGGTCGCCGACGCCCGCATGGGTGCGGAGGTTATTCATGAGCCGGAACGCCCGCAGCCCGAGCGGTGAGACGAAGACGGCCAGCGAGCGGGCTTGGGTGGACCAGAAGTCGCGGTCGTCCACGAGCTGGTCCACGGCGCCAGTGATCCGGTCCAGGTCCTCGGCGGGGACCTCGGCGACCGCCAGCTGGGCGACGCCCTCACCCACGGCCGTGCGCAAGGACAACTGGGCTGCTTCGGGATTCCTGCCGATCGGCGATCGATTCTCGCTCGAACCGGACGGGGCAACATACACGGTCACGCTCGCGGGATGGCGGTGCTGCGTGAGTTCGGCGAAGTCTTCAGCGGAGGGTATGTCGATACTCATGGGGACACGCTACCCACGAGGCCACAAAAGTACACCAGCTGGGCCGTCCCCCGTTGGGGTCGTGCGCGCCGACAGGGGCGGTGGAGATGACGCAGGCGGAGGGTGCACACTGGGTCCATGAACTCGATCGCTGTGTTGCAGGAACTCGCCCGCCGCCCCCTCGATGAGCTGGACCTGGTCTGGGATCGCATCGGCACCGCCAACGTGAACGCCCACCCGGGCGGCCACCCCAATTCTATTGCCTGGCTGCTGTGGCACTCGGGCCGTGAGATCGACGCCCAGATCGCCCACCTGGGCGGGCATGACCAGCTGTGGACCGCCCAGGGCTGGGCCGGTCGGTTCGGCCCGGACGTACCGGCCGATGAGCATGGTTACGGTCAGCCGAAGGATGCGGCGCGGGCCGTCGTCGTGCGGGACCAGGACGTGCTGCGCGAGTACCTGGCGGCCGTGACCGAACAGTCCCTGGACTATCTCGAGACCCTGTCAGAGGAGGACCTCGCGGAGGTGATCGACCGGCAGTGGGACCCGCCGGTCACCCGTGCGGTGCGGCTGGTCAGTGTCTTTGCCGACGCCCTGCAGCACGTGGGCCAGGCGGCCTACGTGGCCGGGATGGACCCGGTGGACTGAGTACCCTGTCCACCGGGCCCGCCCCGTCAGGCTCAGCCCTGATCTACGCCCTGATTGAGCATGAACGCGGCAAAGAAGTCCGCCAACTCGGTGTGGGCTTCCAACGGGAGGACCTGGGCGATGTACTGGTCCGGGCGGACGACCACGAGGGCGCCCCGCTCACGGTCGATGCCACGCAGGTCGTAGATGTCCTGGGTGGCGTGTAGGCCGGGGACGTTCCCCAGGAGGCGGCCAGTGGTCCTCTCGGCGGAGAAGACCTTCTCATAGTCGCGGAGGCCGAACCTGCCCTTGGCCGGCAGGAGCAACGGCGGCAGGACGTTCAGGTCCACGGAATGGTGCTCCTGCTGGAAGATCGCCCGGACATCGAACACGGCGTCGTCCGCGGCCCCGGACGGAGTGAAGCGGCGGAGGGGAGACTGCTCGGAGGTGTCCAGGAAATCCAGCAGGGCGCCGAGGGCCGAGGCCTCGGATCCGGCGGCCGCGGCGTCGCCGAACGCGTACAGGCGCCAGCGGCCGTCCGCCTCGTGCACGTGGCCCAGCTGCGTCGGCTTCGCATCCGCCACGCGGACGACCGGTGCGGAGTGGAACCGGGCCCCGACCTCGAATCCGGGAGCCAGAGCCTGATACTCCGTTCCCCCCGTCAGGAGGGAGTGCTCGTACACCGTGGACAGCCCGGCTGTGAACTTTCCGCCGGCGACGAAGTGCGCCTCGACGTCGTTCGCGGCGACGCCCCCGGACTCCGGGTCGTTCGGGTCGGAGACCTTGGAGCCGATCATCTTGGACCAGCGCTTGTCGAAGTCGATGAGTTCCCGGGCGATCTTCTGCCGCTCGCCGGAGTAGGTGGCCAGCAACGACTTCGGTGAGCGGCCCTGCAGCACGGCGGAGAGCTTCCAGCCCAGGTTGTAGGTGTCCTGCATGGACACGTTCATGCCCTGCCCCGCCTTGGCGGAGTGCGTGTGACAGGCGTCCCCGGCGATGAACACCCGCGGGTCCAGGGATCCGACGCGTTCTGCCGGCACGTCATCGAAACCGTCCGTCACCCGCTGACCGACCTCGTACACACTCCACCAGGCCACATCCTTGGCCTCCAGCGTGTAGGGGTGCAGCGCCCGCTGGGCGGCAGCGAGGATGTCCTCGAAGGTCGTGCGCTCGCGGACGCTCCGGTCACCTTCGGGAAGGTCACCGAGGTCCACGTAGTAGCGCACCAGGTTCCCGCCCTCGCGGGGGATCTGGAGCAGGGAACCGGACGCGGACTGCATGACGGCCTTCTTGCGGACGTCCGGGAAGTCGGTGACCGGGAGGATGTCCATCACGCCCCAGGCATGATTCTGGGCGTCGCCGTGCAGAGACCGTCCGATCGAGGTCCGGATGACGGAGCGGGCACCGTCGCATCCGACGACGTAGCGGGCCCGGACGGTGCGGGTGGTTCCGGTGCCCTTGCCGTCCTGGTCCGTGACCTCCAGGTTGACCGTCACCGGTGCCTCGGGGTCCTCCGGGATGTCCACGCCGAGGGCCTTGAACCCGTAGTCGACCTCCAGCCGGGACGCGGACTTCGACGCCTTGGCCAACAGCATTTCCTGCATGCGGGCCTGGTTGACAATCACGTGCGGGAACTCGCTGAGACCGTCCGCGACGTCCTGGATCTGGCCGGTGCGCGTGATGCCCCCGCGGTCCTGGGAGGACGGGGACCAGAACGTGGTCTCGTTGACCCAGTACGCCTCGTCCAGCAACGAGGTGGCCAAGCCGAAGGCGTCGAACATCTCCACGGTGCGGCAGGAGACACCATCGGCCTGACCCACGGGCAGCGGACCCTGGCGCCGCTCCACCACGCGGGTGGTGATCTCCGGGAACTCGGCCAGCTGGGCGGCCAGAACGGTGCCGGCCGGGCCGGTGCCGACGATCAGGACATCGACCTCCTCCGGCAGGGGGCCCTGCCCGGCATCACGGCCGGGGGCGGCCGGCTCGATCGTGGGATCTCCGTAGCGGTAGCCGTCCAGGTGGTATTGCATGGGACTCCTTCTTCTCCAACATCGACTAGATCATCCGTGTACTGCATGATTCTGTCCTGATCCTAGCGCAAGCTGGTGATGTGAACCACAGTATGCTGGAAAAAGCTTTTCATCCGTGTACTGAACATTTGGGGGAGACCCGTATGGATTCGACGGTCCTCGTGGGGCATCAGCTGCGCCGGTGCCACCAGGTGCACCACGCGCTGTGGGCGGACGCCGTGGGCGGATTGCTGACATCGCCGCAGTACTCGGTGCTGTTCACCGTGGCCGCGGCCGAGGAACCCCTGGACCAGCTGTCCGTCGGGCGGGCCGCTGGGCTGGACCGGACCACGGTGGCCGGGGTGATCCGCCGTCTGGAGGGGCAAGGGTGGTTGCGGCGGGAGCGTGACCCCACCGATGCGCGGCGGCATGTCATCACCCTGCCCGTGCCCGCCGCGGTGGCTCTGGAGGGATTGACGCCAGCCGTCCGCACGGTGCAGGAGCGGCTGATGGCGCCCCTGTCCGCCGGTGACCGTGACTGGCTCCGGGGCCGGCTCGTGGACCTCGCCGGTCAGCCCGACGCGGCGGGCACGGCCGGCGCTCCGGGTGCGCCTGGGGTGCGCCCAACGGAGGGGGACCGGCGTCCCGGCCACCTGATCCGGCTGGCCCAGCAACGTCACACGGTGTTGTGGGCCGACGAGCTGGGCGGGCTCATCACCGGCCCACAGTTCGCCGTCCTGCTGGCCCTGGCCACGTCCGGCCCCGCCGGTCAGGGCACCGTGGGCGGACTGGCCGCCCTGGACCGGTCCAGTGCCTCCGATGTGCTGCGTCGCCTCGAGGCCCGGGGCTGGACGGCGCGCAGCCCCGATCCGGACGACCGGCGCTCGCGTCTGGTCTCCCTGACGGCGGCGGGTCGGTCACTCGTCGGCGAGCTCTGGCCGGCCGTGGAGCGGGTGCAGGAGCGGATCCTGGAACCGGTGTCCGCGCCCGAGCGCGGCCGGGTCGTCGAGGTGCTGGCCGCCGTCGGGAGCCCGCGTCCTGCGGCATTGGCACCCCGCTGCGGAGGCCAGTAGTGTCGTCGGTGTACCGCGAGGCCTGCACGGGCCGGACCTCACACCTGTGATCTGGAGGAACCATGAGCAATATCCCCGAGGGGCTTCGCTACAGCGCCGAACACGAATGGGTCACCGGGCCGGACGCCGACGGTGTCGTCCGCATCGGCATCACCGACTTCGCCCAGGATGCCCTCGGTGACGTCGTCTACGTGGACCTGCCCGAGGTGGGCGCGGAGATCACCGCTGGCTCCACGGTCGGCGAGGTGGAGTCCACCAAGTCCGTCAGTGACCTCTTCGCGCCGGTCTCCGGCACCGTCACGGCCCGTAACGAGACCCTGGACGCCGATCCGGCCACGGTGAACTCCGATCCGTACGGGGACGGCTGGCTCCTGGAGATGACCGTCTCGGACCCCGCACAGGTTGACGGCCTGCTCGATGCGGAGGGTTACCGCCAGCAGGTAGGCTAGTCAGGTCACGAAGCCACCACGACCATCCGGTTCGCCGCGATCGGTCGGACACATCCTCGGAGGAGCCATGTCACAGGACGGGACCCAGCAACCGGACGGCCGGAACACGGGTACCGAGCCGGAGGCGCTGACCACCAGCATCGGGCTGCCCGATCTGGGCTCGTCGCCCGACCGCTCGCTCGACGCAGAGGACCGCGCGGCCATCAACGCCCTGCCGATCGGCTCGGCCCTCCTGGTGGCCCATGCCGGGCCCAACCAGGGTGCACGGTTCCTCCTGGACCAGGACTCGACGATGGCCGGCCGCCACCCCAACGCCGACATCTTCCTCGATGACGTCACCGTCTCCCGGAAGCACGCCGAGTTCCGCCGCTCCGGCGAGGGGTTCGTGATCGTGGACTCCGGCTCCTTGAACGGGACCTACGTGAACCACGACCGGGTCGATTCCGTGGCCCTGCGGTCCGGGATGGAAGTGCAGATCGGCAAGTTCCGGCTCACGTTCTACGCCGGTACCCAGCGCCCCGCCGTCTGAGTCAACCGGCCTATGAGGGCCGGCCCGCCCTGACGACGACCGCCACTTCGACCAACGACCGAGGACATCCGTGAGCGCAGCAGCTTCCCGCCGCCCCCTTTCCGCCGCATCCGCCGCCGCGACCGGAGGCAACCGCGCCGTCATGAACATCGGTGAGGTCCTGGCGGAGTTGAAGGGGGACTTCCCGCAGGTCAGCGCCTCGAAGATCCGCTTCCTCGAGGAGAAGGGGCTCATCACGCCCCGCCGCACCGCGGCGGGCTACCGCAAGTACACCGACGCCGACGTGGACCGCTTGCGCTTCATCCTCGCCCTGCAGCGGGACCAGTACCTGCCGCTGAAGGTCATCAAGGACTACCTCGACGCCGTGGACCGCGGTGAGCACCCCGAATCCCTGCCCGGGGGGCTCACCCTGACCCCGCGGTCGGTGTCCGACCAGCTGGCCCAGGAGTTGGCCGGGCACACCCGCCCGCTCACCCGGGCCGAGTTGCAGGGGATCTCCGGGGCCACCAGCCAGCTGCTGGAGTCCCTGGAGCAGTTCGGCATGGTGTCGCCGGATGAGAACGGGCGCTATTCCGAGCACGCCCTCAAGGCGACGCGGTCCGCCGTCGTCCTGGCCGCCCACGGTCTGGAACCGCGCCATCTTCGTCCCTTCCGGGCCGCGGCCGACCGCGAGCTCGGCCTCATCGAACGGGCCACGGCCTCTCTGGCCACCCGCAAGGACGCCGCCGCCAATGCCCGGATGGCTGATGCCGCGCGGGAGCTCAGTGAGGCCTGCCTGGGGTTGCACAGCGCACTCGTGGCGGCAGCCGTGGCCGATCTGGACACGTGAGGGTGCCAGCATGAACCTGCCGGATGTCGAGATGACAGTCCTGGGCGTGCGAGTCGAGCTGCCCGGGAACCAGCCCCTGGTCCTCCTCCAGGATCCCGGCACGGGCACCCTGGTCCCCATCTGGATCGGGGCACCCGAGGCCAGTGCCATCGCCCTGTGGCAACAGGGGCTCACCCCACCTCGTCCCATGACGCACGACCTGTTGATCGAGGTCCTCTCGGCCACGGGCACCGCACTGGAGTCGGTGCGCATCGGCTCGGTCGAGGACGCCGTCTTCCATGCCGAGCTGATCCTGGACAACGGCGCGCGGGTGGACGCCCGCGCGTCGGACGCGATCGCCTGTGCGTTGCGCGCCGAGGCGCCGGTCCTCTGCGCGGCCGAGGTGCTGGAATCGGCCGGGGTGGACCCGGAACAGGCCGAAGACGGCGACGATGACCCCGAGGACTCCGACGACGGGGTGGACGAGGCTGTCACGGGGGTCACCGGCGCCGCGGAGCGTGATGCGGAGCTCAACCGGTTCCGGGAGTTCCTGGACAACGTGGACCCGGAGGACTTCGCCGACGGCGGCTCCGGCCAGTCCTGATCGCCGGGTCCGCCGCGGAGGCGTGCGGTCGCCGGAGGTGACCGGATGTCCCGAATCCCGCGCCTGACCACCGGCGGCCCGGCGACACGCACGGGGAAGAATGCACGAGGTCTTTGACCGTGGACCCGTCCGGGCATACCGTCGTGTTCAGAGGTTCCACATTGCCTATCGGTCCAATCGCACCGATCGGTGGTCGGGTGCCGGGCCGATGCCCGGCACTGATCGCCGATCCGGGCCGCCGGGCACTTCCTTCCCCAGTGTGGAACCATGACCAGGAGGGTTCCAGTGAGTCCGAAGGGCGAGGCCGGGCAGTCCCCGGATGCGCATCACGAGTCACCCCCGCGCACCCCTGCGCAGGGCATGCTGTTCACCGAAGACCTACCCGTCCTTGACGAGGGCGCCGGCTACCGCGGTCCGACCGCGTGCAAGGCCGCCGGCATCACCTACCGTCAGCTCGACTACTGGGCCCGCACCGGCCTGGTGGTCCCCACCGTCCGGGGCGCCAGCGGATCAGGCACCCAGCGGCTCTATTCGTTCCGTGACATCCTCGTGCTGAAGGTCGTCAAGCGTCTGCTGGACACCGGGGTCTCCCTGCAGCAGATCCGCTCGGCCGTGGAGCACCTGCGGGAGCGCGGCGTGGACGACCTGGCACAGATCACCCTCATGAGCGACGGCGCCTCGGTCTACGAATGCATGTCTGCCGATGAGGTCATCGACCTGGTCCAGGGCGGTCAGGGGGTGTTCGGCATCGCGGTGGGCCGCGTGTGGCGCGAGGTCGAGGGGTCGCTGGCCGAACTGCCGTCCGAGCAACTCCACGCGGGCACCCCCGAAGAATTCCCCGGTGACGAACTGTCCCAGCGGCGCACGCGCCGCAAGTCTGCCTCCTGAGCCTTCAGGCGACGCCCAGTCCTCTGCGCGCCGCGGGTCACCTCCACCGGTGGTGGTGACCCGCACCGGAGGGAACGACGACGGCCCCGCACCTCTCTCGGAGAGGCGCGGGGCCGTCGTCGTGTGTGGTCCTGCGCGTCAGTGGGTGCCGGTCCGCAGACGGCATCGTGAGGGCGTCAGCGGTGAACCAGCGACGGCCTGTCAGTGCCGGCGCTGGCTGCGGCGTCCCTGCGGCCGGTGCAGAGAAGCGAGCAACTCCTCGAAGAGTTCGGCGGATTGGGCCGCCGTTTCCCCGGGCCAGGCGTGGACGGGCCAGGCGGCGCCCTGGATCTGCTGCCAATTGCCCTGTTCGGGGATGGCGACGGGGAGCAGGCGGTCGCCATACATCCGCTCCATCTCACCCAGGCGGAACTGGTGCTCCGTGCTGGCCGGGCGCACGCGGTTGGCGACCACCCCGGTGGAACGGACCCCTTGGGCGTACTCCTTCCGGAACAGGTCGAGCGCCCGCAGGGTCCGCTCTGTGCCCGCCACGGAGAACAGGCTCGGCTCGGCCACCAGCAGGACGTCCGTGGAGGCCGCCCAGGCCATGCGGGTGACACCGTTCAGGGCGGGCGGGCAGTCGATCAGCACCAGGGCGTACTTGGTCACGGACTCCAGCAGCGTGCTCAGCCGCCGCAGTTCACGCAGTCGAGTGGTGGGTCGTTCGAAGAGGGACGTGCGGGACGAGCCGCGCACCACGTCGAGGACCTTGGTCCCACCGTGGACGCCGGCCTCGGCGGCCCCCGCCGTGAGGTCAGGCCAACCGGACGCGATGACGTGATCGGCCAGGCTCACGCGCCGGGGGCGGTCCAGCAGGGTGCCGATGTCGTCTCTGCCCTGGATATCCTGGCCCTGCTTGACGCCGAGCCCCGTGGTGGCATCGGCATGGGGGTCCATGTCCACCACCAGGGTGGGGATGCCCTGGGCCCGCGCCGCGGAGGCCAGTCCGAGGGTGACCGAAGTCTTGCCGACCCCGCCCTTGAGGCTGGAAATGGAGATGATCTGCACGGCGTGGGAATCCTGACTGTGGTGGGGCGCGGTCGGCGAAGGCGGGCCACGACCGATGAATGGCCGGAGGACCAGCCCCTAGTCTAGTGCTGGTCTTCATGTGACGGGCGTCATAGGGCCAGAGCTCCGGCGTGTGCAAAACTTGCGCGTGATGTGAGCCACAACGAGGTAGTTCACCTGAGCGCGACCAGCGCGATAACGTCGGCCGGCAGATCCGCCGGCCACCGAGGAGGTCCCATGTCCCCGAGGACGACCGATGGCATGTTCACCAAAGTGCTGGTGGCCAACCGCGGCGAGATTGCCGTGCGCGCCTTCCGCGCCTGTTATGAGCTGGGGGCCCGCACGGTGGCGGTGTTCCCCTACGAAGACCGGAACTCCATTCACCGGCAGAAGGCAGACGAGGCCTACCGCATCGGTGAGGAAGGGCACCCGATCCGTGCCTACCTGGATGTGGACGAGATCATCCGGGTGGCCACGGAGTCCGGCTGTGACGCCATCTACCCCGGGTACGGCTTCCTGTCGGAGAACGCCGGGCTGGCCCGCGCCTGCGAGGAGGCGGGCATCGCCTTCGTCGGTCCGCCGGCCGACGTCCTGGAGCTGACGGGCAACAAGGTTGAGGCCCTGCGAGCGGCCAAGGCCGCCGGGATCCCGACGCTGAAGTCCTCGGAGCCGAGTTCGGACGTGGACTGGCTCGTGTCCCAGGCCGAGGACATCGGCTTCCCGATCTTCGTCAAGGCCGTGGCCGGCGGTGGCGGCCGCGGCATGCGCCGGGTCGAGACCCCGGCCGACCTGCCGGACGCCCTGAACGCGGCCATGCGCGAGGCTGAGACCGCCTTCGGCGACCCCACCATGTTCCTCGAGCAGGCCGTCTTGCGGCCACGGCACATCGAGGTCCAGGTGCTGGCCGACTCGACGGGGGAGACGGTCCACCTCTTCGAACGTGACTGCTCCATGCAGCGGCGCCACCAGAAGGTCATCGAGATCGCCCCCGCCCCCAACCTGGACGACTCCATCCGTGAGGCGCTGTACGCCGACGCGGTGAAGTTCGCCCGCGCCATGAACTACGTCAACGCCGGCACGGTCGAGTTCCTCGTGGACACGGCCGGTGAGCGGGCCGGGCAGCACGTGTTCATCGAGATGAACCCGCGCATCCAGGTGGAGCACACGGTCACCGAGGAGATCACGGACGTGGACCTCGTGGCCTCCCAGCTGCGGATCGCGGCGGGGCACAGCCTGGACGAACTCGGCATCCATCAGGAGGATTTGCGGATCCGCGGGGCCGCGATGCAGTGCCGCATCACCACCGAGGATCCGTCGAACGGCTTCCGGCCGGATACCGGCACCATCACCGCCTACCGCTCGGCCGGTGGCTCCGGCGTCCGGCTCGACGGCGGCACCATCTACACCGGCGCCGAGATCAGTCCGCACTTCGACTCGATGCTGGTCAAGCTCAGCTGCCGCGGCCGCGATTACCCGACGGCGGTGCGCCGCACCCGGCGCGCCCTGGCCGAGTTCCGCGTGCGCGGCGTCGCCACCAACATCCCCTTCCTGATGAACGTGCTGGATGATCCGAGCTTCGTGGCCGGGGACGTGGCCACCGACTTCATCGACGCCCACCCGGAGCTGGCCCAGGTGAACCGCAGCCAGAACCGCGGTTCCAAGGCCCTGCAGTACTTGGCCGACGTCACCGTGAACCAGCCGCACGGTCCGCGGGTGGACGGGATCGATCCCCGGGACAAGCTGCCGCACTTCCCGGGGGACAAGTCCGAGGAGCCGGACCGCAGTCCCTTTGACGGCCCGTCGTCCATCCAGCCACCGGCCGGATGGCGCCAGGTGCTGCTGGATAAGGGGCCTGAGGGCTTCGCCGCGGAGCTACGTTCCCGCACCGAACTGGCCGTCACGGACACCACCTTCCGCGACGCCCACCAGTCGCTGTTGGCCACGAGGGTCCGTACGCGAGATCTGCTGGCTGCCGCGCCAGCCGTCGCCCACACCCTGCCGGGCCTGCTCTCCGTCGAGGCATGGGGCGGGGCCACCTATGACGTCGCGCTGCGCTTCCTGGCCGAGGACCCGTGGGCCCGGCTGCGGCTGCTGCGGGAGGAGCTGCCGAACATCCCGTTGCAGATGCTGCTGCGCGGCCGCAATACGGTGGGTTATACCCCGTACCCGGTCGAGGTGACCAACGCCTTCGTGCAGGAGGCCGCGGACACCGGCGTGGACATCTTCCGCATCTTCGACGCCCTGAACGACGTCAGCCAGATCGCGCCCGCCATCGAGGCGGTCCGGGCCACCGGGACCGCCGTCGCGGAGGCGGCCCTGTGCTACACGGGCAACCTGCTGGATCCGTCCGAGAAGCTGTACACGCTCGACTACTACCTGGGGCTCGCCCGGCAGATGGTGGATGCCGGCGCGCACGTCCTCGCCATCAAGGACATGGCCGGACTGCTGCGACCCCAGGCCGCCAAGGAACTGGTCGGTGCCCTGCGCAGCGAGTTCGACCTGCCGGTGCACCTGCACACGCACGACACGGCCGGCGGGCAGCTGGCGACGCTGCTGGCCGCGGCGGACGCCGGGGTCGACGCGGTGGACACCGCCGTGGCCTCCATGGCCGGCACCACCAGCCAAGTCCCGATGTCAGCCCTCGTCGCCGCCCTGGAGCATGGAGAACGGGACACCGGACTGGGATTGGACCACGCAGCGGGACTCGAGCCGTACTGGGAGACGATCCGGGAGATCTACCGACCCTTCGAATCCGGGCTCTCGGCCCCCACCGGCCGCGTGTACCGCCACGAGATTCCCGGCGGCCAGCTCTCCAACCTGCGCCAGCAGGCGATCGCCCTGGGACTGGGAGACCGGTTCGAACAGATCGAGAAGATGTACGAGGCGGCCAACGCCATGCTGGGGAACATCGTCAAGGTCACTCCCAGCTCCAAGGTGGTCGGCGACCTCGCCCTCCAGCTGGTCGGCATGGACGTGGACCCAGCCGCCTTCGCCGAGAACCCGCAGGACTTCGATGTGCCGGACTCCGTCATCGGCTTCCTCTCCGGTGAGCTGGGCGACCCGCCGGGAGGCTGGCCGGAACCGTTCCGCAGCCGGGCCCTGCAGAACCGGGGCCAGCGCCGCCCGGAGGCCGAGCTCTCGGCCGAGGACCGCGCGTCGTTGGCCGAGACCGGAGCCCCCCGTCAGGCGACGCTGAACCGGCTCCTGTTCCCGGGCCCCACGCAGGAGTTCGAGGCCAATCGGGACGAGTTCGGAGACACCTCGGTCCTTCACACCCGCGATTGGCTCTACGGCATGGTGACGGGGCAGGAACACGTCATCTCCCTGGGCAAGGGCGTCCGCCTGCTGGCGACGCTGCAGGCGATCGGCGAGCCCGATGCCAAGGGACTGCGGCCCGTCATGGTGACCCTGAACGGGCAGGCGCGCCAGATCACGGTCCGGGACCGGTCCGTGGAGTCGACGGCCCGCGCCGCCGAGAAGGCGGACCCCGCGTCCACCGGTCACGTCGCCGCACCGTTCGCCGGGGTCGTGACGGTCAACGTCGCCGAGGGCGATGCGGTGGAGGCCGGCGCCACCGTGGCCACCATCGAAGCCATGAAGATGGAGGCGGCCATCACGGCCCAGGCCGGCGGGACCGTGTCCCGCGTGGTGCTGGGCGGGACCACCCCCGTGGAGGGTGGGGACCTGCTCCTCGTCGTGGACTGACACCCGGGTCGTCCAGCGAGATCAGGCCAGGGACGGTGCCCATGGACCGTAGTCTGGGACCATGGGCACCGACACCACCTCAACGTTCGACCTGATCATCATCGGCTCCGGTTCCGGCAACTCGCTGGTCACCCCCTACTGGGACGGCCGGCGGGTGGCGATCATCGACGCCGGGGTCTTCGGTGGCACCTGCCTCAACGTCGGTTGCATCCCCACGAAGATGTTCGCCTACCCGGCCTCCCTGGCGGCCGTCCCGGCGGAGTCCGGACGGCTGGGCGTGGACTTGCAGTTCGGCGGGGCGGACTGGGCCGGGATCCGGGACCGGATCTTCTCCCGGATCGATGCGATCTCCGCGGGCGGCTTCCGGTACCGAGACCAGGAGCTGGACCACACCACCGTCATCACCGAGGAGTGCCGGTTCACCGGCACCCGCCAGCTGACGACGGCGAGCGGGCGGGTCCTGGAAGCCGAGACCATCGTGGTGGCCGCGGGTTCCCGGCCGGTGCTTCCTGACGTTCAGGGCATCGACCTGCCACAGGTGCACACCTCGGATTCGATCATGCGGCTGCCGACGCTGCCCGAGACGCTGGTGGTGCTCGGCGGAGGATTCATCGCCGCCGAATTCGCCGCCGTCTTCTCCGGCCTCGGTTCCTCGGTGGTCCAGGTCAACCGCTCCTCGCAGTTGCTGCGCAGCCATGACGAGACGATCTCGGAGCGGTTCACCGAACTCGCCTCCCGGCAGTGGCGGCTCGAGACCGGATGGACCGTGTCCCGGATCGAAGAGACGGAGTCTGGGTGGGTCGCGGTGCATCTGGAGGGGCTGGAGGGCGCCACGATGGTGATTGACGCCGAGGCGGTCCTCGTGGCCCAGGGGCGGACCCCGAACACCGACCGGCTGGACCCGGGCTCCGCCGGCCTGGACGTGCACGGTGACGGCCGGCTGGTGGTGGACGAGTACCAGCGGCTGCTCTCCGGAGGAGCACCGGTACCGGGGCTGTGGGCGCTGGGGGACATCTCCAGTGAGCACCAGCTCAAACACGTGGCCAACCACGATCAGCGGATCGTCTCCCACAATCTGGAACATCCGGAGGACCTGAGGGCCAATACGCTCGGACCGATTCCCTCCGCCGTGTTCACCAGGCCGCAGATCGGGTCGGCCGGACTGACCGAGGCTCAGGCAGTGGCCGAGTACGGCCGTGACCGGATCAGCGTCAAGGTCCAGGAGTACGGCGACGTGGCCTATGGCTGGGCCATGGAGGACACCTCGGGCCTGTGCAAGCTCATCGCCGACCGACAGAGCGGGCAGTTGATCGGGGCGCATCTCATCGGCCATGAAGCCCCGAACCTCATTCAGCTGCTGGTGCAGGCCATGAGTTTCGGCGTGGACGCCCATACGCTGGCCCGCGGCCAGTACTGGATCCACCCGGCCCTGAGTGAGGTCGTGGAGAACGCCCTGCTGGGCCTGGAGGTCCCGGACAGCGGACTCGTGTAGGTCCTACGCGGGTTTGGGCGCCCCGTAGATCTCCTCGACCAGGCCGCCGAAGTCCTCCAGTACCACGTTGCGCTTGATCTTCAGCGACGGGGTCAGCTGGCCGGACTCGATGGAGAAGTCCACCGGTGCGATCCGGAAGGCCCGGATGGACTCCGCCTGGGAGACCGACTGGTTGGACTTGTCCACCACGGACTGCACATGCTCCACCACCACCGGATGGGTGGCCAGTTCCTCCACCGGAGTGTCCGCCGCGATGCCGTGCTGCTGGAGCCAACCCGGCAGGATCTCCGCGTCCAGGGTCACCAGTGCCGCCACGAACGGGCGATTGTCGCCGACCACCACGCACTGCGAGACGAGGGCGTCCGCACGGACCTGGTCCTCCAGGACAGCCGGCACCACGTTCTTGCCGGAGGCCGTGACAATGATCTCCTTCTTGCGGCCGGTGATCGTCAGGTAGCCGTCGTCATCCAGGGAGCCGATGTCCCCGGTGTGGAACCAGCCGTCCACGATCTCCTTCTCGGTGACGTCCGGCCGGTTGTGGTAGGCACGCATCAGGCAGACGCCCTGGGCCAGGATCTCGCCGTCGTCGGCGATGCGGACGCCGTTGCCCGGCAGTGGTTTGCCGACCGTGCCGATCTTCACCGCGCTGGGCAGGTTCACGGTGACCGGGGCGGTGGTCTCCGTGAGGCCGTAGCCCTCCATGATGTTGACACCGATGCCGCGGAAGAAGTGTCCCAGGCGGGCGCCGAGGGGGCCGCCACCGGACACGGCATGCGCCACCTGCCCGCCCATGGCATCACGGATCTTGCCGTAGAGCAGTTTGCCGAAGAGTGCATGCTTGGCGCGCAGCATGAGGGGGACCTTGCCATCGGACAGGGCTTTCGAATAGTCGATGGCGGTCTGTGCCCCGGCGGCGAAGATCTTCCCCTTGCCGCCGGTCTCCGCCTTCAGCTGGGCCGAGTTGTAGACCTTCTCGAAGACGCGGGGGACGGCCAGCAGGAAGGTCGGCTTGAAGGACTGCAGGTCCGGGACCAGCTGCTTGATGTCCGAGGTGTGACCCACCTTGGCGCCAGCGGCCAGCGCCAGCACGGAGATGAAGCGGGCGAAGACGTGCGCCAGGGGAATGAACATGACGGTGCTGGAGCGGGGGTTGACGATCCCGGCCAGGTCGGTCCCGAGCGCCTGCAGGCTGAGCTCGGCGAAGTTGCCGTGGGTGAGCTCACAGCCCTTGGGCTTTCCGGTGGTGCCCGAGGTGTAGATGATGGTGGCCAGATCGGGCAGGTTGGCGGCGGTGCGGCGAGACTCCATGACGTCCTCGTCCGGCCCCCGGGCTGCCAGGGAGCGCAACTGGTCCAGTCCGTCAGCCTCGATCAGCCAGCTGTCCACCAGGGGGTCGAGCTGTTCCTGACGGATGGCCGTCTCCACCACGGCGCGGTGGCGGGCTGTCTCGCAGACGACGGCACGCACGTTGGCATCCGAGACGATCCAGGCCACCTGGCTGGGGGAGGAGGTCTCGTAGATGGGGACCGTCACCGCCCCGGCGTACCAGATGGCGAAGTCCACGAGGGTCCACTCGTAGCGCGTGGGGGACATGATCCCGATCCGGTCCCCGGCCTCGAGCCCGGCGGCGGCCAGGCCACGGGCTAAGGTGCGGACATCCTCATGGAAGGCGGAGGAACTGACATCGGTCCACTGGCCGGGTGAGGTCTGACGGGCGAACAGTGGCCGCTGGGGATCAGCGAGGACCTGCTGTTCGAGGAGATCGGTGATGTTCGTCTCCTGGGGGACCTGGACCGTGGGAGGGGTAATGTATTCCTTCAACGTGCGCTCCTGGTGCTTGGCGGTGCCGCTGTGTGGCGATGTGGCGCTCTTCGGTGCCGACCGGCCCGGGCGGGGGTGCCCGGGGCTTTTGACCTTACAGGACAAGCCCGGAACCGGTGTGGCCTGTACCACAATCGTGATCATACTACCCGTCGGTAACCGGCGGCGCGACGCCGCACCGTGTCGGTGGACCGGGAGCACCGGTTGGGCCGGGAGGCCGGGCGGGTGACCGAAGGGGGTCTGGACGTGGCTGACGAGGATCGAGCTGTCAGTACACCGGTCGCCGCGGCCATCGGCCTGGACGTGGGCGGGGGCGCCGTGAAGGCAGGAACGGTGGTGCTGACCGCCGGCGGGACACTGACCGGGACGGTCCTGCCGGGTGGCGGAGGCTCCGCGATCGAGGCCGCCGAGACCCGGGTCGAACACCAGGTCGAATCGGACGGAGACGCCTTGTCCGCCCTGTGTGCCGCCATCGCCCGGGACCAGTACGGCGGCCTCCGCTCCCGCTGGCCCGGCCTCCCCGTGGTGTGGGGCGTGTCCGCCGCGGCCTGGATCGATCCGCCCAGCGGTCGGTCGGTGTTCAGCCCGCACCTGGCCGGCTGGCGGGACCGTGCCCTGCCGCAGGACCTCTCCCGGGCGCTGTCCGGCCTCACCGGGCTTCCCCTGGCACCCGGAGAGTCGAGCGGTCACGCATCGACGACGGTACGGGTGCCTTCGGTGATCAACGACGCCGACGCGGCGGCCTGGGCCGAGGCCCGCTTGGCGCCGTCTGCCGCGGGCCCGGACCGGATGGTCCTGGTGGCCATCGGCACCGGGATCGGTGGTGCACTGGTCCGGGACGGCGCCGTGGACATCGGCGAGCACGGCATGGCCGGTGAGTTCGGGCATATGACCATGGACCCGGCCGGCCCACCGTGCCCGTGTGGCAATACCGGCTGCTGGGAACTGCTGGTCTCCGCCGATGCCCTGGCGGCCCGTGCCGGACGGGCCTCGGCGCGTGCCGCCATCGACGACGCCCTGGCCGGAGACCCGGTCTGCCGAGACGCCGTGGCCGTCACCGGCCGGTGGCTCGGCCGCGGCCTGGCCACACTGGCAGCCGTCCTGGATCCGGGACGGTTCGTCATCGGCGGGGGTGTGGCCGCCGCAGGGGAGTTCCTGCTGGGACCGGCGCGAGAGGAATTGGCCCGGCACCTTCCCGGCGGACGACGCCGTCCTCTGCCGTCGGTCTCGGTCGCGACCTTGGGCAATCGGTCCGGATGGGTGGGGGCAGCGGGCGTTTCGCTGGAACGCGCGGGCTGGCCCGTGTGGTCGCTGTCATCCGGGCCAGTCACCTCGCCGGCATGGTAGTCCGCCACCGCGGAACCCTGCCGGGACCCTAGACCTGGGCGCCGTCGTCGTTCCAGGGGTCACGGCGATCCTGGTCCCGGGGCAGGGACAGGAACAGGCCGACCGCCCCGGCCACGAAGGCGGCGATGAGGACCGTGACGATCACGCCGGGGATGCCGGGCCAGAAGAGTGCGGCCAGCAGCAGTGCCGCCGGGCCGCCGATCAGTCCGACCACGCTCAGGACCATGGCCGGGCGTCCCGTCGCCAGGGCAGGCGGGTCGGGCGGGACGAAGTCACCCTCGTCCTCATCGTCGACGGTGTAGTCCCGCGGCCCCCACGCCGGTGTCTCGGCGAAATATGAGGCGAGGTCGGGCCGCTCCGCCGTGGGCGGTTCGAGGGCGGGCCCGGACGGCTCGATCGGGCCGAAGCCCTCGACGATCTGTTGCCACTGGCGGTCGATCTCGGCCTGGTCCTCGTGCTCGCGGTCTCCTTCGCCGTCGTGCTCGTGACCGTGAGATCCATCCCGGCGTTCCGTCATGACAGTCCTTCCCGGAGCCGGGAATCCACGGTGGCGGACATGAAGGCGATCGACTCGTCGTGGATGAGGCCGGCGTCCCAGTCCAGGGTGGCCACGTGATAGCTGTTGTACAGCGGGCGGACCGTCAGCAGGCCTGGCTCCAGCCCGCGCCCCAGGGTGGTCATCGAGGAAGGCGCAACCACGTGGTCGGTGGTGGAGCGGAACGCCAGCACCGGTGAATCGATGTCCGGCAGGGCGCGACGGGCCGCCGCCTGCACCGCGCCGATCTGGCGTACGCCGGCCAGCGGGGTGCGGGGATAGGCTCGTTCGTCCGCATCGGGGCGCACGGTGTCATTGGCAATGGGGGCGGCGGTGCGGACGGCGAGACGGAGCAGCCCGGCCAGGGGTGCGGCCGCGGAGGCGAACCGCAGGGCCGGGTTCACGACCACGGCCCCCGCGACCGGCCGGTGGGCGGCGGCGTCGAGGGCGAGGGCGCCGCCCATGGACAGTCCTGCCACGAACACGTGCTCGTGGGTGGCGAGCAGGTCATCGACGGTCTGACGGGCGGTGGCACGCCAGTCCGCGGCGGTGACACGTTCCAGGTCCTCCCACCGGGTGCCATGGCCGGGCAGCAAGGGTACCTCGACATCGGCCCCGGCCTGTGCGAGGGCCTTGGCCCACGGGGCCACCGAGAACGGGCCCGAGGTGAAGCCATGGAACAGCGCAACGGCGGTGGAGCCGTGACCGCGGGCCAGAACGCCGTCCGGGGCGCCGCCCAGGGACATCGGCCTCTGCAGGGGATCCATCACGCCAGCCTAGCCGCCATGGTGGCTCCATACTCCTAGTACTACAGTCGCGTTTGTAGAGGATGTCCGCGGGCCTGGTAGTGATGGTATTGGGCGCGTTGTTGGTGTCGTCGGCGCCACAGTGATCGCTGTAGGGTGTGGTCCGGTCGAGGCGGGGGAACCCAGAGGAGGGTCGTGATCAGATGCCTGATCTCCGGCAGCGTCAAGGCGATCAGCTCCCCGTCACCGGGCCCCCTTTTTTGGACCGGATCACGGTCAGGAAGGCGTGGGCGAGCATGGACAGCGTGATGTGCCGGTACCAGCCTGTGTACTGACGCACCTGATAGTGGTCCAGTCCGGCTTCGCCCTTGGCCGTCTGGAAGGTCTCCTCGATGGCCCAGCGAGCCCCGGCCACCCGCACCATCTGATCAAGCGACACCCGCTTGGGCGTGTGGCAGAGGTAGTAGGCGATGTCTTCCGGGTCGGCCAGGGAGCGCCGGGCCAGTAGCCAGTGCTCGGCGTTCTCGTCGTTGGGCCCTTTAATCCGGACCCTCGCCCACCCGTAGCGGCGCTGGCCCTTGGAGCCCTCCCCGGCCGAACGGGTCCGCCAGGACCGGCCGGACAGCGCGGTGACGAGCTCATCGGCGCGGACCTTGGCACCGAGCCGGCCGGTGGCGGCGATGACGCGCTGGTTCGACGGAACGGCCAGCACGTAGTGCACCCCCCGGTCCTCCAGGCCTGCCCGCAGCCCGGCGTGCTGGCCGTAGACCGCGTCCCCGGTCACCCACTTCGCCGGGACCCCGGCGTGAAGGGCCCGGTCGATCATGGTGGCAGCCAGTTCCGGCTTCGTCGCGAAGGCCCGATCGGCGGGGATCCCGGCGGCCGCGCACCGGTCGGCGTCCTCGGTCCAGGCCTTGGGCAGGTAGAGCTCGCGGTCCAGGAATGTGCGTCCGGCCGGTGCGGTGTAGGTCAGGAACACACCGATCTGGGCGTTCTCGATCCGCCCGGCGGTGCCGGAGTACTGGCGGGCAACCCCGGCCGAGCGGAAGCCCTTCTTCAGGAATCCGGTCTCGTCCACGACCAGGATCCCCTCGTCGTCGCCCAGGTGCCTGGCCACGTAGGAGGCCAGGTCGTCGCGGACCCCATCGGGATCCCAGTCCGTGGTCGACAGCAGCCGCTGCATGGCATCCGGGGTTCCCTGCCCGGCCCGTTCGGAAAGGGTCCAGGAGTTCTTGCGCTCGGCCTGCGAGAGCAGGCCCTGCAGGTAGTCCACGGCGTTGGCCCGCGGCTCGGACCGGGCGAACCGGGGCGCGATAAGCTCCCGGACCTCCTCCAGCCCCTCTGCCCATTCCCTTACCTCGGCCACACAGATATCCTCGTCCATGGCCAATGATTAACACGACCCGGACCGAGAACCCGGTTAAAACGCCGACAAGGCAGGAAATAAGCGCGACTGTAGTACTAGACTGGTGCCGGTCCGCACCGTCTGAGGAGAGGTTCACCTTCCGTGTTCTATTGGTTCGCCAAGACCTTCGTGGTGGCACCCGTGACGAACCTCCTGTTCCGCCCCTGGGTCAAGGGGCTGAACAATGTGCCCGAGGAGGGGGCGGCCATCCTGGCCAGCAACCATCTCTCGGTGTCCGACTCCATCTTCATGCCGGCCCAGTTGGATCGGCAGGTGCACTTCCTGGCCAAGAAGGAGTACTTCTCGGGCAAGGGACCCAAGGGGTGGATCACCCGCAAGTTCTTCGAGGCCACCAACCAACTGCCCATGGACCGCGCCGGGGGCAAGGCCTCGCTCGACTCGCTCCGGTCCGGCCTCGAGGTGCTGCAGGACGGCAAGCTCCTCGGGATCTATCCGGAGGGCACCCGCAGCCCGGACGGACGGTTGTACCGGGGCAAGCTGGGCGTGGCCAAGCTCGCCCTGAACGCCCGGGTTCCCGTGGTGCCGATTGCGATGATCGGCACGGACAAGGTTCAGCCCATCGGCCGCACCATCCCCAGCATCCGCCGCGTGGGCATGATCTTCGGCCAGCCCCTGGACTTCTCGGAGTACTACGACCGCGCGGGCGACCGCTTCGTGGAGCGGCAGGTCACCGACCAGATCGTGGAGGCCATCCGGCGGCTCTCCGGCCAGGAATACGTGGACGTCTATGCCGCCACCGTGAAGAGCCAGCCTGCCGCGGACGCACCGGACGCGCAGTAGGTCACAAGCACGCATCCACGGCCCGGGTTCCGTACCCTGTAACCATGATTTCGGATCCCACCACAGACTTCCCGGCCTTCGGCTCAGCCCAATCCAATGGCGCGGCCGACTATCCCGGCCTGGATGACTGGCGGTCGAAGCCGGTGTCCCAGCAACCCACCTGGGAGGATCCGGCCGAGTTCGAGTCCGCCATGGCGGAGCTGTCCTCCGCCCCGCCGCTGGTGTTCGCCGGTGAGGTGGATGTGCTCCGCACCCAGTTGGCCGCAGCCGCCCAGGGCGAGGCCTTCCTGCTCCAGGGTGGTGACTGCGCCGAGACCTTCGCCGGCGCCACGGCCAACAAGATCAGTGCCCGGGTCAAGACCATTCTCCAGATGGCCGTGGTCCTGACATACGGTGCCTCGCTGCCGGTGGTGAAGATGGGCCGGATGGCCGGCCAGTTCGCCAAGCCCCGGTCCTCGGACACCGAGACCCGGGACGGCGTCACCCTGCCGTCCTTCCGCGGCGAGATCGTCAACGGATTCGACTTCACCCCGGAGTCCCGGCGTCACAATCCGCAGCGCATGGTCCAGGCCTACAACACCTCCGCCGCCACGCTGAACCTGGTCCGCGCCTTCACCCAGGGTGGATTCGCCGACCTGCGGTCCGTGCATGCCTGGAACCAGGGTTTCATGAAGAATCCCGCCTACTCCCGCTACGAGGAGCTCGCGGGCGAGATCGATCGTGCGGTGCGGTTCATGGACGCCGCGGGTGTGGACTTCAGTGCCCTGCGTCGCACGGACTTCTTCACGGCCCACGAGGCGCTGCTGCTGGACTACGAACGGGCCCTGACCCGTATCGACTCCCGCTCCGGCCTGCCGTACTCGACCTCCGGGCACTTCCTGTGGATCGGCGAGCGGACCCGTGACCTGGACGGCGCCCATGTCGAGTTCCTCTCCAAGGTCCGGAACCCGATCGGCGTGAAGCTCGGGCCCACCACGAGACCCGAGGACGCTCTGGCGCTCATCGACAAGCTCGATCCCGAACGCGAGCCGGGCCGGCTGACCTTCATCACCAGGATGGGTGCCGGCAGGATCCGGGAGAACCTGCCCGCCCTGGTGGAAGCGGTCCGGGATTCCGGAGCCCAGCCGCTGTGGGTCACCGACCCGATGCACGGAAACACGGTCACCGCCGCCAACGGGTACAAGACACGCCGGTTCGACGACGTCATGGACGAGGTGCGTGGCTTCTTCGAGGTCCACCGAGCCGCCGGGACGTACCCGGGAGGTCTGCATGTGGAGATGACCGGTGACGATGTGGCGGAGTGCCTGGGCGGTTCTGACCCGATCGATGAGTCGGCCTTCGCCGACCGCTACGAGACGCTGGTGGACCCGCGGCTGAACCATCAGCAGTCCCTCGAGATGGCGTTCCTGGTCACCGAGGCGCTGTCCCACCCCGACCGCTCGGTCTAGAGCAGGCGGACGTCCGCGTGGGACGGACGACCTGCCGACGGACCACCGGATGACTGATATGTAGCTTCGTTTGTCAAGTGGCAGAGAAGAACGGCTCCGGACCAGTCGGTGTCCGGGGCCGTTCTTCATGTACCGCTGCGGTGGTGGGGCGTAGGCGCGTCTTGTCGACGACAGGGTCAGACTGATATTCGCGGGTTGGGTACCGCATGACGATTGTTCGGCAGGAGCATTCCGAGGTCTAGAGTCGGGCGTCGCCGGGACCGGGGTCTCGGTTGTCCATAGTCAGGTCTCGGGTTGGCTCCACGTGCTGCCTCATCGCCCCACGCGGTCCGCAGGGTACGTTCAGGGGGTTCAGGCCGCGTTCATCGCGGCTCCTTCCGGCACCGGCCAGGCCTTGTCCTGGACGGCTTGTTGTAGCGGTGCGGCGACCGACCAGCACCAGCCGGCCAGTTCCCGGGCGATGGCGGTGTTGGCCTTGGTGCGCAGCTTGTCTCGGGCGTTGAACCGCTCCCAGGCCCGGTGCAGACGCCGGTTGCCCTCCAGCGCCCGGATCCGGGTTGCCGAGTCCACGAGCTGGAGCTGGCGCAGCAGCCTGGTCCCGGGGCGTCTGAACGGCCGGTCGTGTTGCCAGGCGGCTTCCACGAGCAGGCGCCGGGCGTAGGTGTTGCCGGCCTTGGTGATCGGGCCCTGGGCCCGAGAGGCCCCGGAAGAGTGCTCGGAGGGCACCAGCCCCAGGTAGGCGCCGATGGACGATCCGGTGAAGCGGGTCCAGTCGCCGATCTCCACGGCGAGCCCGTAGGCGGTGGTGATGTCGATCCCCCGGAAGCACATCAGCGCGTTGATCACCTGCGCATACTCGGAGTTCTTGGCCTGTTCGGTGATCTCGGCCTCGAGCCGCTTCAGATGCTGCATCAGCAGCACCTGCTGCTCGAGGTAGGACTCGAGGGTCGATGCCGTGGCCGTCGAGTCGAAGCGTTGCCGGCCCAGCCAGGCAAGGTGTGGGCTGGTCCACCGGCTCTTCTCCGGGTAGTGGAGTCCGTGGCGCAGCAGCAGCGAGTTGATCCGCTGCCGGCAGTGGGCCAGGTCCTTCGCCGCGGCCATCCGGGCTCGGGAGAGGTCCCGCAGCCCTTCCTGGCCCAGGGTGGGAACCCGCACCTGGGTGATCTGGCCCAGCGAGAGGATCCTGGCCAGGCCCATCGCGTCGCGCTTGTCCGTCTTAACCCGGTCGCCGGGGGCGCGCAGCAGTTTGGACGGGGCCGCGACCACACAGTCGATGCCGTGTAGGCGCAGGTGCCGGGCCAGCCCGAAGCCGGTAGGTCCGGCCTCGTAGACCACTTGCAGATGCTCGGGGTCGAAGCGTTCCAGCCAGGCGGTCACGGCCACCGGGTCGCAGGCCATCTTGTCCCGGACGATCTCGCCGGTGGCCGTGTCCAGGGCACAGGCGACGACGTTCTGAGCATGCACATCCAGCCCCACATAAGTACGATCGAACATGTCGGGACCTCCCAAAGATTCAACTGTGGCACTACCAGTCAATCCCCGTCACCGGGCGACCGGGAAGGGAAGCACGGCCGGCAACCCACGCAATGTTGAACAGTGCAGGTCCCGACCTCCCTTCACCTCATAGCGTCTAGAGGATGAGGATCCGCACCGTGGATCCCTCGGCCGCCTCGGCTCCGGACTCCGGTGACTGGTTCCGGACCCGGCCCTCTCGGCTGCCGAAGAAATCACCGAGGATCTCGGTCTCCTCCACCTCGAAGCCGGCCTCCTCGAGCTGACGGCGCGCCTCACCCTGGGACTGGCCGGTGACATCTGGGACCGCCATCATTTTTGGCCCCAGTGATGGGACCGCCGTGACCGTTGATCCGGGCAGGACGTCGCCCTCGGCCGGGTCCTGGGTGATGATGCGGCCCGCCTCGACGGAGGCGGAATGTTCGCTGCCGCGGACCTCCAGTTGCAGGCCGACCGCCTCCAGCTCGGACGCGGCCTCCTCCACCGTCATCCCGGACAGGTCCGGGACGGCGACCGGCTGAGGCCCCTCCGAGACGACGACGGAGACCGCGTGGTTGCGGCGCAGCTCGTGCGCGGCGGCGGGGGACTGGCTGAGGACGGAGCCCTGCTCCACGGTGTCAGAGTATTCGTGGGTCACGGTGCCCAAGGCCAGTTCGGCGTCCTGGAGGGTGGCTTCGGCCTCGTCCTGCTCCAGGCCGGTCAGATCGGGCACCTCGAAGAGTTCAGGTCCCAAGGACACCGTGACCAGCACCGTGTTGAACCGCCTCACCTCGGTTCCCCCCTGGGGATCGGTGGCGATCACGCTGTCCTCGGCCACCACGTCATGGTGCACGCTGGCCAGGGCATAGCCCACTCCCGTCTGCCGGAGCGCATCCACCGCCGATACCTTGCTGCGGCCCTCCACCTCCGGGACAGTGACCACGCCCCCGGGGCCGGCACCGAAGAACCAGCCCGCCAGTACCAGGATGGCCGTGATGATGAGCACGACGGCGGCCCAGATCCACATGCGCCTGCCGCTGCGGTGACCGAGGACCTCCGTGGGAATCTTCGCCTGGCGGGCTGCCTGGCGCCGCTCCTGGCGCGCAGAGGCGGAACGGCCTGGTGCCCTGACGGTCCGCCCGGTCCGGCTCGGTCTGCCGGTCGTGCCCGCCCTGCCAGTCTGGTCCGTCGTCGGTGCGTCGAGGACGGGTGCTCCGGACGAGCCCGACGAGTCGGACCGGTCGGTGGGCTCGGCGGGTGGCGCACCGGGCCCGTCCGGCTGGAGCGTGGGCAGCACCGAGGTGCGGTGGTGTCCGGCCGGCGGCAAGAACGTCGTCGCCCCGGGGTCCAGGACGTCGGTGGAATCGTTGTGGTCCACGGACCCGATGACGTCCGTGGCGTCATGGTCCCAGGACTCGCCGTCGTCCCCAACATCGTCGCCGTCGTCGGCATCCTGGGGGTCACGGAGTTCGGCTTCGTGGTGGTACCCCTGAGAGCCCAGCACCTCGGTGCCGGCCGGGCCGGCGGCGGCCGCTGTAGCCCCGGCAGCCGCGGGTGCCTCGACATCAAGGTCCTCATCCGGGAGGGACGAGCGGAGACTGCGGATCTCGGCCAGGAGGACGGCGGCGTCCGCCGGGCGATCGCGTGCGTTCGGGGCCGTCGACCACTGCACCAGCCGGTCCAGCTCGGCGGCCAGTCCCGGGACCACCTCGGACGGGGCGGGCACCTCGTTGTTGATGTGCTGGTAGGCCACCTGGATGGGGGAGGACCCGGTGAAGGGCTGGCGGCCGGCCAGCATCTCGTACGCCATGATGCCGACGGCATAGACGTCACTGCGTTCATCCGCGGGGGAGCCGCTGACCAGTTCCGGAGAGATGTAGGCGACGGTGCCGACCAGGGCAGCGCCCGTCCCGGTGAAATTGGTGGTGGCGCGGGCCAGGCCGAAGTCGGCGACCTTGATGCGACCGTCCCGGGACACCAGCACGTTCTCCGGCTTCATGTCCCGGTGGACGAGGCCGGCCCGGTGGGCCGCCGCCAGCCCGTCGACGATGGCCTCCAGGTAGGCCAACGCCACACGGGGGGTCATGGAGTTGCGCCGTTCCAGGACCGTGCGCAATGTGTAGCCCGGCACGTACTCCATGACGAGATAGGCGAGGTTTCCGTCCGGATGCTCGTCCACGCCCTGGTCCAGCACGTTGACCACGTGCGGGTGGGAGAGCCGGGCCGCGGTCTTGGCCTCCTGCTCGAACCGTTCAACCAGGTCGGGGTTCTCGGCGAGGTGGGGGTAGAGGACCTTGAGCGCGACCTCGCGGTCCAGGCGCTGGTCCACCGCCAGGTACACCGTGGACATGCCGCCCCGGGCCAGCCGGGTTCGGACCTCGTACCGTCCCTCGATGACGGTCCCGTTCATGGGGTCGGCGCGGTATTCCTTCACCACTACAGGGTAGACCGGCCCAGCGTCCGGTCCGGGGACCAGAGGGTCAGAAGCGCTTCATGTAGTTCTTGACCTTGGCCACATAATCCTTGGTGTCCGACTTCATGCCGTTGCGCTGCACACCGCCCAGTCCTTGGTAGTAGGCCGCTACGCCGATGTCGAAGGACCCGGCAGTGCGCTGCAGCTGGCGGATGATCGCGACGCCGGCCGTCGCGTTGTCGTGCGGGTCCAGCAGGTTGAGCTTGCGTCCCACCAGGTCTGAGGCCCAGTCGCCCGAGCTCGGGATGACCTGCATGGCGCCGATCGCATTGGCCGGGGAGACCGAGGCGTGGTTGAAGCTGGACTCGGTGAAGGCGTGGGCCAAGGCCAGGGACGGATCGACGCCCATCTGACGGGCGGTGTCCGCGATGATCGCCTGCATCTGGGAACGGGACGGCACTCCGGCATTGAGCAGGGCCCGCTTGTTCTCGTTGGCGTCGCGGACGATGTGGTCCGGGTAGGTGTAGTGCAGGAAGGTGTTCGGGACCAGGTCGTCCTCGGCCGGGGCGGCGGATGACCCGGACCCGGAGAGCTTGAGCTTCTGTCCCGGGTGGATGGTGGCCGTCTCACTGAAGCCGTTCGCCTTCAGCAGGGCGGAGAGGCTGATGCCGTTCCGTGATGCGATGCCGTAGAGGGTGTCACCGGACTTGACGGTGTACGACTGCACGGTGCTGCCTGCCGAGGTGCCGGAGGTGGCAGGGGCAACCGTGGTGTTGCCGGAGAGCTTGAGCTTCTGTCCCGGGTGGATGGTGGCCGTCGAGGACAGGCCATTGGCCTTCAGCAGGGCGGAGAGGCTGATGCCGTTCCGTGATGCGATGCCGGAGAGGGTGTCGCCCGACTTCACCGTGTAGGACGAGGCCGCAGCGTTCCCGGCCGGGGAGCCGGCCGGCGGGGAGGCAGGGGTGCTGCCGCTGCCGGAGAGCTTGAGCTTCTGGCCCGGGTAGATGGTGGAGGAGGCGGCGATTCCATTGGCCTTGAGGAGGGTGGACAGGCTGACGCCGTGGCGGGAGGAGATGCCATAAAGGGTGTCTCCCGAGACGACCGTGTAGGTCTTGGCGGTGGTCGAAGCTCCGGTGGTCGAGGCGCCGGCGGTGGAACCGCCGGACGAGGCCGGAGCCACCGTGGCGCCGCCGGAGAGCTTGAGCTTCTGGCCCGGGTAGATGATCGACGAAGCCGAGAGGCCGTTCGCCGTCAGCAGGGACGAAAGGGCGAGGTCATGGCGCACGGCGACGTGGGACAGGGTGTCCCCGGCCTTGACGGTGTAGGTCTGGGCGGTGGTGCCGCTGGATGCGGTCTGGCCGGACGTGGAGGACGACGGTGCGGAGCCCGGGAGCGTGATCTTCTGGCCCGGGTGGATGATCGTGGACGCCGAGAGGCCGTTGGCCTTCAGCAGTGCCGACAGCGAGAGGTCGTGGCGTACGGCGATGTGGGACAGGGTGTCCCCGGCCTTGACCGTGTAGCTGGAGGCAGCCTTGGCGGTCTTGACGGCACCGGTGCCGGAGAAGGAGGCGGGAACGCTGGAGGCCAGTGATGCGGAGGAGAGGCGCACCTGTGCCGTCTCGATGTTCACGGGCGAGGCGGACCGGGGGGTGAGCGCCTGACGGGGGGCGTCGGCCACCGCCGGCGTGGCCAGGGCGGCTGAGCCCAGCACCATGAGCGGCAGGGTCGACGTGGCCAGGGCGGACTTCAACAGGCGTGGCGTGCCGGAAGGGCGATCAGTCATGTGGGTTTCCTCTGAAGGTGCTGCACCACCGAGGCTGCTCCTGTCACGGGTGTGAACAGAATGACAAACCGCGTCTGATGATGCCTGTAATGAAAATGTGACAGATGTAAACGTACCTGAAGGTAGTTACGGAAGGGAATCTAGACGGTAACGATTCGGCAACGTGGCCGCGTTGCGCGTGGACAGTCCCGGCAGCCGCCCATGGGGACGGGGTGTCCCAGGCCGCCGCGTCAGTCGTTAGGCTGGACGGGTGAATACCGCCGCAGGCAACAACGCCGCATCGCAGGAGCCGACGCTCGAAGACCTGGTGCAGGACTGGGAGTTCTTTCCCGACCTGGCCGAGAAATGGGACATCCCGGTCACTCGGGTCCACAACATGGTCAGTGACGGACGGTTGCTGACCGCCAAGGTCGGTGAACGTCACGCCCGCGCCATTCCGGCGCTCTTCCTGGTGGAGGACGGGCCCCTGGAGCCACTGAAGGGGACCATCTCGGTCCTCAGGGACGCCAGGTTCTCGGATGACGAGGCCATTCGCTGGCTCTACACGCCGGACGAGTCCCTCCCAGGCCGCCCGATCGACGCCTTGCGGGAAGGTCGCAAGACGGAGATACGCCGGAGGGCGCAGGCGCTGGCCTGGTAGCCCTCAGCCCGCCGGCCGGAGACTAGTGCTTCCGGTCCAGGATCTGCCGGGCCAAGCGCTCCAGCCCCACCTTGGCGCCCTGGTCCATGGGCGCTTCGACCAGGGCGGCCAGAGAAGCATCACCGAGGTCGAGGACCTCGCGCTCCACCCGGGCGCGGGCGCCTCCTGATTCCAGCAGTATCTGGATCCGAGACACGGCCTCGGGGGTCAGTTCCGGATCGCCCAGCGCTGCCTCCACTTCTGCCACCTGGCTGGGGGTGAGTAGGTCCAGGGCGTGTGCCACCAGCTCGGTGCGCTTCCCCTCGCGCAGATCGTCCCCGGCCGGCTTCCCGGTCACCGCGGGGTCCCCGAAGACCCCGAGCAGATCGTCCTGCAGCTGGAACGCCTCACCCAGGGGCGCGGAGATCCGGCCATAGTGCTTCAGGAGGTCCCCGTCCGCGCCGGACAGGATCCCACCCAGGCCCAGCGGGTGGACCACGGAGTACCGGGCGGACTTGAACCGCAGGACCGTGCGAGCGCGCTGGAGGGCTTCGGCCGGGTCCTGGCCCGGCACCTCGACCTCGTCCAGGATGTCCAGGTACTGGCCGGCCATGACCTCGAACCGCATCTCGTTGAACAGGCCTCGCGCGCCCGCCGGGTTCGTGGAGGCATCGGCGGCGGAGGCGAACACCTCCTCGCTCAGGGACAGGCACAGGTCGCCCGTCAGGATGGCGGCGGATACCCCGAAATGACCCGGGTCCTGCCGCCAACCCGCCTGCTGGTGCCGGGCTTCGAAGGCACGGTGGATGCTGGGGGCTCCCCGGCGGGTGTCGGACCGATCGAGGATGTCGTCGTGGATCAGGGCTGCGGCCTGGAACAACTCGAGTGCCACGGCCGCATCCAGGATGAGCGGATCATCGGGGTGGCCGCCGGCGCCCTGCCATCCCCACCAGGACAACACGGCCCGCATCCTCTTCCCGCCGCGGACGAGTCCGGCGATCGACTCCACCAAAGGGGTGGCGGAGTCGGAGATCGCCGCAGCGCGGGCACGGTACCCGTCCAACAGCTCGACCATGCGGACCCCCACGGCCTGGACGAAGGCCGACTCGCGGTCGACATCGGTGGTCTGGGGGACGGAAGGGGGGACGGGCACGGTGCTCCTTGGGCTCCTGGGGGTGGTTCGGCGGCGTGCTCAGACTACCGGTGGCCGCGGGCCCTAAGCTGGTCCCATGACAGAGCGCAGGACCCTGGCGTCCGCCGAGACCGGCGGATCGGATGGTTCCTGGGACGCGGTGATCCTGCACGTGGACATGGACGCCTTCTTCCTGTCGGTGGAGTTGCTCGACCACCCGGAATTAGCGGGAATCCCGTCGCTCGTCGCACACCGCGGCGGCAGATCGGTGGTCCTGTCCGCCTCCTACGAGGCACGCGCCTTCGGAGTCCGCTCGGCCATGCCCCTGGCGCACGCCCAGGCGCTGTGCCCAGGCGTCGCCGTGGTGGAGCCCCGGCACGAACGCTATGCCGCGGCCTCCTCGGACGTGATGCGGATCCTGGAGTCTTTCACTCCGGTCCTGGAGCAGCTCAGCATCGACGAGGCCTTCCTGGACGTCTCCGGGGCACGACGCCGGCTCGGTTCACCCGCGCGCATCGGCGCCCTGATCCGGGAGCAGGTCCGTGAACGGACGGGGCTGCCCTGCACCGTGGGTGCGGCGTCCACCAAGTCCGTGGCCAAGATCGCCTCCACGCGGGCCAAGCCCGACGGACTGGTGGTGGTCCCACCGGAACAGACCCGCACCTACCTGGACCCACTACCGGTCTCCGCCCTCTGGGGCGTCGGGCCAGTCCTGGGTGAGCGACTGGTGGCGGCCGGCCTCACCACGGTGGGCGACCTGGCCGCCCAGGCCCCGCAGCGAATGAAACGGTGGCTAGGCGTCCAGGGCCCGGTACTCCTGCAGTTGGCCCGGGGGATCGACCCCCGCCCCGTCACACCCGAACGGGAGACCAAGAGCCTGGGGGTGGAGAAGACTTTCGAGCAGGATGTCCGCGACCCGGCCGACCTCCATCGGCACCTGGTGGCGCTGGCCCATGAGGGTGCCATCCGGCTACGCCGCGCCGGCTTTCGTGCGGGGGCGGTCAGCGTCAAGGTGAAGGCGCCGGACCTGTCCGTCCAGACCCGCACCATGACGCTGCCGGCGCCCGTGGACTCCGCCGGGCCCCTCGCCGAGGCCGCTGAAGCACTCCTGGCCGGTCTCCTGGACGGTCGGCCCCTCCCGGTCCGCCTGCTGGGGATCCGCGCGGAGCGGTTGGCCGGTGCCGACAAGGTGCTGCAGGAGGCGCTGCTGTGGGAGGACGAGAGCCCTCCGGCAGACTGGTCCGAGGCGGATCGGGTGGCCGATGACATCCGCCGCAAATTCCCCCACGCCGCGTTGAAGCCCGCCACGCTGGTGGACCGGAACGCGCCGGAAACGGGGCTGACGCAGCGCAAGGATATTCGCTGATCGCGGAACTGTTCGTATCAAGACGGTCAAGAGGCGTCACCGATATGGCGTGGGGGCCCGGGCGAGCCCTATGCTAGACGGACGGGAAGGCCCGGGCCGGAAGAGGAGGCAGCGATGCCGTTGTCTGAGCGGGAGCAGAAGCTCCTTGAGCAGCTGGAACAACAGCTGAATGCAGAGGACCCGCACTTTGCCACGAGCATGAGTGAAGCGGGTACCTCTCGTTTTTCGACCACCCGATTGGTGGCCGGCGCGGTGACCGCGGCGGTGGGACTCGGGGCCCTCCTATGGGGCGTCTCCCAACAGTTCATCTGGTTGGGCATCATCGGGTTCATTGTCATGGCGGCCGGGGTCTACGTGGCCACGAGCCGATCACGGCAATCCACGCGTGGGCGGGGCCATGACTCCGCCACCGCCAAGAAGAACTCCCCCTTCATGGCGAATCTGGAGCAGCGGTGGGAGGACCGCCGCAACCAAGAACCCTGATCGTGCGCTGAACAGTCGTGAATCATCCCGGAACGCCACGGCGTGCCCGGCACCGCAACCCCGTCGCTCAGCGGCGGGGTTTCGTCGTTAAACCGGTTAGCCAGGCCGTGTCGAGAGTCCGCGTCCTCGACGATGGGCCTTCCACGGCGCTCTCCATGTCCCTCCCCGCAGCATTCCCCACTTTCCTCCCCACGTCGTTCCCCGGCGCGCTCAGGCGGCCCACTCCACCCCATGCGGGGGAGTGGGCCGCCGTGACGGCCGTGGGCAGGTGTCGAAGCCGCAGAATCCCCTCCACGTCCTCCACCTTCCTCCCCGGCTGAGCGTGAGGGGGAGTGATGCGCCATCTCCTGGCCGTGGATCCGCGTGATGACAAGGGAGGGTGTCCGGGTCGCAACGTCACGGTAGCCGTGCGTGACACCACGCCACACCGTGCCTCCCACCCCGTTTTGGCTTGACCGTGGGGAGTTGTGGGGTAAAGTGGAGGACATCAGAGGATGGTGGTGAAGAAGGAGGGTCACGCGCACCTCTCAGACGGCAAAGGCGGTGGGTCGTGTTCCTCGGGACCTATACGCCGCGCCTGGATGAGAAGGCGAGGCTGATCCTTCCGGCCAAGTTCCGCGAGGAGCTGGCCGAGGGCTTGGTCCTCACTCGAGGGCAGGAGCGCTGCATCTACGTCTTCAGTGCCCGTGAGTTCGAAAAGGTTCACGAGCAGATGAGGTCGGCACCACTGTCCTCACGTCAGGCCAGGGACTACATCCGTGTGTTCCTGTCCGGTGCCTCGGACGAGACGCCGGACAAGCAGGGGCGCATCACCATCCCGGCCCCGTTGCGCAGCTATGCGGGACTGGACCGGGAGCTCGCCGTGATCGGTGCCGGCAGCCGGGCCGAGATCTGGGATGCCGGGTCCTGGTCCTCCTACCTGGAGGAGCAGGAGAACGCGTTCTCCGAAACTGACGAGGAAGTACTGCCCGGGATCTTCTAGGAGACCCGGGAGCATAACCACACAGCGCGGATTCTTGAATGAGACCTCCAGCCGCCCTCGGCCGGACCTGACCCGACTTCCCCCGGGCCAGGCACGGAACCGGTGAGCGGATGGGGATCTGATCCAAGGGTCCGCCTGTCACTTAAGGGACCGGAACATCCATCAGCGAGGGAAGGGGCGGCAACGCGTGGCCACCGAACCGACTCCGGCACAGGACCGGCACGTACCCGTGATGCAGGACCGTGTCCTGGACCTGATGTCGCCGGGCCTCGAAGCCGCCCGCCGGGCCGGACGCACGCCGGTCTACCTCGATGGAACCCTGGGCATGGGCGGCCACGCCGAGGCGATCCTGCAGGGTCACCCGGATGCCGTCGTCGTGGGCATCGACCGTGACACCGAGGCCCTCCGCCTCGCCACCGAGCGCCTGGCCTGGGCCGGAGACCGCCTGCACACCTGGCACGGCACCTATGACGAGGTAGGCGACGCGCTGGCCGCCGGCGGCTTCCACGAGGCTGACGCCATGCTCTACGACCTGGGAGTCTCCTCCTACCAGCTGGACGAACGAGGCCGGGGCTTCGCCTATTCGTACGACGCGCCGTTGGACATGCGCATGGACACCACGGGCGGCATCACGGCCGCGGACGTGGTCAATGACTATGACGAGGATCGGCTGCGGCGGATCATCCGAGCCTGGGGCGAGGAGAGGTTCGCCGGGCGGATCGCCTCCGCCATCGTCAAAGCCCGGGCCGAGTCGCCCTTCACCTCCACCGGTCCCCTCGTCGAGGTCATTCGCGGGGCAGTCCCCGTGGCGGCCGGAAAGACCGGTGGTCATCCGGCCAAACGGACGTTCCAAGCCCTGCGGATCGAGGTGAACGAGGAGCTCGACGTCCTCGAGGACGCGCTCCCGGCGGCGCTGCGGCACCTGGCCGTCGGTGGCCGACTGGTCGTCATGAGCTACCACTCTCTCGAGGACCGGATCACCAAGCGGGCGATCATGGCCGATGCCACCTCGACGGCGCCCCCCGGTTTCCCGATCGAACTCGAGGAGCACGCTCCCGTGGTCAAGGTCGTCACCCGGGGCGTGGACAAACCCACCGAGAAAGAAATTGAACAAAACCCTCGCGCCTCCTCAGCAAAAGTGCGAGCAGTTGAGAAGATCAGAGCATCAAGGAGCAAAGCATGACCGCAACGCAGCAGCGACTCGCCATGCAGCAGCCCGTCCAGACCCGCGAGAGCACCGCTCCGCAGATCGGACAGGCTGCTCCTTGGCAACCCGTCATCCGGCCCGCACGGCAGCCCGGCGGTGATGCCGGCCAGGACGCCTCGCCGCGCCGGCGCACCCCGTTGGCGCTCGTCCCCGCTCCCATCCGCAAGTCCGGCCGCGGGTTCGCCGGGCTCTGCATCGCCGTCCTGGTCGCTGCCCTGATGGCCGTCCTCGTCACCAACATCACGGTGTCCAACCGCCAGTACGAGATGGTCTCGCTCAAGAACGAGCAGCTGGACCTGAGCCAGTCCAACGAGCTGCTCCGGCAGCAGGTCGAACACCTGGAAGCGCCCCAGAACCTGGCGGCCGAGGCCACGAAGCTGGGCATGGTCAATCCCGGAGACGTCGCGTCGATCGACCTGTCCAACGGTGCGGTCACCGGAACTGCCACCGCGGCCGACGCCGAGGACAAGCCCAGCGGCCATGTGGCCGCCCCCGCCAGCCCCTCCGAGAAGCAGGCCGCAGCCGCCGCTGCCAGTTCGGCCTCGACCGAGGCGGAGGCTGAACCGTCCGAGGCGGTGGAGGCCCCCGTCGGCGCCGGCGCCTTCGCTGATCTGCCCGCCCCGTCAGGAGCGGACGCCACCGGCAACGGTCCGGCGGACGCGGCCGACAGCCCCGCGCAGGAGAGCGCGGACGGAGGATCGGACAGCCTCAACGGCGGCACGATCCCTGCTCCGGAGTTCTCCGCCAGCGGCAATTGACCTGACACGCCCTGACCGACCACCCGTAAGACCCCTCGAGCACCGCACCCGACACCGGGCAGGAAGGACACCGTAGATGGCCAGGACTCCCGGAGCCGGAACCGGCGCCACCGTGGACGCCAGCGGGCGTCGGTTGCGGCTCGGCATCCTCATCGCCTTGGCCCTGCTCGTGGTGCTGGCACTGCGGTTGGTGGTGATCCAGGGTGTCGATGCATCGGGCCATGCCTCCGAGGCGATGAAGGAGCGGCTGCGCTCGGTCTCGATCACGCCGGAGCGCGGCTCCATCCTCGACTCCCAGGGCCGTGTGCTCGCCGCCTCGGTGGACCGCTACGACCTGGTGGCGGACCAGCGGCTCGTCAAGGACTACCGCACCTGGAACGACGACACCAACGCCATGGAGGACGTGGCCCTGGAGGACTCCCTGCAGGAGCTCTCCGGCATCCTCAATGTGGACGCCGCAGAACTGCGTGAGCGGATGGTAGGTGACCGTCCCTACAAGGTCGTCATGAAGGGCATCACGCCGCAGGTCAAGGAACAGGCCATGGAGATCGGGATCCCCGGCCTGCTGGCCGAACCGGTGTCCGAACGCTCCTATCCGAACGGCTCGGTGGCGGGATCCATCCTCGGCTTCCTCGGGGGAGACGGCATCCCCTTGGAAGGCCTCGAGCTGAGCCAGGACGAACACCTCTCGGGCACCGAGGGCAAGCGGACCTACGAGATCGCGGCGGACGGCGTGCGCATCCCCAACGCGGAGTTCTCCGAGACCCCCGCCGAGGACGGCCAGGACCTGCGGTTGACGATCGACCAGGACGTGCAGTGGTTCGCCCAGGAGGCGATCTCCCGCAAGACGGAGTCCTACAACGCCGACTGGGGCAACATCACCGTGATGAACGCCAAGACCGGCGAGATCGTGGCCATGGCCGACTCCACCACCGTGGACCCCTCGGACCCCTCGGCCACGGACAGCCTGTTCTGGCGGCCGACATCCCTGACACAGTCCTACGAGCCGGGCTCCACCGGCAAGATCTCCACCTTCGCCACGGCGCTCGAGCGGGGCGGCATTTCACCGACGGACACCTGGACGGTCCCGAACAAGCAGGAGTTCGACGGCCAGGTCATCAACGACTCCATGCCCCACGACACCTACGACATGACCACGGCGGGCATCTTCACCCGGTCCTACAACACGGGTACCGTACAGGTCGCCCAGACCGTCGAGGATGAGGTCCGCTACGACTACCTCAAGCAGCTCGGTGTCGGCGAGCACATCGACGTCGGCCTGCCCGGCAGCAACAAGGGCATCCTGGTGGAACCCTCCCAGTGGGACGGCCGCCAGCGGTTCACCACCATGTTCGGCCAGGGCTACACCCAGACCACCCTGCACCTCGCGCAGATCCTGCAGACGGTCGCCAACGGCGGGGTGGAGAAGCAGGCCCAGCTGATCGACGCCTACATCGACGCCGACGGCTCGGAGAACGTCCTCCCCGAAGACGAGGGCACCCGGATCTACTCCGAGGAGACCTCCGAGGAGATGCTCCGCCTGATGGAGGGCGTCGTCGAACTGGGCACCGCCGGGCCCGCCCAGATCCCCGGATACCGGGTGGGCGGCAAGACCGGCACCGGCGAGGCCGCCGGCGTGGGCGGCTACAACGGCTACACCACCTCCTTCGCCGGGGTGGCCCCCCTCGACGATCCACAGTTCGTCGTGGCGATCTCCGTGCACCGGCCGCAGGGCGACTGGAAGACCTGGCAGGTGGAGGACACCGCCGCCGAGGTACTGTCCTACCTGCTGACCAAATACAACGTGCCGCCGAGCGACCAGGAACCGCAGAACTACGACGTCTTCCCCGAAGACCCGCAGAAGCGTCCCTGGTAAGAGGGAACTGCCACACCATGACCTCAACCCTGAGTCCTGCCGAGCAGGATGCTGCCTTCCGACCAAACCACACGGACCCGCTGGACTGGAACGACCTCATCGAAGCGCTCAACCGCTCCGGCCTGTCCGTCGAGCTCTCCGGCGTGGACAGCGGGCTGCCCGGGCAGCCCGGACCCGCCGGGATCGCGATGGACTCCCGCGCGGTGCGGACCGGCGACCTCTACGTCGGTGTGCCCGGTGCCAACCGTCACGGCGCCGAGTTCGCCGCCGCCGTCGTCGCCGCCGGAGCCGCCGGACTACTCACGGACCGGGAGGGGGCGGAACTGGCCGGTGACCTGCCCACGGGCACCCCGGTGCTGGTGGTGCGGAACGTGCGCGACGCCGTCGGGCCGGCTGCCGCGGCCATCTACCGGAATGCGGAGGCGGGTCCGCGGATGTACGGGATCACCGGTACGAACGGCAAGACGACCACGAGTTACTTCCTCACCTCGCTGCTGGAGGCATGGGGGGAGACCACGGGCCTGATCGGCACCATCGAGATCCGCGCCGGACGCCGCACCGTCCCGAGCACCCTGACCACGCCCGAATCCACCCAGCTGCACGCGCTGATGGCGTTGATGCGCCAGGAACAGGTCAGTTCGGCCGCCATGGAGGTCTCCTCGCACGCCATCAGCTACCGGCGGGTCGCGGGCCTGCATTTCGCGGTCGCCGGGTTCACCAACCTCACCCAGGACCACCTGGACCTGCACGGCTCCATGGAGGAGTACTTCGCCGCGAAGGCTGGACTCTTCGACGCCGAACGGACCGGCCGTGCCGTCATCACCCTGGACGGCGGCCCTGATGCCCCGGACCGTGACGGCGCCACCTGGGGGACCAGGATGGCTGCCGCCTCCGGCTGCCCCACCGCAACCCTGTCCCTGGGGCCCGCGGCCGATCACGGGGGCCCGCCGCTGACGGGCGCGGACTGGACCGTCACGTCCCTCGAGGCTATCCGCCTCGGGTACCGGTTCACCCTGCTCCATGCGGCCAGCGGCCGCAGCGTCACCGCTTCCACCGGGCTGCCCGGCCGGTTCAACGTGGCCAATGCCGCGCTGGCCGCAGTCATGGTCTTCGAATCGCTCCCCGGCACCGAGTGGGACGCCGTGGCCCGCGTGCTGGACGTGCCGGTGGGCCAGGGGCCCTTCGCTACGGCCGTCCCCGGGCGCATGGAGGTCGTCGGCCAGTCCCCGGACGGGATCGTCGACTTCGCCCACAACCCGGACGGGATGGTGCGTGCCCTGGAGTCCGTCCGGGACGCCCGTCAGGCGGCCGGCAACATCACCGGCCGCACCATCCTCGTCTTCGGCGCCACCGGCGACCGGGACCGGGCCAAGCGCCCGGTGATGGGCCGCATCGCGGCCGAGTGGGCCGACGTCGTGATCGTCACCGATGACGAAGCGCACACCGAGGAGCCCGCGGGCATCCGGTCTGAGGTGCTCACCGGCGTACGGGAAGCGGCCCGTCAGGCCGCCGGCACCGGCCGCGAGGTCGAGGTTCACGAGGCCGCGCCGCGCCAGGACGCCATCGACCTGGCCGTGTCCTTGGCCACACCGGCCGACACGGTGCTGCTGGCCGGTCGCGGCCATGAAACCGTCCAGGACATGGACGGTGTAGACGTGGCCCTGGACGACCGGGTGGAACTGCGGGCCGCCTTGGCACGGCACGGCTTCGGCCCCTCATCGGATTCTCATGGGCGCGGACGTAAAGTTGTCGGGTCATGATCGAACTCACCGCAACCGCCGTCGCCGAGGCCACGGGAGGCACCCTGACTGCCTCCGTGCCGTCCGGTGCCACGGTCGACTCCGCCACCACCGATTCCCGGGAGGCCGCTGCCGGGACCCTGTTCATCGCCAAACCCGGTGAGCATGCCGACGGGCATGACTTCATCCCCGCGGCCCGCGCCGCGGGGGCCACGCTCATCCTGGCGGAGCGTCAGACCACGGACGCCGAGGGAGGGCCAGACCCGGCCGTCCTCGTGGACGACGTGGTCCTGGCCATGGGCCGCCTGGCCACGTACATCGTGCAACGGATCCGTGAGCATTCGCCGACTACGGTCATCGGGATCACCGGCTCGGCCGGGAAGACCACCACCAAGGACCTGCTGGCCACCATCCTGACGACCGCGGGTCCCACGGTGGCGCCACAGAACTCCTACAACGGTGAAGTCGGCGTGCCGCTGACCGTGTTCCGGGCCGCCCTGGACACGCGATACCTCGTGATCGAGATGGGTGCTGACGAGGTCGGGAACATCGAATACCTCTCCTCCATGGTCCAGCCGGACATCGGGGTCGTCCTGATGGTCGGTTCCGCTCACGCCGGCAAGTTCGGCGGGATCGAGAACATCGCCCGGACCAAGGGCGAACTGGTCGAGTCCCTGCCGTCGGACGGTTTCGCCGTGCTCAATCGGGATGATGCCCGCGTGGCCGCGATGGCCGCCCGCACCCCAGGACGCGTGGTCTGGTTCTCTGTGGAGGAGGGCTCCTTCCCGCTGGTGGACGCGGACCTCGAGGCGGGTACTGCCACGTTCTCCGCCCTGGCCGACTCCCTCACGACGAACGCCGACGAGCGGCCCGAGTTCGACCTGCGGCTCGGTGCGGGCACCGCCGCCGAACCCCACCCCGTGGCCTCCGGCCTCATCGGGCGGCACCACGCCTCCAACATCGCCGCGGCCGCCGCGGCGGCGGCGGCCGCCGGCCTGTCCGTGGCGACGATCGCCACGGCGCTCAACGGTGCCGGGCCCACGAGCCGCCGGCGCATGGAGCGCACCGACCGCCCGGACGGCATCACCATCATCAACGATGCCTACAACGCGAACCCGGAGTCCATGCGGGCGGCCCTGCAGACCCTCGCCATGATGGGCCGGTCCACGGGGCGGCGCACCTGGGCGGTGCTGGGGGAGATGCTCGAGCTGGGCGACGCCCGCATCAGAGAGCACACCGCGATCGGCACCGCTGTCGTCCGGCTGAACATCAATCAGCTCCTGGTCGTCGGCCGCGGCGCCCGTCCGCTCTACACCTCCGCCGTGAACGAGGGATCGTGGGGCGACGAAGTCGACTTCGCTGAAGACCTCGACGCCGCCGCCGAGCTGCTCCGGGGCAAGCTCGCTCCCGGTGACATTGTCTTGTTCAAGTCCTCGAACGGCGTCGGCCTGGGCGAGCTGGGCGATCGGCTCGCACACGGTCCGGCCGGTCCGGGCCCCATGGATGTCCCGACCACCGGGGACCGGAAGGAGCAGAGCCAGTGATAGGCCTGTTAATCGGTGCCCTCCTCGGGCTCGTGCTGACACTCATCGGCACGCCGTTGTTCATCAAATTCCTCGTCCGCCGAGGGTACGGCCAGTTCATCCGTGATGACGGCCCCACCTCACACGCGACGAAGCGCGGCACGCCGACCATGGGTGGAGCGGTCTTCGTGGTCGCCACCGTGCTCGCGTACTTCCTGACGCACTGGATCATGTCCGGTCTGCAGCTGGAGAACGCGGGGATCACGGCCTCGGTCATGATCCTGTTGCTGCTCATGGTCGGGATGGGCTTCGTGGGCTTCCTGGACGACTTCACCAAGATCTCCAACCAGCGCTCACTCGGCCTGACGCCCTGGGCCAAGATCGTGCTCCAGGCCGTCGTCGGCATCACGTTCGCCGTGCTGGCCCTGAACTTCCCCAACGACCGCGGGCTGACCCCCGCCTCGACCGCCATCTCCTTCGTCCGGGATCTGCCGATCGACCTGGCCTTCGCCGGGCCGGTCCTCGGCGTGATCCTCTTCGTGGTCTGGTCCAACCTCATCACCACGGCCACCACCAACGCCGTCAACCTGACGGACGGCCTGGACGGGCTGGCCACCGGCGCCACCGCCATGATCACCGCCGCCTACATGCTGATCACCCTGTTCCAGGCGAACCAGTCGTGCGGGGTCACCGGCGAGGGACCCGGCTGCTACGAGGTGCGCGACTCCATGGACCTGGCGGTGCTGGCCTCCATCCTCACCGGCGCCCTGATCGGGTTTTTGTGGTGGAACACCGCGCCGGCCAAGATCTTCATGGGGGACACCGGCTCGCTCGCCCTCGGCGGCGCCCTCGCCGGCTTCGCCATCATGTCCCGGACCGAACTCCTCGTGGTCATCCTGGCCGGACTCATGGTCCTCATCACCCTCTCGGTCATCATCCAGGTCGGCTACTTCAAGCTCTCCGGCGGCAAGCGCGTGTTCCTGATGGCACCGCTGCAACACCACTTCGAGCTCAAGGGCTGGGCCGAGGTCACCGTGGTCATCCGGTTCTGGATCATCGGTCTGCTCTGCGTGGCCGTCGGCATCGCCCTGTTCTACGGCGAATGGGTGCTGTCCCAGTGAGCTCCTTGACCTCTGAGCCCCGCACCGACCCCGCCGACCGCCTCGCGGCACTCACCAGCTGGGACGCCGAGTGGACCGGCCTGCGCGTCGTCGTCACCGGCCTGGGCCTGTCCGGCTTCGCCGCGGCGGACACCCTGGCCGAGCTCGGCGCCCACGTGGTGGTCGTCGACGGCCAGGAGAGCCCGGACCACCGGGCCAAGGCAGACACCCTGAAGATCGTCGGCGTCCAGGACGTGCTGCTGGGGGACCGGCACACCGCCGCGCTGCCCGACGTCGGCGGCCTGGCTCCCGAGCTCGTCGTCACCTCCCCGGGGTGGCGGCCCGACCAGCCACTCCTGGCGGCCGCCGCCGCGGCCGGCATCCCCATCTGGGGAGAGGTCGAGTTGGCCTGGCGGGTCCGCGAACGGGCCGGGCGCAAGACCGCGGACTGGATCGTGGTCACCGGCACCAACGGGAAGACCACCACGGTGGGCATGGTCGAATCCATGCTGCTGGCCGCCGGGCAGCGGGCCATCGCGTGCGGCAACGTCGGCACGCCCATCCTCGACGCGATCCGTGATCCCGAGGGCTGGGACACCCTTGCCGTGGAACTCTCCAGCTTCCAGCTGCACTGGACCCACCACATCGAGCCCGCCGCCTCGGCCGTGCTCAACCTCGCCGAGGACCACGTCGACTGGCACGGCTCCTTCGAGGCCTACTGCGCGGACAAGGCAAAGATCTACGAGCACACCCGGCTGGCCTGTCTCTTCAACGAGGACCAGCCGCTGACCATGCGCATGGTCGAGCAGGCGGACGTCCAGGAGGGCTGCCGGGCCGTGTCCTTCACCACCGACGCCCCGGGACGGTCCATGCTCGGCGTGGTGGACGGCCTCCTCGTGGACCGCGCCTTCCTGGAGGACCGCGCCAACCAGGCCCTGGAACTGGGCGAGGTGCAGGACCTCGGTCCGATCGCTCCCCAGCACCAGGTCGCCAACGCCCTGGCGGCCGCCGGACTGGTCCGCGCCATCGGGGTGCCGCCGGAGGCGGTCCGCGACGGGCTGCGTGCCTACCGGCCCGGCGACCACCGGATCCAGCTGGTGGCCCAGGCCGACGACGTGCTGTGGATCAACGACTCCAAGGCCACCAACCCCCATGCTGCCGATGCGTCACTGGCGGCGTTCACCGATGTCGTGTGGATCGCCGGCGGCCTGCCCAAGGGCGTCAGCTACGACGAGCTCGTCACCCGCCATGTCGGCCGGCTTCGCGCCGTCGTGCTCATCGGCGCCGACCCCGGCGAACTCGCCGGGGCGTTGGGGCGACACGCGCCGGACATCCCGGTTCTCTCCACCGCCGTGCGGGACACTGGAACAGACCCCTCGGACGGCCATCAGGCCATGGCCGCAGCGGTCCGTGAAGCCAATGCGGTGGCCCGGCCCGGGGACGTCGTCTTGATGGCGCCGGCAGCGGCGTCCATGGACCAGTTCGACTCCTACGCAGACCGAGGAAACGCCTTTATCGACGCCGTCGCCCGCCTCATGGAAGCCAAGGGGCTGGGCAGCTAAGGAGCCCTTGCATGGTGACCACACCCCACCGGCCCGTGTGGCGTCGGGCCTGGGGATTCCTCGAAGGCCAGGGCTCCAGCCGCACCTCGTACTTCCTGATCCTGGGGTGCGCCGCGGCCTTGACCGTCATCGGTCTGGTGATGGTGCTCTCGTCCTCCTCGGTCGAGAACATCGGGGAGTTCTCCGGGTCGTACGACCTGTTCATCCGGCAGACGGTGTTCGCCGTCATCGGCTTCGCGGTCCTCTTCGTCCTCTCCCGGTTGAGCAGCGACCGCCTGCGGTCTCTCGCCTGGCCGGCCATCCTCCTGGCGGTCTTCCTGCTGGCCCTGGTGCTCACACCGCTCGGCCACGAGGTCAACGGCAACCAGAACTGGCTGAAGATCGGTTCGTTCACCGCCCAGCCCTCGGAGGCGGCCAAGCTGGCCCTGGCCCTGTGGGCCGCCGCGGTCCTCGAGCGCAAGGCGAAGCTGGTCGGCCAGCTCAAGCATTCCATCGTCCCCGTGCTGTTCCCGGTGGGTGCCATCCTGCTGGGGCTGATCATGTACGGGCGGGACCTCGGCACCGCCATGGTGATCATGATGATCATGGCCGCCGTCCTGTTCCTGGCCGGCACCAAGCTGCGCTACTTCCTCATCGCCGGGGGCCTCGGCGCCGTCGCGGCCGTGGTCATGGCCCTGACCTCGGCCAACCGCACCGTCCGCATCCAGGCCTGGCTGGGCAACTGCGAGTTTCCCACGGAACCCTGCTACCAGCCGGACCACGGCATGTTCGCGCTGGCCTCGGGTGGCTGGTGGGGGGTCGGACTGGGCCAATCCCGCCAGAAGTGGAGCTACATCCCGGAGGCGGAGAACGACTTCATCTTCACCATCCTCGGGGAGGAGCTCGGACTGGCCGGGACCCTGCTCGTGATCGGGCTGTTCGCCGGTCTGGCCATCGGCCTGTTCCGGGTGGCGCGCCGCTCGGACTCCCTCTTCGTCCGCATCTGCACCGGCGGCATCCTCATCTGGATCATCGGCCAGGCCTTCATCAACATCGCCATGGTCACCGGTCTGCTGCCGGTGATCGGTGTCCCGCTGCCGTTCATCTCCTACGGTGGTTCGGCGTTGACCTTCGTCCTGGCCGGCGTCGGCGTGGTCCTCGCCTTCGCCCGCGAGCAGCGCCACGAGGAGGAGGCCGCAGCAGAGGCCGCTGTCGCCTCCGCCTCTGCTCCCTCCGGATCACCCACACCCCCTGTCGGCGCCGCCCGCGCCTGGAAGAAGGCCCGTTCATGACCGAACCGCTCCGCGTCGTCCTGGCGGGTGGTGGGACCGCCGGGCACGTCAGCCCCATGCTCGCGATCGCCCGAGCCCTCGAGGCCGTGCACACCTCCCGTGCAGACGCCACCTCGGCCGGTGATGCTGGGAGTCCCGGGGTGCACTGCACCATGGTCGGGACCACCTCTGGCCTGGAGACCCGGCTGGTCCCGGGTGCCGGCTACGAGCTGGACACCATCGACCGGGTGCCGTTGCCCCGCCGTCCCACCATGGACCTCGTGCGGTTGCCCCTGCGACTGCGCCGGGCCGTCACCCAGGCCGGAGAGATCCTGGACCGCCGCCAGGCGGACGTGGTGGTCGGGGTCGGTGGATACGTCTCCACCCCCGTCTATCTGGCCGCCCTCCGCCGCGGCCTGCCGCTGGTCATCCACGAGGCCAACGTCCGGGCCGGACTGGCGAACAAGGTGGGTGCCCGCAAGGCCGCCGTCGTCGCCACGGCCTTCCCGGAGACCGTCCTGCCCCGGGCCCGCTGCGTCGGCATGCCGATGCGCCGGGAGATCTCCACGCTGGACCGGGACGCGTCCCGGCCGCAGGCGAGGCGGGCACTCGGCCTGGACCCCGGCCTCACCACGGTGGTGGTGACCGGGGGATCCTCCGGTGCCCTCAACGTCAACCGGACGATCGCCGCCGCGTTGCCTGACCTCTCCGCCGCCGGCCTGCAGGTGCTTCACCTGACCGGTCGGGACAAGCAGGTCCTGGACGAGGACGGCGCCCCGGTCACCGCTGCGGGCTACCACCAGCGCGAATACCTCGACGGGATGGAACAGGCTTACGCGGCCGCGGACCTCATCGTCGCGCGGGCCGGTTCGGGCACCGTGCACGAACTCGCCGCCGTGGGCCTGCCCGCGGTCCTCGTCCCCCTGCCCATCGGCAACGGGGAGCAGGCCCTCAACGCCCGCGGGCTCGTGGCAGCCGGCGGGGCCCTGATGGTCCGGGACGAGGCGTTCACCGCCGACTGGGTCCGGAGGGAGCTCCTGCCGCTGGCCCAGGACCCCGCGCGGCTGGCGGCCATGTCCGCCGCCGCCCAGTCCCTGGGAATCCGGGACGCTGACAGCACCATGGCCAGGCTCGTCCTGCAGGCCGCCGGCCGGGCCCCTTCGGCTCCCTCTTCCTCCTCGTCCAGCAACCTTCCGGGAGACGTCTCGTGAATCCCCCGTCAGCACCATCGATGCCCCCGGCCCTGGCCGGCCTGGGGCGGGTCCACTTCCTCGGCCTCGGCGGGGTCGGTGTCTCCGGCATCGCCAGGATCATGCAGCAGCTCGGCGTCAAGATCTCGGGAACGGACGCCAAGGACCTGCCGGTGATGCGGGAACTGGAAACGGCCGGAGCCACGGTCTTCGTGGGCTATGACGCCGCGCACCTTGACCGCCTCGCCCAGGACGGCGGGGGAGCGGTGGGCACGGTCATCGCCTCCTCGATCGCCGGCCCGGGCAACCCGGAGTACGACGCCGCCGTGGGGCGCGGGATCCCCGTGCTGCACCGCTCCGAGGGCCTGGCCGCCGCCATGTCCGGTCATCGGGTCCTCGCCGTGGCCGGCACCCACGGCAAGACCACCACGTCCTCCATGGCCGCCATGGCCTTCTCCGACGCCGGCGCCGACCCCACCTTCGCGGTGGGGGCAGCCGTGGCCGGGCTGGGGACCAACGCCACCGCCGGCGGGGGTGAGTGGTTCATCGCCGAGGCCGACGAATCGGACGGCACCCTGCTGAACTACCGCCCGGAGATCGCCATCCTGACCAACGTGGAGGCCGACCACCTCGACTTCTACGGCTCAGTGGAGGCCGTCACCGCGGTGTTCCGGGATTTCATCCGGCTCCTGCCACCCACAGGCGTCCTGGTGGCCTGTGCCGACGACGCCGGCGCTCGTGAGGCTGCGGAATGGGCACGCACCGAAGCCGTCGACGGCCGTCCGGCGCCCAGGGTGGCCACCTATGGATCGGATCCGACACGGGCCGATGACCTGGTGCTGGTGAGCAGCGAGCTGGCCGAGCTGTCCGGTGGCACCGGACAGCGGCTCACCTACCGGTGGGCGGAGGGCACGACGACGACACTGACCCTGGCCGTACCCGGTCGGCACAACGCGCTCAACGCGGCAGCGGTACTGCTGTCCGCCCGTCACGCCGGCCTCGACATCGGTGCCGCGGCACGGGGGATCGAGGCCTTCCGGGGCACGGCACGCCGCTTCGAGTTCCGGGGCGAGGCCGCCGGAGTCCGGGTCTTCGACGACTATGCCCACCATCCGACCGAGGTGGCCGCCGCCATCGCCGCCGGACGGACCGTGGCCGGGGAGAACCGGGTCCACGTGCTCTTCCAGCCCCACCTGTTCTCGCGCACCCGTGACTTCGCGGACGGCTTCGCCGCGGCGCTCTCGGCGGCGGACGGGGTTCGGGTGCTGCCGGTCTATCCTGCACGGGAGGAGCCCATCGAGGGGGTCGACTCGTCGCTGATCGCCCGCCGGGTCCGCACGGAACTGCCCGGGTCGACGAGCGTGCCCGCGGACGCGCCCGCCGCCGTCGCCGCCCTGGTGTCCGCCGCACAACCCGGTGACGTCATCCTCACCATGGGGGCCGGTGACGTCACGGCCCAGAGCAGTGCGGTGCTGGCGGCCCTGACCGAGCAGGCGGGACGGCCGTGACGGACGAGCGAACCCCCAGCAGCGGATCGGCGGAGTCGGCCACGGCGGGCGCGCATGCTGGTGCGACGTCCACGGTGGCAGAGGACTCCGGCCGGCCTGCGGACAACGTGGTCGAGTTCCCGGAGACGCAGAGTCAGGCCCGCCGGCGGCACCGCCGGGTGTGGTGGATCAGCGGGGCCGGTGTGCTGGTGCTGTTGGGCATCCTCGGGGCGGTGCTGTACTTCTCCCCGGTGCTGGCCATCCAGCAGATCAAGGTCACGGGGACGGACCTGCTGGAGCAGGGCCGGGCGGAAGACCTCCTGGAGCCGGTGATCGGAGAGCCGCTGCCGCAGGTCGGCCAGCGGACCGTCGAGGACTTCCTGGCCGGAGAACCGGCCGTGGACACGGTCCGGGTCCATGCCGAGCCGCCCAACTCGTTGTCGGTGGAGATCGTGGAGCACCAACCGGTGGCCATGGTCCCGGAGGGCGAGGGCCATGTCCTCTACTCGGCGCGCGGGGAAGCCCTGGCCACCCTGACGGGGGAGCGAGCCTCCACCTATCAGCTGCCCAGCGTGTCCAGCGCGGAGGATGTCAGCGATCCCGAGGTCTTCGACGTGATCACCTCCGTCCTGGGCACGCTGCCGGAGCCGATCCGCACGCGCATGGACTCCGCCTCCGCGGAGACCGTGGACTCGGTCACGCTCCGGCTGACGGACGGCAGGACGGTCCTCTGGGGCAACGCGGACAAAGGGGCCCGGAAGGCCCAGGTCCTCGAGGCGCTTTTGAACGTTCCCGCGGACGAGGAGGCACCGATCCAGGAATTCGACGTCTCCACGCCGGACCGACCGGTCACCCGTTGACGGCCGATGGAGAGGACCGGCACCGTCGCCAGGACGGCTGCCACGGTCCGGATTCGGCTCCGGCGGGGGACGCCACGGCGACACACCGGAGGCGGGTCTTTGCACGAACGCCGCCAGCACCATAACGTTTCAACCAGAAGACAGGTTGACATAACAATAACCTTCAACCTGAACGTTAAGCCAACCTGAGTGGCCGGGACGGGCGCTGGGCGTCACCGTCACCACCGGGTACCAAGACAGACAGACATCGAGCAAGGGACAAATACCGTGGCAGCACCGCAGAACTACCTGGCCGTCATCAAGGTCGTCGGCATCGGCGGCGCCGGCGTGAACGCCGTCAACCGCATGATCGACGTGGGACTCCGCGGCGTGGAGTTCATCGCCATCAACACGGACGCCCAGGCGCTGCTCATGAGTGATGCCGACGTGAAGCTGGACGTGGGCCGCGAGCTCACCCGCGGGCTCGGTGCCGGCGCCAACCCCGAGGTCGGCCGCCAGGCCGCCGAGGACCACGCCGAGGAGATCGAAGAGGTCCTGCGCGGCGCGGACATGGTGTTCGTGACCGCAGGCGAGGGCGGCGGCACCGGCACCGGCGGCGCCCCCGTCGTGGCCCGCATCGCCCGCTCGCTCGGAGCCCTGACCATCGGTGTCGTCACCCGGCCCTTCACCTTCGAGGGCCGCCGCCGCGCCACCTCGGCCGAAAGCGGCATCGACGCCCTGCGGGACGAGGTCGACACCCTCATCGTCATCCCGAACGACCGGTTGCTGTCCATCTCGGACCGCAACGTCTCCGTGCTGGACGCCTTCAAGTCCGCGGACCAGGTCCTGCTGTCCGGTGTCCAGGGCATCACCGATCTGATCACCACTCCGGGGCTGATCAACCTCGACTTCGCGGATGTGAAGTCCGTCATGCAGGGCGCCGGCTCCGCCCTCATGGGCATCGGTTCGGCGCAGGGCGAGGACCGCGCCGTCAAGGCCGCCGAGCTGGCCATCGCCTCCCCGCTGCTGGAGGCCTCGATCGACGGCGCTCACGGCGTGCTGCTGTCCATCCAGGGCGGTTCCGACCTGGGCTTGTTCGAGATCAACGAAGCGGCCCGCCTGGTCCAGGAGGTCGCCCACCCCGAGGCGAACATCATCTTCGGCGCCGTCATCGACGACGCGCTGGGTGACGAGGCCCGCATCACGGTCATCGCCGCCGGCTTCGACCAGGTCGACGCCACCTCGGCGCCGTCCGGCGGCTTCAACACGGGCACCAAGCCGCAGGGCCAGCAGTCCGGGCTGGCGGCTCAGAACGGTGCCACGCAGGTGCCGCACCAGCCCGTGCCGCACCAGGCTGTCCCGGCCGCCCCGGAGGCCGCCCCCAAGGCCGAGACCTCCGGCTACAAGGCCGAGCCTGCCCAGCAGGACCTGCCGACCGTCGTCGAGCCGGATCTGTCCGGTGCCGGCCGTGACGATCTCGATGTCCCCGACTTCCTGAAGTAGTCGGCGGGCGACGACCGTGCCGGAGGCATCGTGATCGACATCCGGCGACCGGCCGGGGCCCAAGCGGCCCCGGCCGGTCCGTTTCTGTTCCGGGCCCATCCCGGTTCCGGGCTCGAGGTGGCCTTCACCGGTGTCGACGCCGGCAATCTCGCCTTCCATGTCAGCGGTGCCCCTGCTGCGGGCGCCCAGGACAACAGCGACAGCACGGGTGACGGCAACACCGCTGGAGGCGACGACGGCGCGGGGGACCACGGCGAACGGGTCCGGGCGTCCCGCCGCGGAGTCGAGGCGGCTCTGGGCGTCCCGGCCGGACGCACCGAATATCTCACACAGGTGCACTCGGCGCGGGTGGTGCCGGCCGCCGGCCGCGGCTGGGATGAATCGCCCGTTGCGGCGGAGGCTGACGCCCTGGTGAGCCCGACAGGCCGGGATCCGCTGGCCATCATGGTGGCGGACTGCCTGCCCGTGGTGTTCGTGTCCCGCCGCTCGGGAGAGTCGCCTGCGGCGATGGCCGTGGGCAGGGGCGGCCGGGCCGCGGCGTCCGTGCCGGGAGCGGGTGACGCGGGCCCCCTGACCGGCCCGACGGCGGTCGCGCATGCCGGCCGGCGGGGCCTGCTCGACGGCATCCTGCAGAACACGGTGGAGCGGATGCGGCGCGAGGGCTCCGGTCATGAACCGGGAGACATCCAGGCCTGGATCGGGCCGGCCATCTGCGGCCGGTGCTACGAGGTGCCCGGGCAGATGCGCCTGGACGGTGCCGCGCGGATCCCCGCCACCCACTCCACGACCACGTGGGGGACTCCGGCGCTGGACCTGCCGGCAGGAGCCCAGTCCGTGCTGGAATCGCTCGGCGTCACGGTGCACCGCAGCCCGGTTTGCACCCGGGAGGATCCGCGTCTCTTCTCGCATCGGCGTGATCCCGGCCGGGGACGCTTCATCGGGCTGGTGTGGCGGCATGAGGAGGGGCAGGGCACCCGTCGGCGGGACGGCTGCGCCGGTAGTGAAGGTCATGACGGCAATGACGGCAATGACGGTAATGGAGGATGAGGACACCGGTATGACGGACACGGATGACCCGCAGGATGAGCGCACGGCGGACCTGGGGCGACGCCTGGCTGAGGTGCGCCGTCGGATCGCCGCGGCGGTCGATGCGGCGGGGCGACAGGACACCCCGGACCTGGTGGTCGTCACCAAGTTCCATCCGGCGGCCGACGTGCGCCGACTGTACTCCTGCGGGGTGCGCCACGTCGGCGAGAACCGTGACCAGGAGGCCCGGGGCAAGGCCGCCGAGGTCGCCGAGCTGGCCGAGGCCGGACTCGAATGGCACTTCATCGGCCAATTGCAGTCGAACAAAGCCAAATACGTGGTGAGATACGCCTCGGCAGTGCATTCGGTGGACCGTGTCTCCCTCGTGGAGGCCCTCTCCTCGGCAATGGCCCGGGAGCAGGGGCGACGCGGTGAGGCGGGGGAGCCGATGCGACCGCCGATGGACTGCCTGATCCAGGTGGACCTGGATGACCGGGCCGCCGCGGACCGCCCCCCGGGGATCGGGTCGCGGGGTGGCGCCCCTCCCGAGGAGGTGCCGGCGTTGGCGGACGCTATCTCCCGGGCGGAGGGCCTGAGGCTCCGGGGTGTCATGGCGGTGGCACCGGTGGGGCTTGACCCCGCGCCGGCCTTCCACCTCCTCCGGCAGATCTCTTCAGGGATATCGGCAGTACATCCGGAGGCCACCTGGATCTCGGCGGGTATGAGCCAGGACCTGGAGCAGGCCGTGGCGGCCGGAGCGACACACCTTCGGATCGGCACTGATGTCCTCGGGCCGCGCCCCGACGTGGGTTAACCTCGAAGATGTCTGCTTCGACGGCGGACGACGCAGGGCCCGGAGCAGGCCGGGCGGATTCCACACGGTGAGGATGTTCGATGGCTGGTGCATTGAAGAAGACCATGATCTACCTCGGGCTCGCCGATGGCGAGGAGCAGTACGAGGAAGAGCAGCGGGCGGCCGAACAGCCCCGCCGGCAGGAGCGGGCCGAGCGTCACGCCGCCGTCGAGACCGCTGAGCCGGCCGACGACTGGGAGGACGAGGCCCGGGAGGACCGCCCCCAGCCGATGCGTGCGGCGCACTCCCAGCCGGCCGAGCGCGAGTACCGCGCACCCGTCACCCCCATCAAGCGGGCCACCCAGTCCCGGGAAGAAGCCTCTGCCGTGCGACAGATCACCACCGTGCACCCGCGTTCCTACAACGACGCCAAGCTCATCGGCGAGTCCTTCCGCGGGGGTATCCCGGTCATCATGAACGTGACGGACATGAGCGAGGCCGATGCCAAGCGTCTGGTGGACTTCTCCGCCGGCCTGGTGTTCGGCCTGCACGGTTCCATCGAGCGCGTCACCAACAAGGTGTTCCTGCTGACGCCGTCCACCGTTCAGGTCCTGGGCGAGGACTCCTCGGAGACCGAAGACCAGGCCCACTTCTTCAACCAGAGCTGACACCGCACCGGCAGGGCTTCCCTGCCGGGACCATGACGGTGTGGAATAGGCTGCCGTGACCCTGATCTTCTCCCTTCTCTACCTTGTCCTGGCGCTGGTTCAGTTCCTGCTGCTGATCCGGATCGTCTTCGACGTGGTGCAGTCCTTCGCGCGCTCCTGGCGGCCGAAGGGCATCCTGCTGATGGTGGCGTCCACCGTGTACACCGTCACCGACCCGCCCCTGCGCTGGCTCCGGTCCAAGATTCCGCCGGTGAATCTCGGCGGAATCGGCATCGATGTGGCGTTCTTGATCCTCTTCGTCGTCGTCGTCCTGCTGAAGTCCATCGTCGCCGCCCTTGCCGTGGGCACGTTGGGCTGATGGTAGCCTGAAGAATAGTGTGGCCCCGGCATGCGGAACAGCATGCGGTGACCACAAGAAGACCGTTGCCCCTCGAGGGCAGACCAAATACGTATTGGGGTGACCACATGGCTCTGACGCCGGAAGATGTTGTCAACAAGCGGTTCCAGCCGACGAAATTTCGGGAAGGCTACGACCAGGACGAGGTTGACGACTTCCTGGACGAGATCGTGGTCGAACTGCGTCGCCTGAACCAGGAGAACGACGAGCTGCGCCGCAAGGTCTCGGACCTGCAGTCCGGCGGGAGCGGGGAGTCCGCCGTTCCGGCTCCGGTGTCGGCGGAGGCCGCCGAGGACCAGGACGCCCAGGTCAAGGCCGGCTCTGCCCCGGAGACCGTGGACTCCACGGACACCACCGAGTCCGCCCAGGTCGAGGACGCTCCGGCGGTTGCCCCGGCCACCGCGGCGCCGGCCGCTGGTGCTGCCGTCCCGGCCGCCGCCGCCGAGCCGATCGTCTCCGAGCCCGCCCCGGCCGCCGCCGCCACGCCTGTTGGCGGCGCGCCGGAGTCCACGGCCACGTCCGCCGCTGGCGTGCTGGCCATGGCCCAGAAGCTCCATGACGATTACGTGGCCGAGGGCCAGACCAAGCGCGAGGAGATCATCCTGGAGGCCCAGACCGAGGCCAACGGGCTGGTCAATGACGCGCAGGAGAAGTCCCGGAAGACGCTGGCCGACCTCGAGGAGAAGAAGTCGGTGCTGGAGCGCAAGGTGGAGCAGCTCAAGGGCTTCGAGCGCGACTACCGCGCCCGCCTGAAGGCCTACATCGAGGGCCAGCTTCGCGACCTGCAGAACCAGGGGCCGATCCAGGACGAGGCCACCGCCTCGAACTGACCCCGCGACCCGGCCTCCCGGGCCGGACGCGCGTCGTCCCCACTGACACAGATCCGGGCCGGCCATGGTGGACCACCATGGCCGGCCCGCTTCTGTTCCCGACCACCATCCCAGTCCATCACCGGACCACCCCGGACAGCAGCGAAGGACGCCACCGCGTGACCGACATCGAGCCCAGCCGCCCCGCCGGTCCAGAGGACACCACCGCTGGGGTCCCGAAGCGTCACCGTGCGTGGATCGCCGTCCTAGTGTTCGCCGTGGGGTACGTCCTCGATCAGCTCACCAAGCGCTGGGTCGAGACCACCATGACCGAGGGGCAGGTCACCGACGTCCTGGCTCCAGTGCTCCGGTGGCACTTCATCCGCAATCCGGGTGCCGCGTTCTCCATCGGCGAGGAACACACCTGGATCTTCACCATCATCCAGTCTGCGGTGGCCATCGTCGTGGTGGTCCTGCTGTTCCGGGTCCGCTCGACCCTGTGGGCCGTGGCCCTGGGGGGGCTGCTGGGCGGAGTCCTGGGGAACCTGACCGACCGCCTGTTCAGGCCGCCGGGCTTCGGCGTGGGGCACGTGGTCGACTTCATCGCCCTGCCGAATTTCGCCATCTTCAACATCGCGGACTCGTTGATCGTCTGCTCGATGATCGGCATCGTCCTGCTGATGTTCAGGGGACTGCAGCTCGACGGTACCCGCGAGATCGCCGAGAAGAGCGGCGGCGCGGGGACAGCCGAGACCGGGAACACCGCCGGGCAGGGCCGTGACGCAGACTCCTGAACCCGGTGAGGCCGTCGTCGTGCCCCAGGAACACGAGGTGGGCCGGAGGGTTGACGCGGTCCTGGCCGCGGCCCTCGGGATCTCGCGCACGAAGGCGGCGGCCTGGTGTGCGTCCGGTCTCGTGGCCGAACGGGCCGCCGGGACGGCGGGGCGGGCACGGGCCGTACAGAAATCCGCCAAGGTCGCTGCGGGCACCGAGCTCGTGGTGGACATCCCGGAGGAACCGAACCCGCTCGAAGTGAAGGTGGAGATCGTGGAGGACCTGAGAATCCTGGCGGACGATCCGGACTACGTGGTGGTGGACAAGCCGGTCGGCGTGGCCGCCCACCCATCCCCGGGCTGGGTGGGTCCCACCGTCGTCGGGGGACTGGCCGGGGCCGGTTACCGCATCTCGACGTCCGGTGCGCCGGAACGCCAGGGGATCGTGCACCGGCTGGACGTGGGAACGTCCGGGATCATGGTGGTGGCCAAGTCCGAGCGCGCCTACACCGTGCTCAAGGACGCCTTCCGTGACCGCACCCCGGAGAAGACGTACCACGCGGTGGTGCAGGGGTTGCCGGATCCCCTGAACGGGACCATCGACGCCCCGATCGGGCGCCACCCCGGGCACGACTGGAAGTTCGCCGTGCTCGAGGGCGGCCGAGACTCCGTCACCCGGTACCAGACCCTCGAGGCCTTCGGCCGGGCGACCCTGGTGGAGGTGAAGCTCGAGACCGGGCGGACGCATCAGATCCGCGTGCACTTCTCGGCACTGCGCCACCCCTGTGCGGGGGACCTGACCTACGGTGCCGATCCACGGCTGGCCACGGAATTGGGGCTGACACGGCAGTGGCTGCACGCCCACCGGCTCGGGTTCTCCCATCCCGTGACCGGGGAGTGGGTGGACTACGAGAGCCCCTACCCGCAGGACCTCCTCTATGCCTTGGGCGTGTTGCGCGGGGAGTAACTAATCTGGATGATCGACGCGATCGGCATGAACTCAGCGACGCGCGGTCAGGACGAACAGCAGCAGGGTAGCAAGCAGGGCAGTAGGGAAGTGCGGAGCATGACGGCCACCACGGATTTGGCACAGGAAGCAGCTGCGACGAAGAAGGACGGCGGGTTCGCCCACCTCCACGTCCACACCGAGTACTCGATGCTGGATGGCGCGGCCAAACTCAGCGAGCTCTTCGACGAGACGAAGCGGCTGGGCATGGACTCCATCGCCATCACCGACCACGGCTACCTCTTCGGGGCCTTCGACTTCTGGAAGAAGGCCACCGATGCCGGCGTCAAGCCGATCATCGGGCTCGAGGCCTACCTGACCCCCGGGCAGCTGCACCGCTCGGACAAGACGAAGGTCCGATGGGGCGAGCAGCACCAGCGCGGGGACGACGTCTCCGGCGGTGGCGCCATCACGCACATGACCCTGCTGTCCAAGAACAACAAGGGCATGCACAACCTGTTCCGGGCCGGCTCGATCGCCTCCCTGGACTCGGTCTACGCGAAATGGCCCCGCATCGACCGGGAGCTGCTCTCCACCTACTCCGAAGGCCTGATCGGCACCACCGGCTGCCCCTCGGGCGAGATCCAGACGCGGCTGCGGCTGGGCCAGTACAACGAGGCCCGCGAGGCCGCCGCCGAGTTCCAGGACATCTTCGGCCGCGAGAACTTCTACTGCGAGCTGATGATGCACGGCCTGGACATCGAGAAGCGGGTCATTAAGGACCTGCTCAAGCTGTCCAAGGACCTGAACATCCCGCTCGTGGCGTCCAATGACCTGCACTACACCCACGAGCACGACTCCAAGCCCCACGAGGCGCTGCTGGCCATCCAGTCCGGGTCCAACCTGCTCGAGCCCACCTACGACCAGGGCGGTTCCCGCTTCGCCCTGTCCGGCACCGAGTACTACGTGAAGTCCCCGCGGCAGATGCGGGACCTGTTCTCCGAGTTCCCGCAGGCCTGTGACAACACGCTGCTGATCGCCGAGCAGTGCGAGGTCTCCTTCGACACCCAGGCGAACTACATGCCGAAGTTCCCCTGCCCGCCGGGGGAGGACGAGACCACGTGGCTGACGAAGGAGGTCGCCACCGGGTTGCAGTTCCGGTACCCCAACGGCGTTCCGTCCCACGTGCGCAAGCAGGCCGACTACGAGCTGGACGTCATCCTCTCGATGGGCTTCCCGGGCTACTTCCTCGTGGTGGCCGACTTCATCAACTGGGCCAAGAACAACGGCATCCGCGTGGGCCCGGGACGTGGCTCGGGTGCCGGCTCCATGGTCGCCTACGCGCTGAAGATCACCGAGCTAGACCCGCTGGAGCACGGACTGATCTTCGAGCGCTTCCTCAACCCGGACCGCGTCTCCATGCCCGACTTCGACGTGGACTTCGATGATCGCCGCCGCTCCGAGGTGATCGACTACGTCACCGAGAAATACGGTGACGAGCGGGTCTCCATGATCGTCACCTACGGCACCATCAAGACGAAGCAGGCCCTCAAGGACTCGGCGCGCGTGATGGGCTTCCCCTTCTCCATGGGTGAGTCCCTGACCAAGGCGCTGCCGCCGGCCGTCATGGCCAAGGACATCCCGCTCAAGGACATCGAGGACAAGAAGGCGCAGCGGTACGGCGAGGCCGGTGAGTTCCGCGAGCTCGTCGCGACCGATCCGGACGCGGCCAAGGTCTTCGAGACGGCCAAGGGCGTCGAGGGTCTGAAGCGGCAGTGGGGCGTGCACGCCGCGGGCGTGATCATGTCCTCGGAGCCGATCATCGACGTCATCCCGATCATGCGCCGCCTGCAGGACGGCCAGGTGATCACCCAGTTCGACTACCCCACCGCGGAGGGCCTGGGGTTGATCAAGATGGACTTCCTCGGCCTGAGGAACCTGACGATCATCTCGGACGCGATCGAGAACATCCAGATGAACCAGGACTTCACCCTGGATCTGGAATCCCTGACGTTCGACGACCAGGCGTCCTATGAGCTGCTGGCCCGGGGCGACACCCTGGGCGTGTTCCAGCTCGACGGCGGCCCCATGCGATCGCTGCTGAAGATGATGAAGCCGGACAACTTCGAGGACATCTCCGCCACCATCGCGCTGTACCGCCCGGGGCCCATGGGCGCGAATTCGCACACCAACTACGCCCTGCGCAAGAACGGCCAGCAGGAGATCACCCCGATCCATCCGGAGCTCGAGGAACCCCTCGCGGAGATCCTGGGCACGACCTACGGCTTGATCGTGTATCAGGAGCAGGTCATGGCCATCGCCCAGAAGGTGGCCGGCTTCTCTCTGGGGCAGGCGGACATCCTGCGCCGCGCGATGGGCAAGAAGAAGAAGTCCGAGCTGGACAAGCAGTACGTGGGCTTCCACCAGGGCATGGTGGACCACGGGTACTCGGAGGCCGCCGTCAAGGCCCTCTGGGACATCCTGCTGCCGTTCTCGGACTACGCCTTCAACAAGGCGCACTCGGCCGCCTACGGCCTGGTGTCCTACTGGACCGCGTACCTCAAGGCGCACTATCCGGCCGAGTACATGGCCGCCCTGCTCACCTCCGTGGGGGATGACAAGGACAAGATGGCGATGTACCTCAACGAGTGCCGCCACATGGGCATCTCGGTGCTGCCGCCGGACGTGAACGAGTCCTCGCTATACTTCACCTCGGTGGGCAAGGACATCCGCTTCGGCATGGGCGCGGTGCGCAACGTGGGATCCAACGCCGTGGCCGGGATAGTCTCCGCCCGGGAGGAGAAGGGGAAGTTCTCCTCGTTCCAGGACTTCTTCAAGAAGGTCCCGGCCGTCGTGTGCAACAAGCGCACCATCGAGTCCCTCATCAAGGCGGGCGGCTTCGACTCGCTCGGCTACGCCCGCCGGGCCCTGCTGGCCGTGCACGAGGAGGCCACGGACGGGGCCGTGGCGCAGAAGCGCCAGGAGGCCAACAACCAGTTCGACTTCTTCTCCCTGCTGGAGGACGAGGGGGGCGACGTCGGCGACGCCGGCTTCGGGATCGAGGTCCCGGACATGCCGGAGTGGGACAAGAACGACAAGCTCACCTTCGAGCGCGAGATGCTCGGTCTCTACGTCTCCGACCACCCCCTGCAGGGGCTGGACGGCGTGCTCGCCCAGCACGCGGACATCTCCATCACCCACATCCTGTCCGACGACGGCCCGTCCGACGGCGCGATGGTCACCATCGCCGGGCTCATCACGAGCCTCGAGCGGCGCATCGCCAAGAGCTCCGGCAACGCCTACGCGCGCACGGAGATCGAGGACCTGGGCGCCTCGATGGACGTCATGTTCTTCGGCAAGGCCTATGCGCCGATCGCCACGATGCTGGCCCAGGACCTCGTGGTGGCCGTCAAGGGCCGCGTCCAGCGGCGCGACGACGGGTCGATCTCCCTGAGTGCGCAGGAGTTGACCATCCCGGACCTCTCGGACGGCCACTCCGGCCCGGTCTCGCTGACCATGCCCGGCTTCAAGGCCAATGAGACGGTGGTCTCCGCCCTGGGGGACGTGCTCAAGACCCACCCGGGGACGACCGAGGTCCGGCTCAAGCTGACGGGGGCGCGGACCATGGAGATCATGCAGCTCGGCGCCGACTTCCGGGTCAGCCCGAATCCGGCCCTCTTCGGGGACCTCAAAGTCCTGCTGGGACCGGCGTGCCTCGAATAGCGAACGCCGAGTCTGGACCTTCCGTAGTGTCGCTCACCGGAGAACACCACTACATCTGGTAATGACACGGTTGTTATTCAGCGGGTCGTCCGACTATGATGGGGTGGTCCACCGTCGGAGGAAGGGGAAGTCGTGCACTGTCCCTTCTGTCGTCATGAGGACTCCCGGGTGGTGGACTCCCGCTCGCTGGATGACGGCTCGGCCATCCGCCGTCGCCGGCAGTGCCAGTCCTGTGGGAAGCGCTTCACCACCATGGAGACCACGGCGCTGACGGTGGTCAAGCGGTCCGGGGTGGCCGAGCCCTTTGACCGCTCCAAGATCATCAACGGCGTCCGCAAGGCCTGCCAGGGCCGTCCGGTCACCGGTGACGACCTGGCCATGCTGGCGCAGGAGGTCGAGGAGACCATCCGGGCCACCGGGAACGCCGAGGTGGACGCCCACGAGGTGGGGCTCGCGATCCTCGAGCCGTTGCGTCGCCTGGACCAGGTCGCCTATCTCCGGTTCGCCTCGGTCTACCAGGCGTTCGACACACTGGACGACTTCGCCGGCGCCATCGAGGACCTGCGGTCCGCCGGCACGGCGTCGGACACCGCGGCCCCGGCCCTGCAGCCGCGGTTGTTCACCCGCTGACGCGGAAGGCCCCACGGGGCGATGAGACTGCCGATGGCGGCTCCGGAGGGGAAGCCGGAGCCGCCATCGGCCACATCAGTCAGAGCCTCCTGGCAGGTTCTCGAGCGCCCACAGCGCGGTCCCCACGATCCCGGCGTTGTTCCTGAGCGTCGCGGGGACGATCGGCGTGCGCAGGGTCAGGCGGGGCAGGTAGTCGTCGGGACGCTTGGAGATGCCGCCGCCCACGATGATGAGGTCCGGGGAGAAGATGCCCTCCACATAGGAGAAGTAGCGCTGGAGCCGTTCGGCGTACTCCGGCCAGTCGATCCCGTCGCGTTCGCGTGCCGCGGCGGAGGCCCGGGTCTCGGCCATGATGCCGTCCAGTTCGATCGTGCCCAGCTCGAGGTTGGGGACGAGCCCGCCGTCGCGGAACAGACCGGACCCGATGCCGGTGCCGAGGGTGATGACCAGCACCGTGCCTTGCACGCCCCGGCCCGCGCCGAACCGGACCTCGGCGAGCCCGGCGGCGTCGGCGTCGTTCAGGGTTCTCACCGGCCGCCCCAGGCGCTTGGAGAAGAGGCCGTCCACATCCGTGCCGATCCAGGAGGGGTCGATGTTCGTGGCCGTGCGGCAGATCCCGTCCTGGATGACCGCCGGGAAATCCACCCCCACGGGGAACCCCGGGGCCGGCGCGCCCTCCCGGGCGTCCAGTTCCGCGGCTATCTGGGCCAAGACGTCGGCGACGGCGTCCGGGCTGGCAGGCTGCGGCGTCGGGATTCGGAAGCGGTCCCCGAGCAGGCGGCCGGACTTCTTGCCGTGGCCGAGCTGGACGATGCCGCCCTTCATGCCGGTCCCGCCGATGTCGATGCCGAGGGCGGTGTGCAGGCCGTGGGAGGGGCCAGTGGACTTCTTCGCCATGCTGCGCTCCAGAAGGATGGGGATCGGGGATCGGGGATCAGGGGGGTGGGGCGGGGTGGTCAGGGAAGCGTCAGGACCTCCGCGCCGTCGTCCGTGACCACGAGGGTGTGCTCGAACTGTGCGGTGCGTTGGCGGTCCCGGGTGACCACCGTCCAGTCATCGTCCCACTGGTCCCAGCGGATGGTGCCGAGGGTGATCATCGGCTCGATGGTGAAGACCATGCCGGGGACCATGACGGTGTTGTGTGCGGGGGCGGCATCGAAGTGGGGGATGACGAGCCCGGAGTGGAACTCACGGCCCACGCCGTGGCCGATGAAGTCCCGGACCACCCCGTAGCCGAATCGTTTGGCGTAGGACTCGATGGCGCGGCCGATGACATTGATCTCGCGGCCGGGCCGGACGGCCTTGATGCCGCGCATCATGGCCTCGTGGGTGCGCTCCACCAGCAGCCGGGACTCCTCGTCCACGGTGCCGACCAGGTAGGTCATGTTGTGGTCCCCGTGGTGCCCGTCCAGGTAGGCGGTGATGTCGAGGTTGATGATGTCTCCGTCCTCCAGGACGGTGTCATCCGGGATGCCGTGGCAGATCACCTCGTTCAGGGAGGTGCAGATGGCCTTGGGGAATCCCTTGTAGCCCAGGCAGGACGGGTAGGCACCGTGATCGCAGATGAACTCGTGGGCGATCCGGTCCAGTTCTGCCGTGGTGACGCCCGGGGCGATGTGCCGGGCGGCCTCCTCCATCGCCTGGGCGGCGATGCGGCCGGCAGCGCGGATCTTCGCGATCCCCTCGGCGTCGTAGACGTCGGAGCCGTTGCCCTCGTCCGCCGTCGTTCGCCCCACGTACTCCGGCCGCTCGATGTGCGCTGGAACGGGAAGGGCGGGGCCGACGACGCCCGGCGTCAGGGTGCCCACCGGTGCCTTGGACCCCGATTCGCCTCGCAGCGGGCCCTCCGGGGCCGGGCCGTTGTGGCTGGTCGAGGGCGCCGAGGGAGCCGGGGCGGTCGGGGCGGGACGGGTGTTCGTCTGAGGGCTGTGGGACATGACTCGATCCTATCGCCGCCGGGGCCACCGGGTGGGCCGGCCGGGGCCCCCGGTCCTGGCGCCGACGTGATCCGAGGGCCGGCCAGTGCCGGAGGTGTAGCGCGGATCGCCGCTAGGGTGGGCCTATGAGTGAATACTGGTACAACGTCGTCACGAAGCAGGTCGAGGAAGGCCCGCAGTCCGACTGGTCGAAGCTGCTGGGGCCCTACCAGTCCCGAGCGGAGGCCGAGGGCGCCATCGCCCAGGTGCAGGCGAACAACGAGCGCTGGGATGACGCGGAGGACGAGGAGGGCTAGGCCGGCCCGGTCAGGACTCGAAGCCGTGCTCGGCGGCCGGGAACGTGCCCTCCAGGACGTCCCGGCGGTAGTCGGTGACCGCTGCTGAGACCACCGAGTGCAGGTCCGCGTATTGCTTCACGAAACGCGGCATCTTCCCGGTCCGCAGGCCGAGCATGTCCTGCCACACCAGCACCTGGCCGGTGGTGGAGGGTCCGGCCCCGATGCCGACGGTGGGCACGCGCAGCGCCTCGTCCACCTGGCGGGCGATGTCCGAGGGGACCATCTCCATCAGCACGGCGAAGGCACCGGCGTCCTGCAGTACCGTCGCCTCCCGCACCATGGCCTCGGCCGCGCCCTCGGTGCGGCCCTGCACCCGGTATCCACCCAGGACGTTCTCGGCCTGCGGGGTGAAGCCGATGTGGGCCATCACCGGGACCCCGGCGTCCGTCATCATGCGCACGTGCTCGGCGTAACGGACGCCGCCCTCCATCTTCACGGCGTGGATTCCCGCCTCCTTGACGAGCCGGATGGCGCTCTCGGTCGCCTGCTGTGGGGACAGCTCGTAGGAGCCGAAGGGCAGGTCGCACAGCACCATGGCGTGCCGGGTGCCGCGGACCACGGAGCCGGCGTAGACGATCATCTCGTCGAGCGTGATCGGCAGGGTGGTGGCATGACCCATCATGGTGTTGGCCGCCGAGTCTCCCACGAGGATCGTCTCGATGCCGGCGTCGTCGAAGACCCGGGCCATCTGGAAGTCGTACGCCGTGAGCATCGCGAAGCGCCGGCCCTCATCCTTGGCCTTCTGCAGGTGGACGGTGCGGTAGCGGGCGGGAGCCGGTGCGGCGTAGGGCGCGGTTTCATTCTCAGCCATGGCCGCAGTCTAGCGGCCCGTCTTTCGGCGCTGACCGGGCCCGGCACACTACAGTGGGACCATTCGCCCGATCCGACAGGAGGCCGCCAGAGACATGGATCGCCAACAGGAGTTTGTCCTCAGGACCATAGAGGACCGGGACGTGCGCTTCGTGCGACTGTGGTTCACCGACGTGACGGGCACGCTGAAGTCGGTTGCCTTGGCCCCGGCCGAGGTCGAGGGGGCCTTCGCCGAGGGGCTCGGCTTCGACGGGTCCTCGATCGACGGCTACACCCGGATCTTCGAGTCGGACATGCTGCTGCAGCCGGACCCCTCGACGTTCCAGATCCTGCCGTGGCGCGGAGAGGACGAGCCCACCTCACGGATGTTCTGTGATGTGCTCACCCCGGACGGAGAGCCCTCCGCGGCCGATCCCCGCCAGGTGCTGCGACGTCAGCTGTCCCGCGCCGCTGACATGGGCTTCACGTTCTACACGCACCCCGAGATCGAGTTCTACCTCCTCCAGTCCAAGGAACCCGGACCGGACGGCCAGCCCATCCCGGTGGACCAGGCCGGGTATTTCGACCATGAGCCCGGCGGCGTCGCCACGGACTTCCGCCGCCACGCGGTCAATATGCTCGAGGCGATCGGCATCTCCGTGGAGTTCAGCCACCACGAGTCCGGTCCCGGCCAGAATGAGATCGACCTGCGCTACGCGGATGCGCTGCAGACGGCCGACAACATCATGACGTTCCGCACCGTGATCAAGGAGGTCGCCCAGCTCCAGGGCAACTACGCGACCTTCATGCCGAAGCCGTTCGGCCAGCACGCCGGCTCCGGGATGCACACCCACTTCTCCCTCTTCGAGGGCGATTCGAATGCCTTCTTCGAGCCCAGTGCGGAGTTCCACCTCTCCACCACGGGGCGCCGGTTCATCGCGGGGCTGCTGCACCACAGCATGGAGATCACGGCCATCACCAACCAGTTCGTGAACTCGTACAAGCGCCTCTGGGGTGGCGGGGAGGCCCCGTCCTTCGTGTCCTGGGGCCACAACAACCGGTCCGCCCTGGTCCGCGTCCCCCTGTACAAGCCGGACAAGGCCGGCTCGGCCCGGGTCGAGTACCGCGGCATCGACGCCTCGGCCAATCCGTACCTGACCTATGCGGTCCTCCTGGCCGCCGGCCTGAAGGGCATCGAGGAGGAGTACGAGCTGCCGGAGGCGGCAGCCGAGGACATCAGCGCGCTCACCTCCACAGAGCGCCGGGCCCTGGGCCACCACTCGCTGCCCGGCACCCTGCATGACGCCCTGCGGATCATGGAGGACTCCGAGTTCGTGGCCGAGGTGCTCGGGGAGACGGTCTTTGAGAACTTCCTGCGGAACAAGCGCCAGGAATGGGACGAGTACCGGGTCGAGGTCACGCCGTTCGAACTGCAGCGCAACCTCGGCATCCTCTGATCCGGCATGATCGTTCCGGCATCGGAGCCTAGCGGGCCCGGACGGAAGTCCCTGGTCAGTGCCGGGTTCTCCGACTGGGCCCGGGCCCGGGACCTGCTGGCGTCCGCGGATCTGGGATCCTTGGACCAGCGCGAGATCGTACGCATCCTCGCGGACGCCCCGGACCCGGATCAGGCCCTGATCCTGCTCATCCGCCTGCTGGAGCGGGCCCCGTCCCTCGCCGGGGTGCTGGCGGACCCGGAGCGCGCTCGGGCGGTGGCGCGGCTGCTGGGCGCCTCGGAGGCGCTGGGGGAGTTCCTCATCCGCCGGCCGGACCACATCGACCTGCTCGTGGACCCGGCCGGTGCGGCGCGCACCGCTCCCGTCCTGGGTCCCGAGGGCCTCGCGGCGGATCCGGCCCCCGTGCGGACTCTGCTCCTGGAGGCTGTCGGGGCGGATGCCACCGCGGCTCATCCGGTGGCCACGCTCCGCGGCAAGGAGGCGGCCGCGGCCCTGCGGGTCGCCTATCGCCGGCAACTCACGGCCCTGGCCATCCAGGACCTGACTGACCGGGACCCACGGGCGGCGGAGCCCGCGGTCTCCGCGTGGCTGGCGGATCTGGCCGGCGCCGCGATCGAGGCCGGACTCGCCGCCTCTCGGGCGGACGCCGTCGAGCAATTCGGTCCGGACGCCGACCGGGTCGACCTGGCCGTCATCGGGATGGGCAAGTGCGGTGCCCGGGAACTGAATTACATCTCGGACGTGGACGTCATCTTCGTCCACGCCTCGTCCCTGGAGGACGACCACCACGCGGCGGCCATCGCCACGGCCCTGGCCTCCGGGATCTCGAAGTACGCCACGGCGGCGGCCCCCGAGCAGGGACTGTGGGAGATCGACGCGAACCTGCGCCCCGAGGGCAAGGACGGGGTGCTGTCCCGCACGGTGGAATCCCATGGGGAGTACTACCGCCGCTGGGCGCACACCTGGGAGTTCCAGGCCCTGCTCAAGGCCCGGCCCATCGCCGGTGACCCGGAGCTGGGCCGGGAGTACATCGACGCGATCTGGCCGCTGGTCTGGACCAGCTCGGAGCGGGACGGCTTCGTCTCCTCCGTCCAGCGGATGCGGCGCCGTGTCCTGGACAACATCGCCCATCAGAACCGGGACCGGGAGATCAAGCTGGGGGCCGGCGGCCTGCGGGACGTGGAGTTCACTGTCCAGCTGCTCCAGCTCGTCCACGGCAAGACCGAGGAGTCCGTCCGCGTCAGGAACACCCTGGACGCCATCGACGCCCTGGAGAACAGCTCCTACATCGGGCGCTCGGATGCCGAGTCCTTCGCCGGCGCCTACCGGTACCTGAGGCTGCTCGAACACCGGATCCAGCTCGTCCACCTGCGCCGGACCCACCTCATGCCGGACAAGTCGCACGCTCTGTGGGTGCTGGCCCGGGCGGCCCGGGGCCCCGGCGAAGCCGGCCCCTCCGATGCCGCGGCCCTCACCTCACTGTGGAAGCGGACCCGCAAGAAGGTGCGTTCCCTGCACGAGAAGATCTTCTACCGGCCGCTGCTGTCCACCACGGCGGCGCTGTCCGCCGACGAGGCCAAGCTCACCCCGGAGGCGGTGCGCCAGCGCCTCGCCGCCCTCGGCTACCTGGATCCCGCCGGCGCGGTGAAGCACATCGAGGCCCTCAGCACCGGGGTGTCCCGCCGCGCGGCGCTGCAGCGCCAACTGCTGCCGGTGATGCTCGGCTGGCTGGCCAACGGCCCCAATCCCGACGGCGGCCTGCTGGGATTCCGCCGGCTCTCGGAATCGCTGGGCTCCTCCCCGTGGTTCCTGGGCATGCTGCGGGACTCCTCGGCGGCTGCCGAGCGGCTGTGCCAGATCCTCTCGCTCTCCTCCTATATCTCGGACATGCTGGAGCACCTGCCGGAGGCCGCCGCCTGGCTGGGACGGGACCGCGAGCTGGTCCCCATGCCGTTCGAGACGCAGTGGCAGGAGATCCAGGCCAAGATGTCCCGGCACCCCGATCCGGACGAGGCGATCCGCCAGATCCGGCTCATCCGTCAGCGCGAGATCCTGCGGACCGCGATCGCCGATGCCTCCGGACTGCTGGACCAGGACACCGTGGGCCGTGCCCTCTCCGACGCGGACCGCGCGGCCGTGCTGGGTGCCCTGCACGTCGCGGAGAACTCCCTCTTCGGCCACCCCGGACAGCGGACGGGACGCTCGGGCGGTCAGGTGGACCCCGGGGCCGTCTCCGACAGCACGGGCAGCACGTACCACCGTGACACCTCGGAGAGCACGCAGAGCACGGTCAGCACGAACAGCACGGTCAGCACGGACAGCACGGACAGCACCACCGCGAACGGGACCACCTCGACGAAGGGCCCGGCCGCGGTCCCGAACGTCGAGCTCACGGACCTGCTGGTCGTGGCCATGGGACGCCAGGGGGGCCGGGAGATCGCCTACGGCTCTGACCTGGATGTCCTGTTCGTCCACCGACCCCATGACGGTGCCGATCCGGACGGGGCCCAACGCCAGGCCGTGGAGCTGTCCAAGCTGGTCATGTCTCTGCTGACCCGGCCGTGCAGACCGCCGGTGCTCGGGGAGCGACCGCTGGTGATGGACGCGGCCCTGCGGCCGGAGGGCAACCAGGGGCCGTTGGCCCGGTCCCTGGACTCCTTCCGCGAGTACTACCGCCGCTGGGCCGAGATCTGGGAGGTGCAGGCCCTGCTGAAGGCCCGGCCGGTCGCCGGCAGTGCGGAGCTGGCCGAGGAGTTCACCACCTGGGCGGACTCCGTGCGCTATGCCGGTGATCCGGGACCGGCGGCCATCCGCGAGATCCGCCGGATCAAGGCCCGCGTGGAGGCGGAACGGCTGCCGCGGGGGGCCGACCCCGCACGGCATCTCAAGCTCGGCCGTGGCGGGCTGTCCGACGTGGAGTGGCTGGTGCAGACGCTCCAGCTGCAACACGCGGCAGACCACCCCGCCCTGCGCACCACCGGGACCATACCGGCCCTGGAGGCCCTCGTCCGTGAGGGGATCCTCCCGGCGGAGGACGGTGCGGTCCTGGACCGCGCCTGGCACCTGGCCACCCGGGTGCGCGCCGGCAACATCGTGTGGTCCGGCAAGTCCTCAGACGTGCTCTCGGTCAAGCGCCAGGACCTCGAGGCGATCGCCCGGTGGTGCGGGTGCGAACTGGGCCAGGCCGCTGAACTCGAGGAGGACTACCTCCGGTCCACCCGCCAGGCCCGGCAGGTCTTCGAGAAGCACTTCTACGGTTCCTAGCCTCCGATGACGTGCTCGCCCAGCAACTCGAGGGTGCGGTGCCGGGCCGCCAGGTCCGGGGCGGCGTTGGTGATGATCAGCTCGTCGGCCTGGACGCGCTCACGGAACTCATCCAGGTAGGCCTTCACGGTCTCGATAGTGCCCACCGCGGTGTACTTCATCATGGAGAGCACCTGCTCGCCGCCGGCGGAGTGCAGGAGCATGGTGACCTCGTCCTCGCTCAGGTCACGGCCGCGACCGAGCATCTGGCGGATGCGATGGCGGTGGGTGATCTCCAGCTGGGCGTGCGCCTCGGCCTCGGTGTCCGCTGCGATGACGTTGAGCGCCGCGATGAAGTGCGGTTCGGGGAGGCTCTCGGACGGCTCGAACCGGTCGCGGTAGATCGTGGCCGCGTGTTCCAGCATCTGCGGGGCGAAGTGCGAGGCGAAGGAATAGCCCAGCCCCAGGGCCGCCGCGAGTTGCGCACCGTACTGCGAGGATCCCAGGATGTAGAGCGGGACATTGGTCCCGTGCCCCGGGAAGGCGTCCACGCCGGGGATGAGGGACTCGCCCCGCAGGTAGCCCTGCAGTTCCTTGATGTCCCGGGGAAAGGTGTCAGCCGCCGAGGGATCGCGGCGCAGGGCCATCATGGTGCGCTGGTCCGTGCCCGGGGCGCGCCCCAGCCCGAGGTCGATCCGGCCGGGGTGGATCTCCGCCAGGGTGCCGAATTGTTCGGCGATCACCAGGGGAGAGTGGTTCGGCAGCATGATGCCGCCCGAGCCGAGCCGGATCCTGTCCGTGTGGGCCGCCACGTGGGCCAGGAGCACCGAGGTGGCCGACGAGGCGATGGAGGGAAAGTTGTGGTGCTCGGCGAACCAGATCCGGTGGAAGCCCTGCTCCTCGGCCTGCTGCGCCAATTCGACGCTGGCGGCCACGGCCTCTGCGACGGGCTGCCCGGGCAGGACGGTGGACAGGTCGAGGATGGACAGCGGATAGCTCACAGGGCACCTTTCACGGGGATCTTCCTCCAGGCACAGCGGTGCTGTCGGTGGTTCTATTCCCGTCGGCCGGCGCAGGCCGGCCCCCCACGACGACGGCGCCCGGGTGACCGTGGCAGGTCACCCGGGCGCCGTCGTCGGGCACGCCAGGGGGAGGCGCGTGGTCACCGGCGCGGGGGCCGGGACCGGTCACACGCCGTAGTAGAGCTCGAACTCGTAGGGGTTCGGGCGGATGGAGAGCGGGAGGATCTCGTTCTCACGCTTGTACTCGACCCAGGCCTGGATGAGGTCCTCGGTGAAGACGTCGCCGGCCAGCAGGAACTCATGGTCCTCCTCGAGCGCGCGCAGGGCCTCTTCCAGGGAGGCGGGGGCCTTCTGGATGGTGGCGGCCTCCTCCGCGGGCAGCTCGTAGAGGTCCTTGTCGATCGGCTCGGCCGGCTCGATCCGGTTGCGGATGCCGTCCAGGCCCGCCATCAGCTGCGCGGCGAAGGCCAGGTAGGGGTTGCCGGAGGGGTCCGGGGCGCGGAACTCCAGGCGCTTGGCCTTGGGGTTGGAGCCGGTGATCGGGATGCGGATGGCGGCGGAGCGGTTGCCCTGCGAGTACACCATGTTGATGGGGGCCTCGAAGCCCTTCACCAGACGGCGGTAGGAGTTCACCGTGGGGTTGGTGAAGGCCAGGATCGCGGAGGCGTGCTTGAGCAGTCCGCCGATGTACCAGCGGGCGGTGTCCGAGAGGTTGGCGTAGCCCTTCTCGTCGTAGAACAGCGGCTCGCCGGCGTTCCACAGCGACTGGTGGCAGTGCATGCCCGAGCCGTTGTCACCGAAGACCGGCTTCGGCATGAACGTGGCAGTCTTGCCGAAGGCGTCCGCGGTGTTCTTCACCACGTACTTGAACTTCATCAGGTCGTCGGCGGCGTGAGTCAGTGTGTTGAACTTGTAGTTGATCTCCGCCTGGCCGGCGGCGCCGACCTCATGGTGGGAACGCTCGACCTCGAGGCCGACCTCGTCCAGGGCCACACAGATGGCGTCCCGCAGGTCGGCTTGCTTGTCCACGGGGGAGACGGGGAAGTAGCCGCCCTTGACCGGGGTCTTGTGGCCGAGGTTGCCGCCCTCCTCCTGACGACCCGAGTTCCACCAGGCCTCGTCCGAATCGACGGAGTAGAAGCTGTGGTTGGGCGTCGAGGAGTAGCGGACGTCCTCGAAGATGAAGAACTCGGCCTCGGAGGCGAAGTTGGCGGTGTCCGCGATGCCGGTGGAGGCCAGGTACTCCTCGGCCTTCTGGGCGACGCCGCGGGGATCACGGTGGTAGGGCTCGCCGGTCCGCGGGTTGACGATCGAGAAGCTCATCACGAGCGTCTTCTCCACCCGGAAGGGGTCGAGGTACGCGGTGGCCACGTCGGGGATCAACTGCATGTCCGACTCGGCGATGCCCTGGAAGCCGCGGATCGAGGAGCCGTCAAACAGCTGGCCGTTCACGAAGAAGTCCTCGTCCACCGCCTTCGCGGGCAGGTTGAAGTGCTGCTGAACGCCTGGCAGGTCCGTGAAACGGACGTCCACGAAGACGACGTCCTCGTCTTGGATGTACTGCAGGACTTCCTGGGCGGTGCTGAACATCTGGTGTGCTCCTCGGGGTTCGGCTAGTGCCTCTACCTTATCGGGATGCCGTAACCCGATCGTGTCGGATGTGTTTCCGGCGTGTAACGCGGAGCCCGTCCAGGCCTCTGCGGAGCGCTGGGACGGCAGAGGCCTGGGTGAGGCTTCCGGTGGGTACGCCGGAACGCCGATGACCTCACGGATCGGTAGAGTGGAGCCGTGGCACGAACCCCCCAGACACCCCCTCCCTCCGGCGACGATCCTGCGGCCGGATCGCGGCGACGCGACTCCGGACGGCATCCTGACGAACCCCTGGTGACCCGGCGGGACATGGCCGGCTGGGTGGGCGGCACGGCACGCCCGAACGCCCAGGGCCGCTGGCCCGGTGAACGGCTGGGCCTGACCCAGGACGGTCCCACGTCGATGGCCGGATGGGGCCGGCGCATCCTGGCCCTCCTCATCGACTGGTTCATCGCCATGATCATCTCCGGCGTGTGGTTTGAGGGGAATCCGCTGGTGACGCTCGGGATCTTCGCCCTGATGCACGTGCTCTTGCTGAGTCTGTTCGGCACCACGATCGGCAAGCGCGTGGCCCGGATCCAGGTGGTCCGCCTGGGTGGCGCCATGGCCAAGCCGTGGCGAGTGGTCCTGCGCACCGTGCTGCTGTGCCTGGTGGTGCCGCCCGCCCGGACCGACACTGACGGACGCGGGCTCCACGATCGGCTGGCCGGCACCGTCGAGATCCGGATGTAGGCCTCGGTCGCCGCGGACCACGCCACCGCACTCGCCGCCGACCTTTCAGTGGCGAAGGCCGGCTACCGGCCCCGCATGGCCTTGCGGTCCGGGCGGGCGCGGTAGGGATCGATCCCCTTCGGGATCGGCATCTTGGTGGAGCCCAGGGAGTTCAGCCGCTTGTCGACGGCCTGGACCTCCTGCTTGGTCAGCGTCTTCTTCATCCGCTTGAGCGTCTTGGACAGATCGTGCAGTTCCACCTGGTCGGCACCGTGCCCGGTGGCGAGCACCTGGATCGGGACGTTCGGCAGGAAGCGCTGCATGTTCTTGCGTTCCTTCTCCACCAGCGGGCGGACGCGGGTGGTCGGCCCCTCGGTGATGAGGACGACGCCGGGCCGGCCGACGGCACGGAAGACCGCATCCTGGGTCTTCGGGCTGACCGCCACCGGCTGCTCCGGGACGATCCAGCCGCGGCGCAGAGTCGACAGGGCTGCACCGGCCGCTCCGGGGCGTCCGTCGATCCGGGCGAAGGCCGCACGCTCGGCCATCCGGTTCATGATGATCACGGCGGCCAGTAGACCGAACGGGATCGCGATGAGTAGCCAGGTGATCCAGTTGTTCAGCAGCAGACCGACGACCAGGCCGACGACCAGGGCGCCGACGAAGGCGAGTGCCATCCACAGCACGACCTTGGGGTCGTGCGCCCGGGTCATGGAGAAGACCTCGCCGAGCTGCTTGAAGACGCCCGGCTTCTTCGTGGACTTCTTGCGTGCCTTGGTCTCGGCCTTGTTCCCCTTGGCCCGGATCTTCTCCTGTTGGCGACGTTCCTTCTGGGCGGTCTTGACCGCCCTCAGGCTCTCGCGGGTCGAGGGGGAGGAGGATGCTGCGGAATCTGTGCTCTTGGCCATAGTGGCCTCAGTCTACCGGCCCGCGAGCAGCGACGCTGCCTCTTGGCGCGTCGTACCCGACTCCTCAATGTGGGACAGGTTCGACGGCATCTCACGGCCCAGCTTGCGCATGGCCGTGGCGTACAGGCGGCCGGCGCGGTAGGAGGACCGGACCAGCGGACCGGCCATGACGCCGGCGAAACCGATCTCCTCGGCGCGTTCGGACCAGTGCACGAACTCCTCGGGCTTGACCCACCGGTCGATCGGATGGTGCAGCTTCGAGGGCCGGACGTATTGGGTCACCGTGATGATGTCGCAGCCGGCCTCATGCAGGTCCACGAGGGCCTGGTCGATCTCCTCGTCCTCCTCGCCCATGCCGAGGATCAGGTTGGACTTGGTGACGAGGCCATCGGCCTTGGCCATGGACAGCACCCGCAGGGACTTCTCATAGGTGAAGGCTGGACGGATGGCCTTGAAGATCCGTGGCACGGTCTCCAGGTTGTGGGCGAAGACCTCAGGGCGGGCGTCGAAGACCACCTGGACGAGATCCGGGTCGGCCCCGAAGTCCGGGGGCAGGATCTCGATGCCGGTGTTGGGGTTCAGTTCGTGGACCTTGCGGATGGTCTCCGCGTACAGCCACGCGGCTCCGTCCTTCTGGTCGTCCCGTGCCACCCCGGTGACGGTGGTGTAGCGCAGGTTCATCTCACGGATGTTCTCGGCCACGCGGCGCGGCTCATCCAGGTCCAGCGCGGTGGGGCGGCCCGTGGCGATGTCGCAGAAGCCGCAGCGCCGGGTGCAGGTGTCACCGCCGATCAGGAACGTCGCCTCGCGGTCCTCCCAGCATTCGAAGATGTTGGGGCAGCCGGCCTCCTCGCACACGGTGTGCAGCCCGGAGGACTTCACCTTGTTCTTCAGGTCGATGTACTCGGGGCCGATCTCGACCTTGGCCTTGATCCAATCCGGCTTGCGTTCCACGGGGACTTCGGCGTTGCGTGCTTCCACGCGCAGGAGGCGGCGGCCGTCGGGGGATGCGCTCACAGAGGTGATCCTTCCACAAGGGTTTTCGTCGTGGTGTTGCCGTCCGCGGTTCTGGCCGGCACGTCTAGGGGCACCGGGGCGATGTGGCCGGGTGCCAGCGCGGCAAAGTGCCCCTGGACCGTCTCCAGCACGTCCGCCGGGGTGATGGCCCGGCCGGTCTCGGCCGAGATGGTGGTGGAGCCGGCATCGGAGATGCCACACGCGATGATGTGCTCATAGGGCTCCAGGGAGTTGCTGCAGTTCAGTGCGAACCCGTGCATGGAGACGCCGTGGTTGACCCGTAGGCCGACGGCGGCGATCTTGCGGTCCGGCCTGGGCCCGCCGTCCCCGTCGGTATCGCCGAGGATCCACACGCCGGAGCGGCCGTCGACCCGCTCACCCGTCAGGCCATGGTCGGCCAGGGTACGGATGATGGCCTCCTCGAGGAACCAGACGTAGTCCTTGACCGCGGCCGGGTCGGCCAGGCGCACCACCGGATAGCAGACCAATTGCCCCGGGCCGTGCCAGGTCAGTTTGCCGCCGCGGTCCACGTTCACCACCGGTGAGCCGTCGTCAGGGAGGTCATGGGGCTCGGTGCGCTTGCCGGCGGTGTAGACGGCGGTGTGCTCCAGGAACAGGACGGAGCCACTCGAGGATCCGGCGACCACCTCGGCGTGCAGCTGCTGCTGGAGGTCCCACGCCGAGAGATAGTCGACGGTGTCCGGGGAGAGTCCCAGGACGCGGAACGGTGGCATGGTCGACACGGGCATGCCACCACTCTAGCCCCGGCCCCGCTGGCTGTGGATAACGGCTGCAGAGGTGACGGGGGACCGGCAGGATGGACGACAGAGCTGCACAGAGCTGAACAGAGCAGGACGTGCGCTGACCGGAAGGAGACCCGATGGAGCCGTCGACACCGTGGCCGCAGGTGCCCGGTTGGGAGGTCCGGCGTGAACTGGGGCGTGGAGGCAGCTCCACCGTCTGGCTGGTGGCCGACGAAGAAGGGGCCGAGGCGGCGTTGAAGATCCCGGACCACCGGGTTGAGGCGGCGGCTGAACTGCTGGACATCGAGATGACGGCCGTGGGCGAGCTGCACCATGACCACGTGGTGCGTCCCCTGGGCGTGGTGGCCACGGACCGTGGCCCGGGCCTGCTCAGTGAGTATCACCCCGGCGGTTCGCTGGGCACCCTCGTCCGGGCGGCCGGGCCCCTGCCCCTGGGCCAGGTCGTCACCGTGCTGGTGCCGGTCGCCCAGGCACTGCAGGCTCTCCACGAGCACGGCGTGGTCCACGGTGACGTGTCACCGGGCAACATCCTCTTCACGGTCATGGGCCGGCCAGCCGTCTCCGACCTGGGCTCCTCCCGGCTCTTGGGTGGTCCGGGCCGCCGTCTGGGGACGCCGGGGTTCGGCGCCCCCGAACTCGACCGGGACGGGCTTGCTGGACGTCCGGGCGGAGACAGCCCTGGGCTGAACCCCGCGGCCGACGTCTACTCACTGGCCGCCGTGGGGTGGTTCGCGCTCACCGGACGCGCGCCGGCCCCCACGTCCTCCCGGGCTCCTCTGCCCCTGATCGTGCCGGACATCCCCCTGGACGTGGTCGAGCTCCTCGAGGCCGGCCTGGAGGAGGACCCTAGTCGGCGCCCCACCGCCGAACGCTTCGCGATGGCCTGCTACCGATGGACCACCCCGGTCCCCGTGGACCTGTACCCTGCGGCGGGACCGGACGTGGCGATGGAGCTGCCCACCCGGCGACGGGAGGCCGGGTCAGCCGGCAGCGGGCGCCGAAGTCAGGGGCGGCGTGCTCGGCGCGGGCCGCGCGGACAGGGTGAGCGACACGGACGGTGGGGCCGGCGTGGCTGGGTGCTGGGCGGGGGAGCGGCCACCGCCCTCGTCGTGGCGGTGACGGCGGGCCTGTACCTGGCTGCCTCCGAGGCGGTCCCGGGGCCCGACCCGTCAGCCCGGGCCGGCTCCACCGCCGCCGGCACCGCGACTCCCTCGGAGACCAGGGCGGAGGCCGGCGCGGAGACCGAGGCGGAGACCGAGGCGGAGACCAGGGCGGAGGCCGGGGCGGAGACCGAGGCCGGTTCCCCGGAACCGGAAGCGACGACCGGACTCGGGATGGAACACGTCGCCGATGCAGCGGAGGCCCTGGGGCAGGCCCGCACCGAGGCGCTCACGTCCCTGGATCGCCGGCACGTGGCGGTGTACAGCCTTCCGGATTCACCGGCCTTCGCTGAGGATGTCGGCCTGCAGGAGCAGTTGGAGTCGCAGGGCCTGCGCTTCGAGGGCTTACGCCTGGAGACCACCGTCTCCGGTGCGATCGAGCAGGCCGATGCCTCGACGGCCACTGTCCCCGTCGAGCTGACCATCAGTCCCTATCGCACGGTGACGTCCAGCGGGGACACCGTGGCGGAATCCCGCACGTCCACGGTGGAGCGGTTCACCGTCCACCTGCAACGGACCACGGCGGGCTGGAGGGTGCGTGAGATCCTTCCCTGACCGCCGAACGCCCGGGCGCCGAGGCTGCCGGACCTGCAGAGACAGAGACGGCGGCCGACCGGAGAACCGGTCAGCCGCCGTCAGCGGTGTGTGGCGTGGGTCAGGAGAAGTCCTGCCACAGCACGGCGATCAGGATGTTGATCAATCCGAGGCCGCCCGTGGCGTGGGCCAGTCCGGTCGGCACCGGCTCGCCCTGGTTCTCCTTGCGCCGGCCCAGCAGAGCCGTGATGAAGACCGCCAGGCCGACGGCCAGCTTGACGCCGATCTTGGCGTGGTTCACCGGTCCGTCACCCATCTCGGCCAGTCCGGCCAGCAACAGACCGGAGACGATCATGCCCCAGGATCCCCACCACTGCGACTTCGTGATGGTGGGGTTCTTGAAGTGGGCCAGCCACCCGCCGACGATCGCGGCGGCGGAGATGATGTGGATGGCGACGAAGAGAGCGGTCACGACCTCCACAGGCTAGAGCCCCAGCTCGTGGGCGAACTCGCCTGCTTCGAGACGGGCCTTGACGGTCTGCAGGAAGCGTCCGGCGTCGGCACCGTCCACCAGGCGGTGGTCGTACGTCAGGCTCAGGTACATCATGTGGCGGATGGAGATGGTGTCGTTGCCATCCGGATCGGTGATGACCATGGGCCGCTTGACGATGGTGCCCACACCCAGGATCGCCACGTTGGGCTGGTTGATGATCGGGGTGTCGAACAGCGCCCCCACCGAGCCGAAGTTGGTGATGGAGAAGGTCCCGCCACTGAGCTCGTCCGGGGAGATCTTGTTGTTCCGGGTCCGATCGGCCAGATCGGCGATCTTCCCGGCGATCCCGGACAGGTTTAGCGAGCCGGTGTCCTTGATCACGGGGACGAACAGGCCCTTGTCCGTGTCCACAGCGATCGCGATGTCCTCGGAGTCGTGGTACGTGATCTCCGAGGTCTCCACGTTGAACTCGGCATTCAGCTTCGGGTGCTGCTTCAGTGCCTCGGCCGTGGCCTGGGTGATGAAGGGCAGGTAGGTGAGCTTCACGCCGTTCTTCTGCTGGAAACCGACCTTGGCCTTGCCGCGCAGGGCGACGATGCGGGTCATGTCGATCTCGTGGACCTGCGTCAGCTGCGCCGAGACGTCCAGAGATTCCCGCATGCGCTTGGCGATGGTCTGCCGGATGCGCGGGGCCTTCTCGGTGGTGCCGCGCTTGGCCGGGTCCACGGTGCTGGCGGCAGCGGGGGCCGGAGCCGAGGCTGCCGCGGAAGGGGTTGGCTGGGCGGCCGGGGCCGGAGCGGAGCCGGTCTGCTTGGCCTTGGCCGCCTCCGCGGCCACCAGGACATCCTGCTTGCGGATACGGCCACCGACACCGGTGCCTACCACGGTGGACAGGTCGACGTCGTTCTGCTGGGCCAACCGGCGCACGAGCGGCGTCACATACCCCTCACCCGGGGCCGAGGCCGGGGCGGAGGGGGCGGGCGTGGAAGCGGGAGCGGAGGGTGCTGCCTGCTCCTGCTCCTGCTTCTGCTCAGGGGCCGGAGCGGACTCGGCCTGCTGCTGTGCCTGGTCTGCGCTCTCCTTCTCGGACGTTTCCTCAGAGATGTCCTCGGACTGAGCCTCGGTCTTCTCTTCCGACGTGTCGGCCTGCTCCTCTGCGGGTTCCGCCGGCTTGTCCTCGGCGGCTGAGCCGCCGCCGGAACCGGAGCCGACGAGGGCCAGGACGGCGCCGACCTCGACGGTCTCGTCTTCCTGGACCTTGATCTCCTGCAGCTTGCCGGCCACGGGGGAGGGAATCTCGGTGTCCACCTTGTCGGTGGAGACCTCCAGCAGGGGCTCGTCGACCTCGACGTCGTCGCCGATCTCCTTCAGCCAGCGCGTGACGGTGCCCTCGGTGACGGACTCGCCCAGGGCGGGCAGGGTGACCTCGGTCGACTCGCCCGAGCCCTGTTCCTCGGCGTCCTCGGCGGCGACCTGCTCGGAGGACAGTTCCTGTCCCTCAGTGCTGCTGTCCCCGGCCTCATCGTTGGCCGGGGCCTCGGCGGGTTCCTCTGCGGGCGCCTCGGAGGACTCCTCGGCGTCGGCCTCTGCGGCCGCCGGGGCGTCGTCGGATGAACCGGCGCCGGAGCCCGAGCCGATGCGTGCCAGCGGGGCGTCGACCTCCACGGTCTCGTCCTCCTGGACGAGGATCTCCTCGAGAATGCCGGCCACGGGGGACGGGATCTCGGTGTCCACCTTGTCGGTGGAGACTTCCACCAAGGGCTCGTCGACGGCGACCTCGTCGCCGACCTCCTTCAGCCAGCGAGTGACGGTGCCTTCGGTGACGGATTCACCAAGGGCCGGCAGGTTCACGGTTTCAGACATGTCGTCCCGTTTCTCCTCAAGTGCGTGCCGGCTGCCCGCCGGCGTGACGATGGTTGGTGGCCGGCCCCGTGGCGGGACCGGCCGGTTGCTGTTCTTCGGTGCTGTCAGCCGTGCAGCGGGTGGCCGTTCAAGGCCATCGCGGCTTCGCCGAGGGACTCGTTCTGGGTCGGGTGTGCGTGGACGAAGGCGGCCACGTCCTCCGGGTAGGCCTCCCAGTTGACGATCAACTGGGATTCACCGATCTGTTCGCTGATGCGCTTTCCGATGCCGTGGACGCCGACGATCGGCCCGTTCTTCTGGCGGACCATCTTGATGATGCCCCCGGTGCCCAGGATGGAGGACTTGCCGTTGCCGGCCAGGTTGTAGGTGGTGGTCTCCACGTTGGACTCACCGAACTTCTCCTTGGCCTTGGACTCGGAGTAGCCGACGGACATGATCTCCGGCTCGGTGAAGGTCACCTTGGGGATGTTCACGTCCTCGACGATGATCGGGTTGTTGCCGGCGATCTCCTCGGCCACGAAGTGACCCTGCTGGTAGCCGCGGTGTGCCAACTGGACGCCCGGGACGATGTCACCGATGGCGTAGATGTTGCCCACCCCGGTGTGCAGGCGCTCATTGGTGATGACGAAGCCCCGGTCCAGCGGGATGCCCTGTTCCTCATAACCCAGTCCCTGGGTGACTGGGCCGCGGCCCACGGCGACGAGGCAGACCTCGGCGGTGAATTCCTTGCCGTCGGCCAGGGTGACCTTGACGCCGTCGCCGGTCTCCTCGACCTTCTCGAAGAAGGTGCCCAGGTTGGACTTGATGCCCTTCTTCTTGAACTCGCGCTCCAGGATCTTGATGATCTCCGGATCCTCGTTCGGGACGAGGTGGTCCAGGCCCTCGACGATGGTGACGTCCACGCCGAACGAGTTCCAGGCGGAGGCGAATTCGGAACCGATGACGCCGCCCCCGAGGATGATGGCGGACTTCGGGGTGTAGTCGAGCTCCAGGGCCTCGGTGGAGGTCATGATCTTGCCGCCGATGGGCAAGCCGAAGGTCTTGGCCTCGGAGCCGGACGCCAGGATGATGTTCTTGCCGGTGTAGCGGGTCCCTCCGACCTCGATCTGGTTCTGGGAGACGAGCTTGCCCTCGCCCTCGATGACCTGGACCTTGCGCATCTTCAGCAGCCCGGTGAGGCCCTTGTACTTGCCGGCGACGATGCCGTCCTTGTAGGACTTCACCCCGGCCATGTCAACGGAGTCGAGGGTCGTGTGGACGCCGTACTTGGCGGAGTTGCGGGCGTCGTCGGCCAGCTCGGCGGCATGCAGGTACGCCTTCGTCGGGATGCAGCCCCAGTGCAGGCAGGTGCCGCCCAGCTTGGCCTTCTCGATCAGCCCCACGGTCATCCCGTACTGGACGGACCGCAGTGCGGCGGCGTAGCCGGCGGAGCCACCGCCGAGGATGAGTACGTCGAATTCCTGGGCGGTTGCCTCTTCGGCCACGATGGTGCTCCTCACAATCAGGTGCCAGAGTCTCCGGCACCCTTCGGGGTTGGGGTGATGATCCCGTCGGGATCGTAGCTGTGATGCCTCGGTTTTACCTTAGCCGCACGGGACCACTGCCTTCTACTTCCCGCGCGGCAGACCGGCACGTCGTTCGAGGTAGGCCACCAAGGTCCGGACCATGACGCCGGTGGCGTCCTTGGGCGTGTAGCCGTAGGCACCGGAATCGTTGAAGGACGGGCCGGCGATGTCCAGGTGGGCCCAGGGTGTGGGCTCGGCCTGGGCTGCCTCGGGGGTGCGGCCGGCGTCGACGAACTCCCGCAGGAAGGCCGCGGCCGTCATCATTCCGCCGAAGCGGTCGCCCACATTGGACAGGTCCGCCACCCTGGAGTCCAGCGACGCCCGCTGGTCCTCGGGGATCGGCATGGCCCAGGCGGTCTCCCCGCTGGCGTCGGCGGCGGCCACGAGTTCGCTGCGCAGGCCCTCCGAGCCCATCACGCCGGTGGTGCGGTTGCCGAGGGCGATCATCTGCGCGCCGGTGAGGGTCGCGATGTCGATCACCGCGTCCGGCGTCTCATCGGTCGCGGCCACCAGCCCGTCGGCCATCACCAGGCGTCCCTCGGCGTCGGTGTTCATGACCTCGACGGTCTTGCCGCCGTACATCGTGATGACGTCGGAGGGGCGCTGGGCGGTGGCGGAGGGCATGTTCTCGGCCATGCACAGCCAACCGGTGACCTTGACGGGCAGCTCGAGTTCGGCCGCCGCCGCGACCACGGACGCGACGGTCGCTGCGCCGGCCATGTCCGACTTCATCGTGGTCATCGACGTCGGCGGCTTCAGGGACAGGCCGCCGGAATCGAAGGTGATGCCCTTGCCGACGAAAGCGATGTGCGGGGAGTTCCGGCCGGCCGCCGACGGCGTGTACTCGAGCTTGACCAGCCGCGGAGGCCGCGTGGAACCCTTGCCGACGTTGAGGATGCCGCCGAACCCGTCCTTCTCCAGCTTCTTCTCATCCCACACCGTGACCTTGACCGGCAGCCGCCGCACGGCCTCGGTGACCTCCTCGGCGAAGGACGCCGGGAACAGGTGGGACGGGGGCGTGTTGACCAGGTCGCGGGTCGCACGGACCGCGCGGGCCACGACGGCGGCGCGCTGCAGCACCGGTCCGGTCACCTTCGGCTTCAGCGACGTCACGACGGCGGCGCGCTCCACCGGGTTCTTCCCCTTCGCCCGGGCCTCGGCCGAGCGGAAGGCGGTGAACGAGTAAGCGGCCAGGGCGGCTCCCTCGGCGACCGCGCCCAGCAGCTCGGGGGTCTCGGCCGGGAGGCCCAGGGCCACGGAGGGGGTGCCCGAGAGTTGGCGGACGGCGGCCCCGGAGGCTCGGCGCACCGCCTCGGTGGACACCCCCGCACCCGGCTCTCCGGTGATCCGGCCGACGCCGGTCAGCACCAGCAGGGGGAACGGCAGCGGGTCCAGCCCCGGGATCCGCACGACCTCGTCGGCGGCACCCGTGACGCCGAGCGCCTCCAGCGAATCCGCCAGGGCGCGCGCGCCGGCGTCGGGAAGCGGGTTCGGCAACAGCACCGGCCCGTTGTCGGTGGAGCAGACGCCGACGACCAGGGCCGAGGCGGCATGCTTGCTGTTCTGGGACAGCTTGGGTCCGATGGCGGTGAGGACAGGGCTGAAATCGTTGATCACGTGGGTGATTCCCCTCGATGGCAATGAGCATGGGCGGTGGTTCCGGTCTGCCTCGATCCTAGCCACGGAATACGCGCAGGCCACAGTACGTTGGTATCACCACCAGGGGCCGGAGCAGCTGGCCGGTCCGGCCCGATGTACCGCCCCCTGACCCGAGGCACCGGAAGGACGCACCATGCAGGATCCCACCACGCTGTTTTCGCTCGAGCCAGCCGGCCGCGACCTGTTGGCCGGTGGCTTCGACGGTGCCACAGCGCTGCGCGGCCTGGGCATGCTGGCCGTCTTCGGCGGGCACATGGACGCCGGTCACCTCTCCGAGCAGGTACGGGACACCGTCTTCGACTCGTTGGACCACAAGCTGCTGGCCAGCTTCGACGCGGACCAGCTGGTCGACTACCGCTCACGCCGTCCACAGATCACCTTTGACGGCGAGCGCTTCCGCGATTACCAGACCCCTCGGCTGCAACTGCACCTGGTCTCCGACGCCCTGGGGCGGCCGTTCCTGCTGCTCTCCGGGCCTGAACCGGACTACCAGTGGGAGCGTTTCGTCTCCTCGGTGCTGTTCCTGGTGGAGAAGCTGGACGTCAAGCTCGTCGCCCTGATCGATGCCGTGCCCATGCCCGTTCCGCATACCCGGCCCCTCGGCGTGACGGCTCACGGGAATCGTGACGAGTTGGTGGCGGGCCTGTCCACATGGAGCCCCCAGGCACGCATGGTGTCCGGCGTCGGTCAGCTGCTGGAGCTGCGGCTGGACGAGAACAACCGCGGAACCACCGGCTACACCCTCCACGTCCCGCACTACCTCAACGATGCCGCCTACCCGCAGGCCGCCGTCGCCGCGCTGGAGTACGTGGGGGCCGCCCTGGGTCTCATGCTGCCCACCGAGGAGTTGCGCGAACGGGGCCGCGAGGTGGACCGCGAGCTCGACCGCCAGACCGGCTCCTCCCGTGAGGTCACCGCCATGGTGGAGGGCCTGGAGAAGAACTTCGACCAGAACTCGCCGGGGGCCGGCCGCTCCCTGTTGGTGGGTCCGGACGAGCAGGTCCCCGATGCCGAGGAGCTGGGCGCGGCCGTCGAGGAGTACCTGCAGAGCCAGCCACGCCATGCGCTGGACGCCGGCGGGGGCGAGCGTCCCGAGGACGGGGGCGCCGAGGCGGGCCCCGATGGCTCGGAGGATCCTGCCGCCCCGGACGGTTCCGAGGACGGTCCGGCGGAGGCGCCGGACAGTCGCCCCCGGGACTAGACCGCTACTCCACAGCCGGCCGAGACCGCCCACAGCCCCACAGTCGGGGGTGTGGGCGGTTCCGTGTCCGGCAGGCAGACGGAAGCGTGGAGGCCATGCACACAGACCTCCCCGACGATCGCGTCCGTCCCGGCCTGCCCGCCTCGATCCCCGCCCCGGTCAAGGCCGCCGGAGTGGCCGATCTGGTCAGCTACATCCAGCACACCCTGGGTTTTCCGCCCCGCCACAGCCTGGCGGCCATCAGCATGACCGGCCGCAGCCTCGGCGCCGTCCTGCGGTGTGACTGGGACCCCGGCACGGTGAGGACCTGGGCGGACCACACTGCCTACGCCCGCCAGTTCGCCGGCCATCTGGCCCGTGACCTGCGGGCGAACGGCTGCGTGGCCGTGCTCTTCCGGGATGAGGCCGACCGGGAGGTCGACGAGGGTGCGGCGAGCGAGGGCGGGGGAGCGAGCAGCCGTGGGAGCGGGCGTGACGGCGACCGTGGGAACGGATCCGGCCGTGCCGAGGATCCGACCAGCGAGTCGGATCGCCTGCTCGCCGCCGCACTGGAACGCGAACTCAGTGAGGTCGGGCTGCCCCTGATGGAGCTCTGGCTGATGGCCGGGGGCCGCCTCTGGCACGTGGACTGTCCCGACCCCGGATCGTGCTCCGGCCATGGCTCCCTGGCGTCCTGGGCCGAGACCAGCGTCGTCAACACCTCCCTGATCGTGGAGGGATCCGTGGTGGAAGCGGAGCCGGTGGGCAGTGGGCTGCCGCCCGCCGCGGAGGACTTCTCCGAGGAGCTCACCTGGGCACTGCGGAACATCGTGGAGAGCAGCGGCTGGCTCGGCGCCGAGGACGAGGCCGACGGCCCCGACGAGCTGGTGTCCTGGCTCGAGGCCTGGGAACGGGTCCTGGCGGGCGAGGAACTCCCGGACCAGCCGACCGAGCGGGCCGCCCTCATGGCAGGTCTGCTCCTGGTCGAGCGGCGAGACTGTCTCCTCGCCGCCGCATGCTTCACCCTGGAACGCGCCCTGTCCGGTGCCGCCTGGATCGGCACCCTGCCGGCGGAGGCGTCGTTGGCCTTCGGGGCCGAGCCTCGCGAGGTCAACGGGGTGCTCTATTCCTCCGTCATCCTCGCAGCCAGCCGGCGGGCGCCGGACTGGGAGCGCGTCGCCCACCTCCAGAACGCCTGCTCGGGGCTGCTGCCGGAGGCCGCCGGCCCGGTGGCGTCGGCACTGCGGTGTCTGGCGGCCTGGGTGGAATGGGCGCGGGGCCGTGGTTCGGCCGCCGGCAGGATCCTGCTCGAATGCCGGCACGAGGACCCGGACTATCCGCTGGGCCAACTGCTGGGGGAGATCGTGGACCGGGGGATGCTGTCCGGCTGGGCCGCCCGGCGGGAGACCGCCTGGTCGGCCACGGCCCGCAGGACGGGCTGATACCCCGTACGCGGGGCCGCTCGAACGGTCTGGGGCGGCGCGCGGGAGCCGCTGATGCGTCGGCCCGGTGCTGGCCGTGGCATAATCGGCGGGGCCGACCCCGGCTCCTGTTGACATCCCTCCACCCGCCGATTCCCCGACAACACCTCGGGATCCGGGACCATCGGAGAGGGACGGGAACAAAAGTGCCATGGGGGTCGTTGACCACATGAAGACCCTGCGTCCGCGGGTCCGGAAGAACGGGATCGTCATCCCGGGGCCTCCGGGTGCAGTTCCAGCGGATTTGACAGGGTCATAGTGGTGTTGACCGTTAGGGGCCCTCCGGGATGCCCGTACGAAAGGTATTGAGTGACTACTTCTTCCAAGAAGACCGAGACGCAGGGCAGCACGGCCGTCGAGGACGCCGTTGCGGAGGACCAGGGGGCGGCCAAGGCCACCGCCCGGACGTCCGCCCCGAAGTCGAGTGCCACGAAGACCACGGCGGCCAAGGCCGCCGCGAAGTCCGGACGGGCCAAGGCTGCGGCCGCGAAGCCCTCCGAGGAGACCGTGGACGCCACCGACTCCGAGGCTGAGACCGATGAGGCCACGGAGACGCCGGCGGCCTCGGCCGAGGCCGAGGAGACGAGGACCCGCGGTGGATTCGTCGTCTCCGATGCGGAGGACGACGCCCCGGTCCAGCAGGTCGTGTCCGCCGGCGCCACGGCTGATCCGGTCAAGGACTACCTCAAGCAGATCGGCAAGGTCGCTCTGCTCAACGCGGAACAGGAAGTCGATCTGGCCCTGCGTATCGAGGCCGGTCTGTACGCCGAACACAAGATGAAGGACGAGCCCCCCACGGAGGCGCGGTTCCGGCGGGACATGGAACTGGTCATCGCCGACGGTCGTCGCGCGAAGAACCACCTGCTGGAGGCCAACCTGCGCCTGGTCGTCTCCCTGGCGAAGCGCTACACCGGACGCGGCATGCTGTTCCTGGACCTCATCCAGGAGGGCAACCTCGGCCTGATCCGCGCCGTGGAGAAGTTCGACTACACCAAGGGCTTCAAGTTCTCCACCTACGCCACGTGGTGGATCCGTCAGGCCATCACCCGTGCCATGGCGGACCAGGCCCGCACCATCCGCATCCCGGTCCACATGGTCGAGGTCATCAACAAGCTCGCCCGCGTGCAGCGTCAGATGCTCCAGGACCTGGGCCGGGAGCCCACCCCGGAGGAACTGGCCAAGGAACTGGACATGACCCCGGAGAAGGTCGTCGAGGTCCAGAAGTACGGCCGCGAGCCCATCTCCCTGCACACCCCCCTGGGTGAGGACGGCGACTCCGAGTTCGGCGACCTGATCGAGGACTCTGAGGCCGTGGTGCCCGCGGATGCTGTGAGCTTCACGCTCCTGCAGGAGCAGCTGCACTCGGTCCTGGACACCCTCGCCGAGCGCGAAGCGGGTGTGGTGGCCATGCGCTACGGCCTGACGGACGGACAGCCGAAGACGCTGGATGAGATCGGCAAGGTCTACGGGGTCACCCGCGAGCGTATCCGCCAGATAGAGTCCAAGACCATGTCGAAGCTGCGCCACCCCTCGCGCTCCCAGGTGCTGCGCGACTACCTGGACTGAGCCTGACCGTCCCGAACCGGCCGCTCCGGACCAGAAGGTGAGGAGCGGCGGCCACGGGACACTCCACCGCAGCACGAAGGCCCGGCACCATCAGGTGCCGGGCCTTCGTCGATCACGGATGCCGTTGCTCCGGAACCTCGTGGATCGGCTGCGTCAGTGCCGGGTCTGAGGCGGTGCCGGGCGCGTGGCGATCCGAGGGGGAAGAGCCTCAGTCTGCGTCCACGGGCTGCTTCTCGTGCAGCTTGTTCGTCTCGTCCTGCCACAGGGTGGTCTGCGGGCGGAGGGTCTCTTCCACTGCGCGGGCGTGGTGCCCGCAGAACAGCAGTTCGCCGCCGCTGTGCAGGACAGCGCGGACGTAGGCCTGGGCTCCGCAACGGTCGCAACGGTCGGCACCGGTCAGGACCGGCGGTTCAATCGTCGTGGCGGTGGTGGTCATGTTGGCCTCCTCATGTGGTGCCCCTATTCCCCTCGGGCCGGTCCGCAGGGACCGGGGGGATCGGTACTTGAAGGGTACTGCGTACACCTACGGAACCATCATCCTCGCACTTTTGGCCGCAGGCGCGAGCGGGGAGGGCCGGTTTTCGCTGATTGCGTACCCGGTGGTACTCCGCCCGCACCTGCGCTGCGTCTCCCGAGCCCGAGGTGCCGCTGTCGTCGGCGCCCGCCGGGACCCCGTCAGGGCTTGAGTCCAGCCGATGTGGCGCGGTCCCCGCCGGGTTCCCGCCGAACGGCGCCCCGTGCCGATAACCTGAAGGACGATCATCTACCCCTTCGTGAACCGGCGAGGGGCGCCAGCAGTCATCAGGGAAGTAAGGGAAACGCATGTCCCGCAGCAGTGAGTACAACGCCCGGCACCTCTCCGTGCTGGAAGGCCTCGAGGCCGTCCGCAAGAGGCCCGGCATGTACATCGGCTCCACGGACTCCCGCGGTCTGATGCACTGCCTCTGGGAGATCATCGACAACTCGGTCGATGAGGCGCTGGGGGGCTACGGCCAGTCCATCGCGGTGACCCTGCACGCGGGCGGGTCTGTCGAGGTCGAGGACAACGGCCGAGGCATCCCGGTGGACATCGAGCCGCGGACCGGCCTGTCCGGCGTCGAGGTGGTCTTCACCAAGCTGCACGCCGGCGGCAAGTTCGGGGGTGGCTCCTATGGTGCCTCGGGGGGGCTGCACGGGGTGGGCGCCTCCGTGGTCAACGCCCTCTCCTCCCGCCTGGACGTCCAGGTGTTCCGCGGCGGCAAGATCCACCAGCTCTCCTTCCACCGGGGCGAGCCAGGTCAGTTCGTGGACACCGGGGCCACCGCCCGGCCGGATGCGCCGTTCACCCCCTCGGCCGACCACTCGCCCATGGAGATCGTGGGCAAGGCCAAGCGTGGGCAGACCGGCACCAAGGTGCGGTACTGGGCGGATGAACAGATCTTCACCCCGGACGCGAAGTTCTCCTATGAGGACCTGCAGCAGCGGGCCCGGCAGACCGCGTATCTCATCCCCGGGCTGAAGATCACGCTGCGGGACGAGCGACGGATGCCGGGCACCCCGGGGGAGATGGGACCCCATGAGGAGGTCTTCCACTACGACGGCGGCATCTCCGAGTTCGTGGACCACCTCTCCTCCGTCAGTCCCATCACGGATGTGTGGCGGCTGCAGGGTACTGGCACGTTCTCCGAGCGCGTCCCCGTGCTGGGCGAGGACGGCCGGTCGGCCATGCAGGATGTGGAGCGCCAGTGCGAGGTGGACATCGCCCTGCGCTGGGACGTCGGCTACGACACCCACCTGCGCTCGTTCGTCAACATCATCTCCACTCCCAAGGGCGGCACCCACCAGTCGGGCTTCGAGCAGGCGCTGCTGAAGACCGTCCGCAAGGTGGTGGAGGCCAATGCCCGCAAGCTCAAGGCCGGCAACGACAAGATCGAGAAGGACGACGTGCTGGCCGGGATGACGGCGGTGCTGACCGTCCGCCTGGCCGAACCGCAGTTCGAGGGACAGACCAAGGCGGTCCTCGGCACCCCGGCTGTGCGCCAGATCGTGGCCAAGGTGGTCGAACAGCAGCTCGGCGCGATCTTGAAGTCGACGAAGAAGCACGAGAAGAACCAGGTCTCGGTGCTGTTGGAGAAGGTCGTCTCGGAGATGAAGTCCCGCATCTCCGCCCGGACTCACAAGGAGAACCAGCGGCGCAAGAACGCCCTGGAGACCTCCACCATGCCGGCCAAGCTGGCCGATTGCCGGACCACGGACGTGGCGTCCTCGGAGCTGTTCATCGTGGAGGGCGACTCCGCCCTCGGCACGGCCAAGCTGGCCCGCTCCTCGGATTTCCAGGCTCTGTTCCCGATCCGCGGCAAGATCCTCAACGTGCAGAAGGCCTCCGTGGGGGACATGCTCTCGAACGCCGAGTGCGCCGCCCTGATCCAGGTGGTCGGCGGTGGTGCCGGTCGCAGCTTCGACCTGTCCTCCGCGCGGTACGGCAAGGTCATCCTGATGACCGATGCGGACGTGGACGGCGCTCACATCCGCACCCTGCTGCTCACCCTGTTCTTTCGCTATATGCGCCCCATGGTCGAACAGGGCCGCGTGTTCGCCGCAGTGCCGCCCCTGCACCGGGTGGAGGTCATCCACTCCGGCAGCAAGGCCAACGAGGTGGTCTACACCTACTCGGAGAAGGAGCTGCACGGCCTGCTGGCCCGTCTCGAGAAGGACGGCAAGAACTACAAGGAACCGATCCAGCGGTACAAGGGCCTGGGGGAGATGGACGCGGACCAGCTGGCGGACACCACCATGGACCCGCGCGTGCGGATGCTTCGCCGGGTGACCATCCCCGAGGCGGAGGAGGCGTTGCAACGGGCAGAACACGTCTTCGACCTGTTGATGGGCTCCAACGTGGCACCGCGCAAGGACTTCATCATCTCCGGTGCCGGCGCCCTCGACCTCGACCGTATCGACACCTGAGGTGACGATGGAGCCCTGGCCCGGCCAACCCGGCTACGACGCCCTGGCGGAACTGTACGACCGGACCTTCCCGGGCCCGTGGCAGCGGCCGTTGGACCGGCACTCCGTGGATGCCTTCGCCGACGCGCTGCCCCGAGGCGGGACCATCCTGGACCTGGGGTGCGGCACCGGCCACGTCACCGTGGAACTGGCATTCCGCGGCTTCACCACCATCGGCGTGGATCCCTCGGCCCGGATGCTGGAGATCGCGCGCAAGCGCTATCCTCAGCGCACCTGGATCGCCGGCGACGCCCGCTTTCCCGCCGCAGACCCGGTGGTGCGCGCCACCGGTCCTGTCAGCGGGATCCTGGCCCGGTTCAGCCTGATCCACGTCCCGCCCGACCAGGTTCCCGCGGTCCTGCAGTCCTGGGCCGCGCACACGGAGCCCGGCTGCCAGGTGCTCCTGGTGTTCCACGGACTGCTGGAGTCCGGGCAGGACGTGGAGGAGTTCCCGCATGCGGTGGCCCGGGCCTGGCGATGGAACCCCTCGACGTTGGCCCAGGCACTGGACGAGGCCGGGTTCGCCGAGACATGGCGGGTCATCGTCTGCCCTGACCAGAACCACGCCTATCCCGAGTGCCACCTCAGCGCCGTGCGGCGTTAGAACTCACCCTCGACGGTAGTGCGCGGCCAGCAGCTCCAGGCCGCGGTCAATGGACACGGCCGGCACCCAGTCCAGCTGTGTGCGGGTGCGCCGCTGGTCGAACCAGTGCGCCGTGGAGAGCTGTTCGGCCAGGAACCGCGTCAGCGGGGGCTCGTCCCCGTCGCGGCCGAGATCGGCCGCGTCCCAGACCCGTTCGATGACGGCACCGGCGCCGCGAGCGAGGCCTCCGGGAATCCGCAGCCGAGGCTCGGGGGCGCCTCCGGCGGTGGCCAGGCCCCGGACGAGCTCGCCCACCGGCCGGGGCTCGCCATTGGTGACCACGAGGGCCTCCCCATGGACCCGGTCCACGGCGGCGACGGCGGCCACCACGGCGTCCACGGCGTTCTCCGAGTACAGGGTGTCGATCAGGGCGGCGGCCGGCCCGAGCAGCGGCATCCGGCCGGCCCGGGCACGGTCGACGATGCGCTGGGTCAGCTGGGTGTCCCCGGGTCCCCACATCAGGTGCGGGCGCAGGACGAGCACCCGCAGGTCCGCGCCGTCGGCGGCCAGGGCCAGCAGTTCCCCGGCGGCCTTGGTGCGGGCGTAGTGGCCGCGCGCGCGGTCCGGATCCGCCGGACCGGCACCCTCACCCACGATCGACGTCCCGGCATGGGCGACCGACGGCGAGGAGAGGTGGACGAAGCGCTGGGCACCCGCCCGGCGGGCGGCCTCCAGGACGGTCGCCGTGCCGCCGATGTTGACCTGCTCGAACTCGTGGGCGGGTCCCGAGACGGAGACCTTGGCGGCCACATGGACCACCGTGTCCCGGCCGGACATGGCCCGCTCGACGGCCGCGGCATCCGTGACCGTGCCCAGGACGTCGCGGGCCCCCGCCACCCCCGAGGGACGGCGCTGCAGGGTCACGACGTCGGCCCCGGACTCCACGAGGCGGCGCGCCACCCCGGAGCCCAGGAGACCCGAGGCACCGGTGACGAGCACGCGGAGAGGGGGTGCGGCACTCACGGGGTGCCCACCTTCCCGCCGGACAGGACCCGATCAGCCCAGTGGGCGATCCGGGTGCGGTCGATCTTCGAGTTGTGGCGGATGTCCACGGGGACCCGGTCCGTCACGAGCACCGCTGCCACGGGAACCGGGGCGGCGGCTGCCCGCACGGCTGCCGTCAGCTCGCGGGGGGCCAGCCCGGGGCGGGGCCCGCGGGCACGGCCCGCCGCCGCGGCTTCGACGACGGCCACCACGGCCTGGGTGCCCCGCGGCCCGACACCGACGACGGCCGACCGGGACACGCCGTCGAGGGCGTCGATGCGTGCCTCGGGGCCACCGGGCGCCACGGGTCCGTCGGCCGTGAGGGCCACATGCTGCAGGCGGCCCTCGATCCAGAGCCGGCCAGCGGCATCCAGGTGGCCCACGTCCTGGGTGCGGTGCCAGTCCAGCCCGTCCTTGTCGTCCCGCCTGCTCAGGGAGTCCGTCAGCCACAGCCGGTCGTAGCCGGCCTTCTGATGGGGCGCGGAGATGACGACCTCGCCCAGGACGCCGGCGGCGTCGGGACCCTCGAGGGGCGTCCCCGTCGGGCTCCCGTCGGCCGTCAGGGGATCGATGGCGATGCGCACGGGGCCCACGGGGTGGCCCACGCACACGCCGTCGTCCAGCTTGATCGCGTCCCCTGGGGGACCCGCGGCCGGGGCCGCGAGCGCGATGATCGCGTCCCGGTCGATGTCCGCCAGCAGGAGGGCCTCGGTCATGCCGTAGGGCGAGTGGAACTCGGCCCGGGGGAAGAGGGCGGCCACCTGCGCCATCAGCTGGGGGTGGACCGGGGCGCCGGCGGACAGCACCAGGTCGATGCGGCCCAGCACGGCGTGGTCCTCGGGACCGAGCTGCGCCGCGGTCGCCACGACGTTGCGCAGCGCAGCGGGGGAGGCGAAGAGGATGGTGGCCTGGCCGGCACGGGCGGCGTCGGCGACGGCCTGCGCCGTGAGGGTGGCGGGCTCCGTCACGGACATGTCCGGGGTGACCGAGGTGGCACCGATGGCCGGTCCCAGCAGGGCGAAGGGGGCGAACCCGGCCAACAGGGAGGAGCCGGGCCGGACATGGAAGACGTCCCTCAGCAGTCCGGCCAGTGCCGAGAGGCGGCCGTGGGTGTAGAGGACACCCTTGGCCGGACCCGTGGAGCCGGAGGTGTACAGGATGGCGGCCGGATCGGAGGGTGCGGGCACGTGGGCGGTGCCGTCCGTGCCCCGCGGGCCTGCGAACCGGGCCCCCTCATGGTCGCGGGCCATCCGGTAGAGGCTGTCCTCCACGCCGAGGGCCCGGGCGAGGGGTGCGGGCAGCGAGGAGACGGAAAGTCGGCGTCCGGGCCAGCGCTGCGACCGCGCCACGGCCAGACCGGGGACCTTGCCGATGACCCAGTCCGGCCGGGCTGCCCGCACGGCGCGGGTCATACCGGCCACGCCCAGTCCGGCGTCGGCGACCACCACGACGGCGCCGATCTTCAGGGCCGCGTACAGGGCCGCGGTGAGGTCCCGTCCGGGGGTGACCATCAGGGAGATCCGGTCGCCCGGGCGGACCCCGCGGGCCACCAGGCCGGTGGCGATGGCGTCCACGACGCTGGACAGGCGGTTCCAGCTCAGCGGTGTCCGGTCGTCCCCGGCCATGTCCACGAGGGCCGGGGCCGGACTGTCGCGCCAGTCCTCCAGGTAGGACCACAACGGCCGGCCGGTGGTCTCGTTCCAGCGGTCCTCCACCGGACCGGGGCCGGCCTCGGGTGCCGCCTCACTCGTGGTGGCGACAGCCACGCCGTCCGGGACCCGGGTGCGGGCGGTGCCGTCGAGCACCTGGCCGGCCCACCGCAGGATCGGGGTGGCGATGTCCACGTCCTCGGCCAGCAGATGGCCGGCCGTCTCGAACCGGTGCAGGTCGGCCTGGGGGAGCCGCTGCAGCAGGTCCGCCTGGTACCGGTCCAGGAACACCGGGTCCTTCGGGCCCCACAGCAGCAGGGCGGGTGGGGTGAAGGCGGCCACGGAGGCCGCCACCCGGCGCAGTTCCGGGTAGGAGGCGTGCTGCGGTCCGACGGGGATGTCGGCCACGAAGCCGCCGATCCCGCCGCGGCGCTCGGCGGAGGCATAGGGGGCGTGGTAGGCGGCTTTGAGGCCTCGGTCCAGGCCGGGGTGGCCGAGTGCCGTCGTGACTCGCAGGAAGGCGTCGGTCAGGACGGTGGAGCCGGCCAGCAGGGGGCCGGCGAGGGCCGCCTGCAGCGGGGCCGGGATCGGCTCGGACTCGTCATGGTGGACGGCGGTGTTCAGGGTCATCGCGGCGGCCACCAGGTCCTGGTGGCGGCCGGCCCAGCCGAGGGAGACGACGCCGCCCCAGTCGTGGCCCAGGGTCAGCAGCGGGTGGCCGGCGCGGGCCTGGACATCGAGTCCGAGGGCGGTGACGAGGGCGTCGAGGTCGGCTAGACGACCGCCCAGGGTGCGGTAGCCGGCGTCGTTCGCGAAGACCGGGTCCGGGGCGCCGGCTGCGGCGGCGGGACGGGGGAGGGACCCGTGCGGCAGGCGCTCGGAGAAGCCCATGTCCAGCTGGTCCGGGGCGACCACGCGCCACACGGGGCCCTCGCCCTGCAGGGCGGTGCGGACGGTCGCTGCGGCCAGGGAGCGCCACAGGTAGGACCAGGTCGGGTTGCCGTGCACTGCCAGGATGGTGCCGTCCGGCTCCACGCCGGCCTGGGCCAACACATCCCCGGTGTCCAGCACGTGCAGGGTCCGCTGGCCGTCAACAGTGGCGATCGGCACCAGCGCGCTCCAGGCGGGGTCCCAGCCGGGAAGGGGGACGGAGGCGGAGTCGGCCGGCAGGGTGGCTGGGGCGGCGGGGATCCTCACCAGGCGATCTCCAGCATGGCGGTGTTGAGCCCGGAACCGACGCCCATGCAGAGCACCTTGTCGCCGGCCGACAACTGGTCCACCTCCCGGGCCAGGGTGATCGGCAGGGACGCCGGTCCGACGTTGCCGAGCTCGGGGAAGGTGATGGGGAATCGTGCCGGGTCCAGGCCGGTCGCCTCGGTGATCGAATCGGTGTGGAGCCGGGAGACCTGGTGCGTGACGTAGCGGTCCATGTCCGACCAGCCCCAGTCTGCCGGGACGTCGTTCCAGGCGTCCATGACGAGCTCGAGTCCGTCCTTGAGCAGGGCGGTGGAATCCGTGAACATGCCCTTGTGGTCGCCCACGCAGAGGTCATGGTGGTCCGTGCCGGCGCGGGTGATGCCGCGGACGATCCGGTGGCCCTCGGGGTGCTGGTCGGTGCGGCCGATGACGGCTGCGGCGGCCCCGGAGCCCAGGGTCAGGGAGGCGAACTGCTCCATGAAGTTGCTGCGGTCCACGCCGTCCTGCTTCAAGTTCTCCAGGGTGGCCTGCTGGACCTTGACGGAGTCCTCCCCGGCCACGACGACGGCATAGTCGACCTGACCGGAGTCGATCATGGAGGCCGCCAGGGTGATGCCGTTGACGAAGCCCAGGCACGCGTTCGTGATGTCGAAGTTCGTGGCGGAGGTGGGAAGGCCCATCTCGTGGTGGATGCGGACGGCGACGGACGGTTCGAGGGTCTCACGCGTGACGGAGGTGTTGACCATGAGCCCGATCTGGTCCGGCCGGACGCCGGCCTTGGCCATGGCTTGGCGGCCGGCTTCAGCGGCACCCAACTGGAAGTGGCCGGGGTGTTCCCAATTGCGGCGGGCGTTGACGCCCGCGACGCGCGGCAGCAGACCCTTGGGGAGCCGCAGCCCCTTCAGGACATCGGCCAACTCCTCGTCGAGCTGTGCACTGGTCACGGTGACCGGGGCCAGTACTTCCGTCACGGAGAGGAGTGAAGCATTGGAGTGACGGAATGTCGCGTTGCCTTGCACTATGGGGCCTGGTCCGTTCGTGGGGGTCAAAGGGGTCGGGTGGCAGGGCGGCGGTGGACGCCACCAACGCCCCAGCCTAGCGAACCCCGGCCGGTGGAAAGCCGAGAGTCGGCTGGGAGGCACCTGAATGACGACCCGGAAGCCCGGTGGTGGCCGGCGGACGGTGGCCGCGTCGGCGGCAGTGGGTGCAGCCCCTGTCTACAGCAACAGCACCAGCGGGAAGATGGCCAGGCCCAACGCTGCCACGACGACCAGGAGGCGAACGGCCACCGGCAGGGGGTCGGCGGGGGACAGGAGGCGGTACAGGCGAAGGGTCAGGGGGACGGATCCGTCCCCCTGGACATTCTCCGTGCGCGGCGGTACCGGTGCCGGTGCTGTCGGTGCCCCGGCCTCTCCGGTGAGCACGATGGCCCGCACCAGGTCCCGGCGGTCGTGGACGGTCAGTGCGGCGTCGTCCGCCATCATCTCGGTGAGGCCGGCCACGGCCCGTTGAGCCATCGCCGTGGTGGGCAGCCAGGCCACGGCCCGGTGCCAGGCCTCGAAGGCCAGCCGGAGCAGATCGTGCCGTTGGCGCAGATGGGCCCGTTCATGGGCCACGACGGCGGCCACCTCCGGTTCCGACAATTGGTCCAGCAGTCCGCGGGACAAGACGGTCAGGGAGCCGGTCAGCCCGGGCAGGCAGTACGCCAGCGGCACATCGTGGGGCAGCACCCGGGTGGGGGTCCCGGAGATGCCCTCCGCCAGTCGGCTGCGTTCGGACGGCGGCGCTGCCAGGAGTTCGACCATCTGGCGGTGGCGGCGTCGGTTGGCCACGGTCTTCACGGCGGTGACGGCCAACGTCAGCACGAGGTGGGCGAAGAGCATCAGGGCGAGGGTGGCGGCCGCGATGCGGGTGGGCAGCCACGGGTCGTGCTCCAGCAGGGGGATCCAGGAGCCCTCCACGAGGGACCGGACGAAGGCGGGGGCCGCCTCGACCACGGTGTCCCCGAAGGGGGTGAGCCCCCACAGGAGGGGAAAGCCGATCAGGGAGAGGCCGCCGGCGAGGGCGACGGACTGCCAGAGTGCCATGGCGGCGGCGGGAGCCCGGCGGACCCAGCGCGCGCGTCCGAGCAGGACCGGGACCGGCCAGGCCAGGATCACGGCCAGCGCGGCGAGCAGCATGACGGACACGAGGGAAAGTCTAGAGGGCGGAATCTCCCGCTTTCAGTCGACGTGGGGTGCGTGTCGGGGCGTCAGACCCACCCCACGTCGACTCAAAGTCGGGATCCTGAGCCGGGATCGCGCGGTGGATCAGGATCCCAGGAGGCGCCGCACGGCCGCTGCCTCATCCGGGCCGATGCCGCCGATGAAGCGGGCGAGGACGGCCTCGCGGTCCGGCACGGAGCCGAGTACCTCGTTGAGCAGGCCGACGGTGTGGTCCTCCCGGGACGAGGCGGCGGCATAACGATGGGGCCGGCGCCCGCCGTCGCGGTGGACCAGGCCCTTCTTCTCCAGGCGCGACAGCACGGTGAGTACGGTCGTGACGGCGAGGTCAGCGGCCAGGGCGTCCCGCACGTCATTGGCCGTATGGGCTCCCGGTTGGTCCCACAGCAGGTCCATCACGGACCGTTCCAAATCTCCCAGTGCCACCGGCGCCTCCCTCAAAGCAATGATCTCCACCACAGGTGTCCTTCCGGACTCGACTTTATTCTACAGGACGTAGAACTTGGGGTTACTCTGGTTTCTACAAGCTGTAGAAGTCGAGTGCCGGACGCTCCCTTCGCCCTGGTGAGGCGGCGTTCGGTCCGGACCGGTGCGGACCCCACTCCGCCCCGAGGGAAGGGTGTACCCATGGATCCCCTGGACATTGCCCGGTGGCAGTTCGGCATCACCACCGTGTATCACTTCATGATGGTTCCGCTGACCATCGGGCTGGGCCTGGTGGTGGCCACCCTGCAGACCATGTGGCACCGCACCGGCCGGGAGCACTACCTGCGGATGACGAAGTTCTGGGGGAAGCTCTTCCTCATCAACTTCATCATGGGCGTGGCCACCGGACTGGTGCAGGAGTTCCAGTTCGGGATGGCCTGGTCCGAGTACTCCCGCTTCGTCGGGGATGTGTTCGGGGCTCCGTTGGCGCTGGAGGCGCTCATGGCGTTCTTCCTGGAGTCCGTGTTCCTGGGGCTGTGGATCTTCGGCTGGCAGCGGTTGCCGAAGGGGGTGCACCTGGCCTCGATCTGGTGCGCCGTCATCGGGACCGTGTTCTCGGCCTACTTCATCGTGGCCGCCAACGCGTGGATGCAGCACCCCGTCGGCGTCGAGATGGTGGACGGCCGCCCGGTGATGAACGACATCTGGGCGGTGCTGACCAACAACACCCTGCTCCTGATGTTCCCGCACACCATCGCCGGCGCCCTGGCCGTGGCCGGGTCCTTCCTGCTGGGCATCGCCTGGTATCACCTGTGGAAGCGCCGGCGGGACGGCATCGACACCGTAGCGGCGGACGGCACCGTGATCGTCGGCAGCACCGGCTCGAAGGCGCGCGACGAGACCGACTACCGGGTCTGGTACTCCTCCCTGCGCTGGGGAGCCTGGATCGCCCTCGCGGCCTTCCTGGGCAGTGCCTTCACGGGGCACGCCCTGGCCCAGATGGTGATCCAGCAGCAGCCGCTGAAGATGGCCGCGGCGGAGGCCGCCTGCCAGGACGGCACGGGGTTTTCCCTCCTGGCCGTGGGGGACCTCCGCTCGGACGGGGCCACCGACTGCGATGATGTGGTCGGCGTCTTCGAGGTCCCCGGCCTGCTGTCCTTCCTGGCCTACAACGACTTCACCACCGACGTGGCCGGCGTGAACACCCTCATCCCGCAGTACCAGGAGGACTACGGCACCCATCTGCCGGACGACCCGATGTACGGCGAGCGTGCCGGCCAGGAGATCGACTATCTGCCGGTCATGGAGGTCACCTACTGGGGCTTCCGCATCATGATCACCTTCGGTGGTCTCGCGGCGCTGGCGGCGGCCCTGGCGCTGTGGCTGACGCGCAAGGGCACCGTCCCGGCCTCCAAGCCGCTGATGCGATTGGCCGTGTTCGGCATCCTGGCCCCGTTCGGCGCCAATGCGGCCGGGTGGATCTTCACCGAGATGGGACGCCAGCCATTCGTGGTGGCCCCCAACCCCGACCTCACCGGAGTCGACCAGGTCTGGATGTACACGGCCGCGGCCGTGTCTCCGGGGGTGGGCGCGGGCGAGTTGTTGTTCTCGCTCATCCTCCTCACCACCATCTACGCGGTGCTCCTGGTCGTGGAGGTCGTCCTGCTCACCCGCTACGTCAAGGGCGGGGTGGCGGCCGGCATGCCTGAGCTCACGCAGGATGAACACGATGACGACGCCGGCGGCGCGGGAAAGGACGGCCCCGTTGACTCCGATGTCCTCGCCTTCGCGTACTGACGGTGCCTCTGTGAGCGCACTGAACGCACTGCCCGCCCCGACTGCCCGGCCCGTTCCGGCCGCCCCGACCCCCGAGAGGTAGACCGCCATGGAATCGATCGAGTTCCTTCCCACCTTCTGGTTCGTCCTGGTGACCGTGCTCTGGGTGGGCTACCTCTTCCTCGACGGCTTCGACCTCGGCGTCGGCATGCTAATGCGGGGCTGGGCCCGCAATGAGAGCCAGCGACGGGTCATCCTCAACACCATCGGCCCGGTCTGGGATGGCAACGAGGTCTGGTTGGTCACCGCGGCGGGGGCCATGTTCGCCGCCTTTCCGCTCTGGTACGCGGCCCTGTTCGCCGGCCTCTACATCCCGCTGACGATGACCCTGCTGGCCCTGATCCTCCGGGCCGTCTCCATCGAGTACCGTGGCAAGGCCCTGACCGCCCGGACGCGGGACCGCTGGGACTGGTGCATGGCCGGCGGCTCGGCCGTGGCCGCCTTCAGCATCGGCCTGATGCTCGCTGTGTCGACCACGGGCCTGCCACTGAACGCCAACGGGGACCGCGTGGGCGGGGCGTTCGCCTGGCTGTCCTGGGAGGGTGTGCTCGGAGGCCTGGCCGTCGTCGGGTTCTCGCTGGCCATGGGCTGGGCCTTCCTGGGTCTGAAGACCGACGGCGCCCCGCGGGAGGCTGCACATCGCCACCTCACCCGCTGGCTGCCCCTCTACCTGCTGCCGATGGGCGCATGGGGCGTGGTGGTGGTCTCACGCCAGGACAGCCTCGTCCCGTGGATGCTGCTGGGCCTGGCCCTGTCCGCCGCCCTGGGAGCCCTGATGGCGGCCCAGCTCCGCCGCGAGGGCTGGACCTTCATCGCACTGGGCGCCTCCCTCGTGGCCGGCGCCGCCGGCCTCTTCCTGGCGGTGTTCCCCGTGGTGCTGCCCTCCACCGTGGACCCGGCTTTCAACCTCACGGCCATGAACGCCTCCTCCTCGGAGTACACGCTGAACTTCATGGCCTGGGTCGCCGTGATCATGGTGCCGATCATCCTGGCCTATTCGGCCTTCGTGTACTGGGTCTTCCGGAAGCGGTTGCACGAGACGCACATCCCGGAGTCACACGTGGTGACACCGGTGTGAGACCCGAACTGCCCACCTCCCGTTCCGGTCGGGCGGCCCTGGCCGTGCTGGCCCTGCTGGCCGGGGTCAAGGCCGCCGGCTGGATCCTGCTCGCCACGGCCCTGGCCCGCGGCATCACCTGGCTGGCCGAGCGCCTGCCCGCTCCGGAGAGCAGCAACCTCCTCGGCTTGCTCTTCGCACCGGACCCGGCGTCCTACGACCCACTCACCCACGGGCTGCTCTCGGATGCAGCCGGCACCACCCTCGCCCAGGTCCTGGCCCTGGGGCTGGCCGGCGTCCTCGCCCGGGCCGCCGCCACCTGGGGACAGCAGGTGTTCTCCCGCCGTGCCGCCCTGGGCGCCAAGGAGGAACTGCGCCACCGGATGGTCGCCCACCGCCTGGTTTCTGCCGGTGACGGGGCGGAGCGGGCAGGGGAGGACTCCGTGCTCGCCTCCTCCGGCCTGGACGGGCTCGACAAGTACTTCACCCAGTACCTGCCCGCCCTGCTGACCGCCGCGGTCATGCCGCTCGTGCTCGGGGTGTGGGTCCTCACCCACGACTGGGTCTCGGCCCTGGTGCTGGTGTTGACGATCCCCCTCATCCCCGTGTTCATGGTCCTCATCGGCCAGTACACCGAGGATCGTGTCCAGCAGGCCGCCGAGGGACTGGACCGGCTGTCCCACCACGTGCTGGAGCTGGCGCGGGGCCTGCCCGTCCTGGTCGGCCTGCGCAGGGCCGGCACACAGCGCCAGGCGTTGGCGGGAGTCTCGGACCGCTACCGCATCACCACCATGACCACGCTCAAGACGGCCTTCATGTCCGGCTTCGCCCTCGAGCTGATCAGCACCCTGTCCGTGGCCGTGGTCGCCGTCTTCATCGGCGTGCGGTTGGTCTACGGGGACCTCGACCTCTACAGCGGGCTGCTGGTACTCACCCTCGCCCCCGAGGTCTACCTGCCCTTCCGGGACATCGGCTCCGCCCACCACGCCTCCGAGGACGGGGTGGAGGCCCTGCGACGCGCCCGCGCCGACCTCGACCGTCCCGTCCCGGCCTCGCTCTCGGACATCCTCGGCAGGGCCGTCGTGCCGACCGGAGTGCCGGCCAGAGAGCCGGCTGCAGCACCGGTCGCCACAGCAGCCACCGGCCAGGGTGCGGGCCCGGTCGCAGACCGATCTGCCCACGCGAGGGAGGACCGGCTGGTCCTCCGAGGTCTGGGCATCGCCTACCGGGACCCCGACGGCGGGACGTTCCCGGCCGTCGTCGGGCACCTGGGCCTCGACCTGGCCCCGGGTGAACTGACCGTCCTCGGCGGGCCCAGCGGGACGGGCAAGACGACGGTCCTGTCCGCCCTCGCCGGGGTGCTGCGGGACAGCGAGGCCGAATTCACCGGCACGGCCGCGGGGCTGGCCGGCCGGCGCGTGGCCTGGCTCAGCCAGCACCCCGCGTTCAGCGAGCCGACGGTGGGCGCCGAGCTGGCGCTGTACGCCGCGGCGTCCGCGGGGCCGGATGGCGCGGTGGGCCGGGACCGCGACCATGGCCTCCTGGTGGCCGAGGCACTCGCCGCCTGCGGCCTCGACGGCTTCGCACCCCGCCATCCGGACGAGCTCAGCCCCGGGGAACGACGCCGGCTCGGCCTGGCCCGCGTGCTGGTCCGCCTGATGGCGGCTCCCGCCGGGGACTCCGACGCCTGGCTGATCGTCCTGGACGAGCCGACGGCCCACCTCGATGCCGAGAACGCCCAGCGGATCCGCGCCGTCCTGGCCGCGCTGCGCTCCGGGCGCCTCCCGGGAGGCCGTGCCGTGGAGGCCATCCTGCTCGTGGCCGCGCATGATCCCGACCTGCAGGCGCTCGCGGACACCGTCATCGGTGCCGCTGCGGGCGAACCGCAGGCGCCGGCGGTTTCGCGCGGACCGCAAGGGGCATCGCTCGCGCAGGAGCCGCTGGCCGCTGCCGCGCCCGTGACGCTGGCGGTGGACCGCGGCGCTAGCGTTGTTGCCCCTGTTGCCCCTGTTGCCCCTGTTGCCCCTGCTGTCGCCACCGACGCCGGCTCTCAGGCCGGGGGCGGAGCCTGGCGCCGTTGGCGTGCCTGGATCCGGCTTTTGCCGCTGACGGAGCGGACGTTCATCGCCGGGGTGTCCTGGGCCACGGCGGCCACGCTGGCCGCGGCGCTGCTGTCCGCCCTTTCCGGGTGGCTGATTGTCCAGGCGGCCTACCAGCCGCCCGTGCTCTACCTGCTCTCGGTGATCGTCCTGGTGCGGTTCTTCGGCATCGGACGCGCCCTGTTCCGCTATCTCGAACGGTTGGACACCCATGACGCGGTGCTGGCCTGGGCGAACCGGATCCGGCTGCGGCTGTGGGACGCCCTCGGCTCGCAGGCGGCCCAGTGGGGCCGGTTGACCCGTTCCGGCGGGGCGCTGTCCGTGCTGGTGGCGGACGTGGACGAGCTGCGCGATGCGCTGCCGCGCGTGATCGTCCCGGTCCCGGCCGCCATCATCAGTTGGCTGATCACCGTCCTCATCGTGGTCCTGATGGCCCCGGCGGCCTGGTGGCCTGCGGTGGTTGCCGGACTGGCCGGCCTGGTGCTGGTGCCGCTCGTGGTGGGGCTGGCCGACCGGCAGACCACCCGCGCCCTGACGGACCACCGGACCGGGCTGCTGCAGCGCACCACCGCCCTGTTCGCGGCGGCCCCGGACCTGGCCGGCAATGGCGCGGCATCACTCGCCGCGGACCGGTTCGGGGCCGCCGACCGCGCTGCGGACCGCCCCCTGAAGCGCAATGCGGCGGCCGCCGGGCTCGGGCAGGCCCTCGCGTCCCTGCTCTCCGGCTGGGCTGCCGTGCAGACGCTGGTGCTCTGCGTCCAGAACGGCGTGACCGCACCGGTCACCGCCATGGTCGTGTTCCTGCTGCTGGCCCTCGCCGAGCCGCTGGGCCTCTACAGCACGGCGTGTCAGGAGACGGCGATCCTGGCCCGGCAGCTGGCCAAGACCGCACCCCTGCTCACGGCAGGGACAGACGCGGCGACTGCCTCGGACACTGGCCCGAGCGCCAGCCCGGCGATCGTCACCGAAGCCGCCACCGGACCCGGCGCCGCACAGGTCTCCGACACCGGCGCCGCTCCGGTTTCCGTCACCGGACTCGAGCTCTCGGGGGCGGCCGTGCGCTACCCCGGGGCGGCGACGGACGTCTTCCGGGACCTGGACCTGACGGTCCACCGTGGCCAGCTCGCGGTCGTGACTGGCCCCTCGGGCTCCGGGAAGTCGACCCTGTTGGCCGTCCTGCTCGGCTTCCTGCGGCCACGGCAGGGCCGGTACACCCTGGGGACCGCCGGTGGCCCGGTGGTCTCGGGGGATGCCGCCCTGGGTGCCGTGGCCTGGTGCCCGCAGGACGCCTACCTGTTCGACTCCACGCTGCGGTCCAACCTGAACCTGGCCCGGGATCCGCAGGATCGTCCCGCGGACGGTGAGCTCATCACGGTCCTGGAGCTGGTGGGTCTGGGGGACTGGCTGGCCGCCGCCCCGCACGGACTGGACACGCGGGTCGGCCCTTCCGGGCACTTCCTCTCCGGCGGCCAGCGCCAGCGGGTGGCCGTCGCCCGGGCGCTCCTGGCCCGCGCCGACGTCGTGCTCCTGGACGAACCGACGGCGCACCTGGGAGCCGACGAGGCGGCCGACCTGGTCGCGGACCTGCGCGCCGCCCTGGCGGACCGCACGGCCGTGATGGTGACCCACGACCGCCGGTTCGCCGACTCCGGCCAGGTGCACCTGGAGCTGGCCGGAGGCGGAGGGATTAGTCCCCGGTGATCACCGCGTCGGAGCCGGCCGCGAAGGGGTCGGTGTCCGTCGGCGCCTCGGCCAGGCCGCGGCGCCCCTCGGTCTCGCCGAACAGCGTCTCGCCGAAGAGTGCCTGCTCCGTGCTGTCCGCAACGCCGCTGCCCTCCGGCTGAGCGCCGGCGGACGCGCCGTCGGCAGCAGCGCCAGCGGCGGAATCCGGGGCGGTCCCGACCGGAGAGGACCCGGCTCCGACGGCCTCGACGAGCTGGTCCATGGCCAGGCCGGAGCCGTCCCGGGGGCCGTACTCTGCCGGCAGGGCCCGGGCCACACCCTGGGCCGAGGCACCGAGAGCGGGCTCGGCCCCGGCCCACGCCAGGGACAGCAGGGTCTCGCCCTTGAGCAACCGGTGGGCGCGGACACCGCCGGTGGCGCGGCCCTTCGCCGGGTACTCGTCCAGCGGGGTCCTCTTCACTGACCCCGGGACGGTCCCGGGGAGGGTGTCCTCACCGGTCGCCACGGTCACGACGACGGCCCGGTGGCCTTCCGGAGTCTCCGCACCGACGGTGTCGGCCGGAACGGCGGAGAAGGCGATGACGGCATCGTCCGCCGCCACCTTGAGGCCGGCCATGCCCCCGGCGGTACGGCCCTGCGGCCGCACCAGCGATGCGGCATAGCGCAGCAGTTGGCCCTTGCGGGTGATGAAGACCAGCTGGTCCTCATCCCGGGCGGTGCCGGCACCGACGACCACATCGTTGCCCTTAAGTGCGATGGCGTCGAAGTCGTCCCGGTTCAGCGGCCACTCGGGGTTGACGCGCTTGACGATGCCGTTCCGGGTGCCCAGGGCGAGCACGGTGTTCAGCGGAACCAGGGCCACGAGCGATTCGCCGCGCTGCAGGGTGAGGAAGTCCTTGACCTTCACGCCCGCGGTGAGATTTGGGGTGGGGGAGGTCTCCGTCAGGGCCGGGATGTCCACGACCTGCACGCGCTGGATGCGCCCTGACGAGGTGAGGGCGCCGATCTCGCCCCGCGCCGTCGCCGGGACCACCGAGCGGTAGGCGTCATGGCGCTGGCGGCGCCCGGCCGTGGACAACGGGGTGTCATCGGCGGTTCGCGCCAGCTGGCCCGCCGTGCTGAGCACCACCCAGCACGGGGTGTCCGGGACCATGAGCCCGTCCGCGCCGCCACCGGGCAGGGCGGCCCGGGACGAGGCACCCGCACCCACCGCCGGGGTGGTCCCGGCGGTGGCGCTGACGGGCGCCAGGTTCTCGGACTCCAGCAGCACCGTGCGGCGGTCGTCGCCGTGCTCCTCGGCGACGTCCGCCAGCTCACCGGAGACGAGGTCGCGCAGCCGCTGCTCCGAGGCGAGGATGGCCTCGAGCTCGGCGATCGCCTGCTGCAGTTCGTCCTGCTCGGCCTCGAGGTCGAGCCGGGAGTACTTCGTCAGCTGACGCAGGCGCAGCTCGAGGATGTGGTTGGCCTGGATCTCTGTCAGGTCGAAGACGCTCATCAGCCGGGTCCGGGCCGCCGCCGTGTCATCCGAGGTGCGGATGATTTGGATGACCTCGTCGATGTCCACTAGGGCCAGCAGCAGACCCTCGACCAGGTGCAGGCGGTCCTGCTTCTTGCCCAACCGGTAGGCGCTGCGCCGGCGGACCACGTCGATCCGGTGGTCCACGTACACCTGCAGCAGCTCCTGCAGGCCGAGCGTGCGGGGCTGGCCGTCCACGAGGGCCACGTTGTTGATGCCGAAGGACTCCTCCAGCGGCGTGGTCTTGTACAGCTGGGCCAGGACGCCCTGGGGATGGAAGCCGCTCTTGAGCTCGATGACGAGCTGGAGGCCGTTCTTGCGGTCCGTCAGGTCCAGGACGTCCGCGATGCCCGTGAGCTTCTTCGCGTTGACGGCGTCCTTGATCTTCTCGATCACCTTCTCCGGTCCGACGCCGTAGGGCAGCTCGGTGACCACCAGACCCGTCTTGCGGGCAGTCACCTGCTCCACGGCGACCTTGGCGCGCATCTTGAAGGAGCCGCGCCCGGCCGCGTAGGCGTCCCGCACCCCGTCCAGGCCCACGATGCGGCCGCCGGAGGGCAGGTCAGGCCCGGGGACGTGTTCCATGAGGTCCGCCAGGGTCGCCTCGGGATGGGCGAGCAGGTGGCGGGCCGCGGCGATCACCTCCCGCAGGTTGTGCGGTGCCATGTTGGTGGCCATGCCGACCGCGATGCCGGAAGCGCCGTTGACGAGCAGGTTCGGGAACGCTGCGGGCAGCACAGCGGGCTGCAGGAACTGATTGTCGTAGTTCGGCACGAAGTCCACCACGTCCTCGTCCAGCGAGGTGGTCATGGCCAGGGCGGCCGGAGCGAGCCGGGCCTCCGTGTAGCGCGGGGCGGCAGGGCCGTCATCGAGGGAGCCGAAGTTGCCGTGCCCGTCCACCAGCGGCAGGCGCTGGGAGAACGGCTGGGCCAGGCGCACCATGGCGTCATAGATCGCCGTGTCCCCGTGCGGGTGCAGTTTGCCCATGACCTCGCCCACCACGCGGGCGGACTTCACATGGCCCTTGTCCGGGCGCAGCCCCATCTGGCTCATCATGTACAGGATCCGCCGCTGCACCGGCTTCATCCCGTCCCGGGCGTCCGGCAGGGCGCGGGAGTAGATCACCGAATACGCGTACTCGAGGAACGAGGTCTCCATCTCCGAGGAGACATCGATGTCCACGATGTTCTCCTGCTCCAGCGGGATCGCCTGGGCGGCCGGGGCGGAGTTTTTCTTGGGGGTACGGGCCATGGGGTGCTCTGAAGTCCTTGTCGGTCGCCGGTCGGTCGCGAGGCTGCCGCGAGAACGTGCCAGCGCGAGGGGCGGGAATTGTCTACTGTGATCCTATGGGTGAGAAGCCGAAAACCCCCGAATATCCGGCCTACTGGGAAGCCGATGTCGTCTTGAGGGACGGCACCACGGCACATCTGCGCCCGGTGCGGCCGGAGGATGCCTCGGGGCTGGCACGGATGCACGAGGGACAGTCACAGAGCTCCATCTACCTGCGTTTCTTCACCTTCAAGTCCTCCTTGTCCCGCAAGGAACTGGAGCGCTTCACCCACGTGGACTACCGGGACCGGGTCGCGTTCGTGGTGCTGCGCGGCGAGGAGATCCTGGGCATCGGCCGCTATGACCGGCTGGATGACCCCCTCGAGGCGGAGGTGGCTTTCAACATCTCCGACGCCTCCCAGGGCAAGGGCATCGGCTCGATCCTGATGGAGCACCTGGCCGTGGCCGCCCGCGAGAACGGCATCCGCCGGTTCACCGCCGAGGTGTTGCCGGAGAACCGCAAGATGCTCTCCGTCTTCCAGGACACCGGGTTCGAGGTCTCCCGGCACTTCGACGACGGCGTGGTCGCCGTCGCCTTCTCGATCGACCCGACCGCCCAGTCCCGTGCCGTCATGGAGTCCCGGGAGCACCGCGCCGAGGCCCGGTCCGTGGCGGAGCTACTCGCGCCCGAGGCCGTGGCCGTGATCGGCGCCAGCCGACAGTGGGGCTCCGTGGGCTTCGCCCTGCTGCAGAACATCATCGAGGGCGGGTACCCGGGGCCGGTCTACGGCATCAACCCCGAGGCGCTGGAAGTGGCCGGGATGATCTCCCGCGCCACCCTGGCCGAGGTCCCCGCGCCCATCGACCTCGCCGTCATCGCCGTCCCGGAGGCCGAGGTCCCCGCCGTGGTGCAGGACTGTGCCCGCCACGGTGTCAAGGGCCTGCTCGTGGTCACCACCGGATACGCCGACGCCGGGCGGGAGGGCCTGGTCCGCCAGCGCGCCCTGGTCCGCCAGGCCAGGGCCAACGGCATGCGCGTGATCGGCCCGGCCTCCGCCGGCCTGATCAACACCGCACCGGAGGTCTCCCTGAACGCCTCCGTGTCCCCCTTCCTGCCCGTGCGCGGGCCCGTGGGGCTGTTCTCCCAGTCCGCGGTCATCGGAGTCACCCTCTTCGCCGCGGCCCACCGCCGGGGCATCGGGCTGTCCTCCATGCTCTCGGCGGGCAACCGCGCGGATGTCTCCGGCAACGACGCCATGCAGTACTTCGAGGACGATCCGGCCACCGGCGCCGTGGGCGTCTACCTCGAGTCCTTCGGCAACCCCCGCAAGTTCTCCCGGATCGCCCGGCGCCTGTCCCGGTCCAAGCCCGTGGTGGTGGCACGCTCGGACGTGATGGGCCGGCGCCTGCCCCCCGGTCACGAGACCCGCACCACGCAGGCGCCCACCGGAGCGGTGGATTCCATGATGGAGCAGACCGGCGTCATCCAGGTCGAGAACCACGATGACCTGATGGACCTGATGCAGACCGTGGCCAGTCAGCCCCTGCCCGCGGGTCCCCGCGTGGGCGTGGTCGGCAACTCACTGGCCCTGAACCGGGTGGTCATGGACGCCGTGGAACACCACGGGCTGACCGTGGCGAGCACCGTCCTCGTCCCCGACCTGGACGCCGCGCACGTGGTGGACGAGGCGGTGCGGGCGGTGGGCCGCGCCGTGTCCGAGACCATCGCCTCCGGCGAGGTGGACGCCCTCCTGGTGGTCACCCAGGCCGGCATGCACCAGGAGGTGGGCGACGCCGACCGGCTGGCCGCCGCGCTCGAGGAGGCCTCCCGGGGCACGTCCGTCACGGTCCTGGCCTCGCTCACCGGCGTCCTGGACCTCACCTACCGTTCGGCCAGTCTGCGGGGTTCGGGGCCGTCCACCGAGGAGGGACTGCAGCGCGGGGTCCCCGTGTTCTCCTCGCCCGAACAGGCCGCCCGCGTCCTGTCCCGCCTCGTCTGGTACAGCGCCTGGCGGGAGGCCGAGGCCGGGGTGCCAGTGGAACCCGAGGGAGTCGACCGTGACCGCGCCGAAGACCTCATCGAGGGCTGGGCCACGCGCGCCCACGGCACCGACCTGGTCCGCCTCACGGCGGCCGAGGCCGGGGAGCTGCTCGCCTGCTACGGCATCCGGGTGCTGCCTTCGGCCCGCTTCACCACCGAGGACGAGGCCGTCCTCGCAGCCGACGGCCTGGGCTGGCCCGTGGCGGTCAAGGCCGTGGACTCCTACCTGCGCCACCGTCTGGACCTCGGCGGGGTGCGCCTGAACATCGTGGATGCCGAATCGCTGCGCCGCAACGTGGCCCAGATGCGTCAGGTCCTCGAGCCCTTCGGCAGCCCCGGCCTCGAGGTGCAGTCGATGGCGCCCTCCGGGCAGGCCTGCACCATCACCGCCCTCGAGGACCCGCTCCTGGGACCGGTGGTCTCCTTCGGCATCGCGGGGGACGCCGTGGACCTGCTGGACGACTGGGTCCACCGGGTGCCACCGCTGACCAACCAGGACCTGGACCGGATGATCCGCGCTCCGCGGGCCGCCGCCAAGCTCTTCGGCTACGGGGGGCTGCCCGCCGTGGACACGGACGCCCTGCAGGACCTCCTGGCCCGGGTGGCCGCCCTGAAGGACGACCACCCGCAGGTGGCCCGGATCCGGTTCAACCCGGTGCTGGCCTCGGACCGGGGCGTCACGGTCCTCTCCGCGGACATCGAGGTGGCCAATGCCGCCCGGCGCACCGACTCCGCGCGCCGGGCGATGCGGGACTGACCGGCTGGCCGGGGATGGCGCTCACGGCCCACCGGCGGGGCCCCTGCCGATAGCATGGACCCCATGACTCCACTGCGCAGGAATCCGGGATCGGGCCAGCAACCCTCCGGACACCACTCCTCGGGCAACGCCAACTCCGGGTCCGGGGCGGACGCCAACGCTCGGCAGCACCGCCCGGCACCACCGGCCGACGGCACCGGGGCCTCGATGCCCAGCCTCGGGGCGGACATCGAGCGCGCCGGATTCTACCCGGAGCTCGTGGCGGACGTCCTGGACTCCGTCCTGGACGGACGGGAGGTCTCGAGCCACCTGGTGCACGTGGACACGCACTTCGACTATGACGAGATCCACCGCCATATCACCGTGCTGGCGCTCGCCGGTGACATCGTGGCGGCCCTGCACCTGGACGACCAGGCGATGGACGACGCGGGCCGGCAGATCATGGCCCAGGTCTCCACCGAGGTGGTCCCCGTGCGCCGGATCGACTCCGTGGTGGCCACCACCATGCACCCGCAGCCGCAGAACTTCCGCCGTGGCGACCCGATCGCCGAGGTCACCCTGTCCGTGACCTGGGCCGGCGGTCAACGGCTCGACCTGGCACCGGCCGCCTGCGGTGATCCTGAGTGCGAGGCCGACCACGGGTACACCGGCACCTCCACGCGCGAGGACCTCGTCCTGCGGGTTGCCGCGGAGGCCGAGGGGCAGCAGGCCGTCGACCAGGCGCTGGCGTTCTATCGCGAACTGCGCCGGGCGACCACGGACGACACCGGGGTCCGGTCCGGCCGGTGACCTCCGCACCACCGCTGCCCGCAGGTCCTCCTTTTGCCGGCAGATCCCTCTCCGGCGTCCTCACCTCCGCCGCGGCGGCCCTCGGCGCCGACGGCTTCACCAACTCTCTGCAGCTGCCGCGCACCCGGCGCGCCGTCGTCGTCATGGTGGACGGGCTCGGCAAGGCGCTGCTGAAACGCTACGCCGGTCACGCCCCCTTCCTCCGGTCTGTCCTGGAGCGGGATGGGGCCACCCTGCAGGTCGCCTTCCCCACGACGACGGCCGCCTCCCTCTCGAGCCTCGGTACCGGGCTGGAGCCGGGCCGTCACGGTCTGGTCGGCTACGACGTCCTCGACCCGGAGCGGGACACGGTCATCAACCAGCTCGGCGGTTGGGACCCCCTGACGGCTCCGCGGCGATGGCAGCCGCATCCCACGGTGTTCGAACGTCTCGCCGCCACACGTCCTGCGCCCGCCGACGGTGCCGGTGATGCCGGTGACACCGGTCGGAGGGTCTCGGCCTTCGACGATCCCGGCGTGGACGCCGTGACTGTCTCCCTGCCGGCGTTCGATGGCTCGGCCCTGACGGAGGCGTCCCTGCGGGGCTCGCGGTTCGTCGGGGCCAAGACCCTGCAGGCCCGCTTCCAGAAGGCCAAGGAGGAACTGCACGCGGCCACCGGCCCGGTGCTGCTGTACCTCTACCTCAACGAACTGGACAAGGCCGGACACCAGCACGGGACCGGATCGGAGCAGTGGCTCTACGCGCTCGAGGAGATCGACGGTGCCGCCCGCCGCCTCAGTGCCGCCGTGCCACGGGACACGCTGCTCATGCTCACGGGAGACCACGGCATGGTGGATGTGCCCGAGTCCGGCAGGATCGACTACGCCGAGCTGCCGGCCCTGGTGGACGGCGTCCGGCACACGGCGGGGGAGCCCCGCTTCGTCCAGCTGCATTTCGAGGCGGACGCCTCGGCGACCGTGCGGGAGGCGACGGTGGCGGCGTGGCAGGAGGCCTTCGCCGACCAGGCGTGGATCCTGACCCGAGAAGAAGCCGTCCAGGCCGGGTGGTTCGGCGCGGTGGACGCACGGGTGGAACCGCGCATCGGCGATCTCCTGGTGGCGGCCCACGGACCGGTTGCCCTGTATGACGGCCGGAGGGTGGCACCGGCCGCCTTCGAGATGGTGGGCCACCACGGCGCCCCCACGCGGGCGGAGCGGGAGGTGCCCCTCCTGATGATGCACCGCCCCCGGCGCTGACGGCGGGGCCACAGCGGGTCCACTGCGAGATCACCAGCGGCACGGACCGCGGGGCCACCCGGTCCAGCAGCGGACCGGCGGGAGGTCAGTCGCCCTTGCGGCCGAAGACGATCTCGTCCCAGCTGGGCACCGAGGGCCGTTTCGACTTGGCCCCCGCGGTTCGGGCTCCGGGCTTGCGTCCCATCGTGCGGCCCTTGTCCCCGGCGGTCCTGGCGGGCTCGTCCTCACCGTTGCGGGTCCGCGGCGAGCCGTCGGCGCCGAAGTCCAGGGCGGTCTGGTCCGGATGCACCTCGGGGGCGGTCTGGTCGTCAGCGGCCCCGTGCTCGTCGGCTGCTGCCTCGGCGGGCCCCTCGTCCCCGCTGATCCCGCCGTCGGTGTCATCGCCGTGGGCGTGTCCGGAGTCGTCCTCCGCGACCGCCCAGGCGTCGTGGTCGGCGCTGCCAGCTGGTGTCGTGCGGCCGAATCGACGACCCCAGCGGCTCTTGCCGGTCTCGTCCGCGGCGTCTCCGTCGCCGTCGCCAGCGCCCCCCTCGGCGTTGCCCGTGTCGCCAGCCTCGTCAGCGACATCAGCCCCGTCATCCGGGTCGGACGGGCCGGAGGCGACGGTCAGTCGGGGCCGTGACGCCCCGGGGGAGGACTGCTCGTCACGGGTGAGCATCAGGGCCAGCTCGTCGTCGCCGTCCTCGTCCACGCCCAGGCGCTGACCGCGGCGGGCCCGCAAGACGTCCAGCAACTCGTCCTGCGAGTCCTGGTCCACGGCCGGGCGTGGACCGGCGGACGTGCTGGAGACGGCTGGCACCGGGGTCTCGTCCTCTTCCACGTTGAACGGCCGGTCGCCCACGGCGGAGAGCCGGCGTCCCCCGAACGGCCCGTCCAGCGGGTCGAGTTCGGAGAGGACCTGGGCCCAGCGGTTCTGGTTGTCGAGGTGCTGGCTGGACTGGCGGTACGTCCACAGGGCGGGGGACTGGTCACCGATCGCGGCGGCGGACCCGTCGTGTCCGTCCGTCGAGAAGTGGAGGCTGATGGTCCAGAAGCCCTCCGGGTTGCGCCAGGCATCCCACTGGGCCGTGGCCGGGTCCATGCCGAGGGACGTCAGCCGGTGGCGGACCATGTCACCCAAGAGGGCTGGTTCCTCGCCGAACGTGCTGCGGTACAGGTCGTGCCCGGTCTGAGGGGCCGCGACCTCGACCTGGCGGGCCAGGTGGGCGATCCAGTCGCGTTCGGCTAGGACCGGACCCTCGTACTTCCGGACCCGCTCGAGGTCCACTCCGGACTCGGCGGAGACCTCTTCAGCGGTGGCACCGGCACGGATGCGGGCCTGGATGTCACGCGGCGTCACCACTCCGGCGGCGGCATCGGCGGCGCGGGCGGAGGGCCGCCCGATGGGGCGGGTCGCTGCGGATCGCAGGGCCTCGGTCACCGGCAGGGAGAACTCCTCGCCGGCCTCGTTGCTCAACAGCAGGTGTCCGCCATCCTCCTGGACACCAACGAGACGGAGTTCCTGCATGTTTGTCCTCCACGGTCGGTCTACCCACATTCTCCCACCGACTTTGCCACGATTCGGCGGGGCATGCACCACGCCGGTCCGGTGTGGCGCGGATCCGTGGAGAGCCGCTGACGCGTGTCCGCTCTCAGCGATTTGGTTTTTCCCTGGACGTGGGGAACAATCTCCACGACGCGCAGACTGAAGCCAAGGCCCCGTGGGCCTTTTGCCCCGGTTTCTCGCGGCCGGTTTCCCCGCTATCCCCGGGGGTTCCGGAGACCTTGTCGCAACATCCCACCCACGGTCGGTCATCGCCGGCCACACCAGCGGAGCGTGAATACACCCCTTATGGCCACCGATTACGACGCGCCACGCAAGAACGAAGATGAGCTGAACGAGAGCTCCATCGAGGAACTGAAGAACCGCCGCACGGACACGCAGTCCGCCGTGGTGGACGAGGACGAGGCTGAGGCCGCGGAAGGCTTCGAGCTGCCCGGCGCCGATCTCTCCGGCGAGGAACTGATGGTCCGGGTGCTTCCCGCCCAGGCCGACGAGTTCACCTGCGCCTCCTGCTTCCTCGTGCGCCACCGTTCGCAGGTCGCCAAGGAGAAGGACGGCCTGCTGTTCTGCAAGGACTGCGAGGGCTGAGTCAGCGACTCTCCCTCGGGCTGCATTCCAGCCTTACACCACACAGGCCGGCCAGGTACTCCTGGCCGGCCTGTGGTGTTTCTGGGGTGTCTCTGGTCTCAGTCGGACTCGGCGTCGCGGGCCATGGTGCCACCGAGGATCTCGACGAGCTGCTCCGGGTTCCTCGTGCTGGTCAGCCAGTACGGGGTCCGGTCCCGCTGGTCCTCGATCTGGATGCGGACCACCGGGTCGATCCAGCCGCGGATGCACATGAAGGCCAGGCCGTGCAGGGCCGGTCCGCGCTGGTGGGTCGCATCGTCTCCGCGGTACCCGGTCACCGCGCCGACGTGGCGGCGCTCGATGCCGGCCCGGCCGACCTGCAGGGACCGCTCGGTGACCTGGATCCGGGGGGTGGAGAGCGTCAGCAGGATCGCGATGATCGCGAACACCACCACGGCGGCCACCAGGCCGATCTCCAGGCCGATCGGCACGAAGACCAGGATAGACATGCCGGAGATCATCAGGGCCATCAACCAGATCCACAGGGACGGACGCAGTTTCTCTTCATAGAGGACCCGATCGGGCGACTCCGGGCTGGGTGGCTGACCGGGCTGTCCCGCAGGGGCCGAGGAGGATTCACGCATGTCTTCTAGAATCCCACGTTTCGCGGGGCAGGGTGAATCGGCGCCGTCCCGGCGCCCTCCCGGCGCCGTGCCTCCATCGCCGGGCCGGGCCGGGACGGATCGGGGTTCTCCGGTACAGTGGCCGCGTGAATCAGCCAGCAGAGTCCCCTGACACGCCTTCCGTCGACGGTGCCGTGGAGCGTCCCACGATCGCCCTGACCATGCTCGACGACGGCATCGAACCTCCCGCGTACGCCCTTCCCGGGGACGCCGGTGCGGACCTGCGGACCACCGAGGACGTGGTGCTGGAACCGGGCACCCGCGCCCTGGTGCCGACCGGCGTCGCCCTGGCCCTGCCGGTGGGCTTCGTGGGACTGGTGCACCCGCGGTCCGGACTGGCCGTGCGCCAGGGGCTCAGCCTCGTCAACGCCCCCGGGACCATCGATGCCGGGTATCGGGGAGAGATCAAGGTGCCGCTGCTGAACACGGACCGGACGGAGACGATCCGGCTCCGTCGGGGGGACCGGATCGCCCAGTTGGTCATCCAGAGGGTGGCCCAGGCGCAGTTCGTGGTGGTGGACGAACTGCCCTCCTCGGACCGCGGCGCCGCGGGCTTCGGCTCCACCGGCGGATTCGGTGCGGACGGCCCGGGCCCCGGGGCATGACAGTTCTGCGGCGCCGCCGCACTGACCTAAGCTGGACTGGCCCTCCCCGCGCGGACGGCCAGCCCGGTCCAGCCCGGTCGGTCGGACGGCGGCACGGGCCAGGTACGAACCAGCATCTTCTACACGTGACACGGATTGGCAGGCAGGCACATGATCTTCGGCCGTAACCGGAACGTCAAGACCGAGACGGTCGTCCTTCCAGAGGAACTCCAGGATCCCCGGGACGAGCCGGCGACCGAGCCCGAAGCCGAGGCCACCGGCCCCTTCGACATCGCCGGCCGCCCCGAGGCGGACGGCTACCTGGACCTGGGATCCCTGCGCATCCCGGTGGTGAAGGACATGAAGGTGCGCCTCGACCTCGAGGACACCACCAAGCGCCTGATCGGCGTGACCCTCCAGCTGGGCCAGTCCTCACTGCAGGTGCAGGCCTTCGCGGCCCCCCGGGCGGGGGGGATCTGGGATGAGATCCGCGCCGAGATCCTCGAGTCCGTCACTGTCACCGAAGGTGCCCAGGTCGGGGAGCAGGAGGGGCAGTTCGGCACCGAGGTCGTCGCCCGGATCCCGGCCAAGATGCCCGATGGATCGCCCGGCTGGCGCGTGGCCCGCTTCGTCGGGGTGGATGGTCCCCGGTGGTTCCTCCGTGGCGTGATCGGTGGCGAGGCAGCCTTCAAGGCCGATGCCGTGGGACCCGTCAACGAGCTGTTCTCCCGCATCGTGGTCCGGCGCGGGGACGATCCCCACCCGCCGCGGGAACTGTTGCCACTCACCCCGCCGGAGAACATGCGTCCCGTGCGCCAGCCGGGCCAGGCGGGCCAGGCCGGCGAGTCGGTCGAGACCGGTTCTGCCGCACCGGCGGGAGCGCCGCAGCCCACGGGCAGGTCAGAGGCACCGGCTATCGTGGACCCACGGCAGCGGCCGCCCGAGCGCGGACCGGAAGTGACGGAAGTCCGCTGACACCGTCCGGTTCCTCCTCCGCCGCTCCCGCACCGCCGCCCCTCCCGCAGGCCGGAACGGGGGGTGCCGCGCGCCGAGAAGCCCATGGGGCCCTCGTGCAGCGCGTGGGACTGGTGGCCGCCGTCCGCTTGGCGGCGGCGGCCGGACCGGTGCGTTTCGCCGTGGATCTGGTGACCGAGGCCCCCCGTCCAGGCCGGGTGTCTACCGGCGGCGAACGGCTGCGGCTGGTCTGGATCGGGCAGCGCCGGATCCCGGGCATCGAGGCCGGGCGCTGGCTGCGCGTCGAGGGATTCCTCTCGGAACACGATGACCTCCCGACGGTCTTCAACCCCCGTTACGAACTGCTGGCAGGAGCGCCGCATGACCCACGATCCTGAGACCTCGGGCGCATCCACGCCGCCGGACACTCCGCAGGGCACACCCGCCGCCGACCGCGTCCCGGACCGGGACGAACCACGCAGCCCGCTCGACGAGGCCCTGCGCAAGGTCGGGTCCGGCACCGCCGTCACGGAGAACGGGGAGATCGACGTCCTGGTCACGGTCGGTGGGTGGCGTGGCCTGTTGGAATCGGTCCTGCCCTCCGCCGTGTTCCTGGTCGCCTTCATCACCACCCAGAACCTGTGGGGTGCTGGCATCGCCGCCGTGGTGGTGGCCGCCGCCTTCAGCGTGGCTCGACTGGTCCAACGCCAGAGCCCGATCCAGGCCCTCGCGGGACTGGCCGCTGTCGTGCTGTGTGTGGTGGTGGCGCTGAACACGGGCGAGGCGAAGGACTACTACCTCTGGGGATTCGTCACCAACGCGGCCTATATCGCCGCCATGGCCGTCTCCGTCCTCGTCGGCTGGCCGTTGCTCGGCCTGGTGTTCGGGCTGGTCCGCAACGAGGGGATCGCCTGGCGCCAGGACCCGCAGCGACGCCGGCGCTATGCCCTGGCCACCTGGATCCTGGTGGCCGCCCTCGCCCTGCGGCTGGCCGTCCAGGTCCCCCTCTACCTGGCCGACCTGCTGACGGCCCTGGGCACCGCGCGGCTGGTGATGGGCCTGCCCCTCTATGCGCTGGCCCTGTGGTTCGGTTGGCTGGTCTCCGCCCGGCAGAACACGAAACCGGTGTCCGAGGGCGGTTCCGACCACACCGGCGCCTGAACCTCTCGCCGCGCTCGACCCTGAGTCCGGATCCCTATCCGCGTGTCTCGCGCTGGGACAGCGACTCGCGCTGGCCGCGGGCCTGCCGCTCGTCCTCGGGCACCAGGACATCCCGCAGCCGGGATTCCGCCTCCTCGGTGGCCAGGAAGAACAGTTCGTCCCCCGCTTCCATGACGTCGTCGTCACTGGGGGTGATGGGGCGGGTGTCCCGGATGATGGACACCACGGAGATGTCCTCCGGCCAGGACACCGAGCCGAGCCGGCGGCCATCGGCCCAGTGCCCGGCGGGAACGGTGAACTCCACGAGCGTGGTCTGTCCCGACTTCAGCGTCAGCAGCCGCACGAGGTCACCGGTCTCCACGGCCTCCTCCACCAGGGCGGTCATGATGCGCGGCGTGGAGACAGCCACGTCCACCCCCCACGCCTCATCGAAGAGCCAGTCGTTCTTCGGGTTGTTCACCCGGGCCACGGTCCGGCCCACCCCGAACTCGGACTTGGCGAGCAGGGAGACCACGAGGTTCGCCTTGTCGTCGCCCGTGGCGGCCACCAGGACCTCGGCCGTCTCCAGGTGGGCCTCCTGCAGGACCGTGAGTTCGCAGGCGTCCCCCATGAGCCACTTGACGCCTCGCAGCCCGGAGCGGGCGACGACTTCGGGCTTGGTGTCCACCAGCAGCACCTCGTGGCCGTTGGCCAGCAGTTCACGGGCGATCGAGGACCCGACCGCACCGGCTCCGGCGATGACGACCTTCATGCTCGGTCCACCTTTCCTCGGTCCACCTTTCCGCCGTCCTCGGGACGGTCCTCCAGCAGGCCGGCACCGGTCTGTGGTCCGGCCATCAGGGCGCGTTCGGCCTCGGACTGACCGGACACGGCCATCACGGCGTGCACGATGTCACCCTGCTGGTAGAGGGTGCCCCTGGTGGGGACGATTCCCTCGCCCATCCGTGTGACGAAGGCGACGCGGAGGCCGGCCTCGGCCTCCAGCTCGGTCAGGGGGTGCCCGATCCAGGCGGCGGAGACTCGCACCTCGGTCATGAGGATCCGCCCCGAGGCGTCCCGGAAGTCGCCGGCCAGGTCTGCGTCCGGCAGGATCCGGCGCAGGACCTGGTCCGTGGACCAGCGCACGGCAGCCACCGTGGGGATGCCGAGCCGCTGGTAGACCTCTGCGCGGCCCGGGTCGTAGATCCGGGCGACGACGTGTTCCACGCCGAAGGTCTCGCGGGCCACGCGGGCGGCGATGATATTCGAGTTGTCCCCCGAGGAGACGGCGGCGAAGGCGTAGGCATCGTGGATCCGGGCCTTGGTCAGGGCGTCCCGGTCGAACCCGACGCCGGTGACCCGCTGTCCGCCGAAGTGCCGTCCCAGGCGCCGGAAGGCCCGTTCGTCCTGGTCCACCACGGCGACCGTGTGGCCGCCCCGCTCCAACGTCAGGGCCAGGGACGAACCGACGCGGCCGCAACCCATGATCACGAAGTGGGCCATCGGATTCCCTCCTGATTCACCGGCCTGAGGCCTTGCCCTGATGTGGCGGAACGGACCCGGTGGTCCGGCATTCCGAACGGCTGGCAGCGCCAGCGAGTCCAGTGTGCCACGCTCGGCCAGCCCTCGGGCCGCGGCGGGCCGTGCCGGCCCGCGTGTGGCGGTGTGAGCCGTGCCCGGACGAGGCGCGGACGGGGCGAGGACGGAGTGGATCGGCGAGCGCGGTACCGTAGTGCCGTGGCAAGGGTCCTGGACAGCATGCGCCGTCTCCTCGTGGGCCGGCCCTACGACACGGAGCGGTTGAACCGCCGGCCTCTGGGCCGGTTCACCGCCCTGCCCGTGTTCTCTGCGAACGCGTGGTCCTCCATCGCCTACGCCCCGGACGAGATCCTGCTGACCCTGGCGCTAGGGGGCACGGCCGCGCTGGCCCTGGGCCCGGAGATCGGCGTGGCCGTGGTGGCGGTGATGCTGCTGATCGTCGTGTCCTACCGGGTGTCCATCCGGGCCTACCCCGAGGGTGGGGACTATGCGATCTCCCGGGCCAACCTCGGCCCCTGGGCGGGGCTGACGGTGGGGGCCGCCATGATGCTCGACTTCGTCTTCACGGTGGCCGTGTCCATGGCCGCCATGGCGCACTACCTCGTGGCGGTGATCCCCGTGCTGGAAGGTGCCGAGACCCTGATAGCCGTGGCCGGCGTCGTGGTCCTGGCCATGGCGAGCATCCGCGGTGCCGGACGCGGACGGGTGACGCCCGCCGCACTGGCCTACGTCTTCCTCGCCCTGCTGTTCGGCATGATCGTGGCCGGCGTCGTCCAGGATATGACGGGCACCCTCGGACCGGCGACGTCGGCCGGGGTCGAGCCCGTGCCCGATTCCGCCTTCTCCGAGGGCCTCGGCGGCCTGGCGCTGGCGGTCCTGGTTCTGCGGGCGTTCTCCTCCGGCTCGGCGCTCGCCACCGGCGTGGAGGTTCCGGCCTCGAACGTGGGCGCGATGGCCAAGCCGAGGGTCCGCCTGGCGCGGTCCGTGATGCTGGCGATGGGCCTGACGGCCGGCGCGTCGACGATCGGGGTGATGTACCTGGCGGACCGCACCGGGGTGGTGTTCGTCCTGGACCCGGCCGGACTGCAGGCCGTCGGCGGCGGCCCGGTGTCCGAGGACTATGTGCAGAATCCGGTGCTGGCCCAGCTGGCCAACGCGATCCTCGGCCACGGCGGGATCCTGGCCGGCGCCTTGATCCTGATGGTCGCGGTGCTGTTGGTGCTGGCCGGCCACTCGGCGTTCAAGTCCTTCCCGGAGCTGGCCTCCCGATTGGCGGCGGACGGCTACCTGCCGCGGCAGCTGCTCACCCGCGGTGACCGCCTGGGATACACCAACGGCGTCGTGCTGCTGGCCCTGGCCGCACTGGCCCTCGTGGTCGTCTTCCAGGCCCAGACCGCCCTGCTCGTCCAGCTCTACGTCATCGGCGTCTTCCTGTCCTTCACCGTCAGTCAACTGGGCATGGTGCGGCATTGGAGCCGTCACCTCGCGCACACGCCCGGCGTCCGGGCCCGTCAGGCCGTCCGGACCCGGCGGCTGGTGAACCTGGTGGGGCTCGTGGTCACCGCCCTGGTCGCCCTGGTCGTCCTCGTGACGCGGTTCGGCCAGGGGGCCTGGGTGGCCCTGCTGGCGATCGCGGCGATGGTGTTCGTGATGTCCCGGATCCGGGGTCACTACGAGTCCGTGGCCTCCGAGCTCGACCTGACCTCGACCGAGGATGCCCGGGCGCTGCCCTCCCGGGTCCATGCCGTCATCCTGGTGATGTCCGTCCAGCGGCCCACGCTGCGGGCCCTGGCCTATGCCCGCGCCTCACGACCCTCCAGCATGGAGGCCGTGGTGGTGGATCTGGACAAGCGGTCCACCAGCACGCTGGTGGCGGCCTGGGACCGGCTCGGCGTGCCGGTGCCGATCACGGTGCTGGCCTCGCCCTACCGGGAGATGTCCGAGCCCCTGATCCGTCACTTGCGGGCCCTGCGGCGCACCTCGCCACGGGATCTGGTGGTCGTCTACATCCCCGAATACGTCGTCGGCGGTGGCTGGCAGGCCCTCCTGCACAACCGGACCACCAAGCGGATCAAGGCGCGGCTGCACCACGAGCCGGGCGTCATGGTCGCCTCGGTGCCGTGGCAGCTGACGACGACCCGGAGCCGGGCGTCCAGCACCTCGCGGACCGGCACACCCGCCCCGCCCACCGGTTCCTGGACCGGCCCAGTAGAGTCAGGGGTACAGGGCAACGGATCCCCGGCCGATCAGGCCGACCGCCCATGACTGCTCAGGAGGACGGCGAGGATGACCACCATCCGCGACACCAGCAATGTTGACGTAGCCCGCCAGCCGGTGCACGGTGCATCCGGGACGGCCGGGTTGCCGGAGATTCCCCAGATCCTCGAACTCGAGGCCGGGCCGATGGCCCACGGAGGCTACTGCGTCGCCCGGCACGAGGGGCGAGTGGTGTTCGTCCGCCACGCCATCCCCGGCGAGGTGGTCCGCGCCGTCGTGACCGAGGCGGGGGAGGGGGCCCGGTTCTGGCGGGCCGACGCCGTCGAGGTGCTCCACGGCTCCGAGTTCCGCCGGACCCACCAGTGGAAGCTGGCCGACTCCCTGCGCGCGCACGCCGCCGGCCGGCTGCCCGTGGGCGGTGCCGAGTACGGGCACATCGTGTTGCCACACCAACGTCGCCTCAAGGCACAGGTGTTCCGGGACACCGTGGCCCGGATCGCCGGGCTGCAACTCGAGGTGCACGTCACCGGGGCGCCGGGGGACGATCCCTCCGGGCTGCACTGGCGCACCCGCAACGCCTTCGCCGTGACACCCACCGGGCGGCTGGCCATGCACGCGCACCGCTCCACCGTGCTGGTGCCGGTCCGGAACATGCCCCTCGGCGTGCCGGGCCTGGATGCCCTCAAGCTCTGGGAACTGGACTTCACCGGTCTCTCCCGAGTGGACGTGGCCACGCCCGCCTCCGGCGAGCCGGCCCTGGTGCTGCTGACCCCCGCTGACGGTGCCGACCTGTCCCAGCTGGGCGGTCGGATGCACCGGCAGACCAGCCGGTTGCCGGACGGCACCTCCGTGTCGCTGATCGTGCCGGGCGAGAACCCGAACGACCGGCCTGAGGTGCACCGCCTGCGTGGCCGGACCTGGACCCAGGAGACGGTGGCCGGCGCCCGCGGGAACGAACACGCCTTCCGGATCACCGGGGACGGCTTCTGGCAGGTCCATCGTTCCGCTCCCTCCATGCTGGTCGACGCCGTGCTCGCGGCGGCGGATCCGCAGCCCGGACAGGTCATCGCCGACCTGTACGCCGGTGCCGGACTGTTCTCCGCGTTCCTGGCTGACGGGGTCGGGACCGAGGGGCTGGTGCTGTCCGTGGAGGCCGCACCGGGAGCCAGCCGGGACGCCCGGCGCAACCTGCACGGGGTCACCCAGGCGGCCGTGCTCAACGGCATGGCGGACCGGGTGCTGAGCGGCTGGCTGTCCAAGCCGGACGAACCGGTCGCCGACTGCGGTCTGGGTGGGCGCTCGATCGACACGGTGGTGCTCGACCCGCCACGGGCGGGCGCCGGCAAGGCGGCCGTGGAGCGGATTCACCGACTGGACCCCGAGAGGATCGTCTACGTCTCCTGCGATCCCGCGTCCTTCGCCCGGGACCTGGGACTGTTGTCCCAGGCGGGGTGGGCCGCGGCGAAGGTGGACGTCTACGACCTGTACCCGGACACCCATCACATGGAATCCGTGGCCCTCCTCACGAAGTCCTGACCGCGGTGCCGGAGTCAAGAAAATCTGCGGCTCCGTCAAGAACGCCACAAATCTCCCCGTCACGCATGACATCTGCGCGGGTGAAGCGCGGGATCGGGCCTTCCCTCGGGATAGGATGGTGAACGAGCCCCCTGTGACGGAGTCGTCAGACTTCGGCCCAGGATCGGCATGTGGCCGCCACCATCGGTCCGGGACCGCCCGCACGCGGTGCCGGGAGGCCCGGTGGCACGGCAATGGCACTCAAGACCGGCCAATCGCCCTGATCCAGGGCGGGAAGAGGAGTCCTCCGTGACTACTGTTGACAGCTTCGGCTCCAAGGGCGTCCTGGACGTCAATGGCGCCGAATACGAGATTTTCCGGCTCAACAAGGTGGAGGGTGCACAGAAGCTCCCCTATTCCTTGAAGGTCCTGCTGGAGAACCTGCTCCGCACCGAGGACGGGGCCAATGTGACCGCCGAACAGGTGCAGGCGCTGGCGTCCTGGGATCCCCAGGCGCAGCCTGACACCGAGATCCAGTTCACCCCCGCACGCGTTCTCATGCAGGACTTCACCGGTGTGCCCTGCGTCGTGGACCTGGCGACCATGCGTGAGGCCATCAAGGACCTCGGCGGCGACGCCAACCGCGTGAACCCGCTGGCCCCGGCCGAACTCGTCATCGATCACTCCGTGCAGATCGACTCCTTCGGCAACGACCAGGCCATCGAGCGCAACATGGACATCGAGTACCAGCGCAACGGTGAGCGGTACCAGTTCCTGCGGTGGGGCCAGACCGCCTTCAACGACTTCAAGGTCGTCCCCCCTGGCATGGGCATCGTCCACCAGGTCAACATCGAGAACCTGGCCCGCACCGTCATGACCCGCGAGGTGGACGGTGTCCTCCGTGCCTACCCGGACTCCTGTGTCGGCACCGACTCCCACACCACCATGGTCAACGGCCTGGGTGTGCTGGGCTGGGGTGTGGGTGGCATCGAGGCCGAGGCAGCGATGCTCGGCCAGCCGGTCTCCATGCTCATCCCGCGCGTCGTCGGCTTCAAGCTGACCGGCTCCATCCCGGCCGGAGCCACCGCCACCGATGTGGTGCTGACCATCACCGAGATGCTGCGCCAGCATGGCGTGGTCGGCAAGTTCGTCGAGTTCTACGGTGAAGGCGTCGGCTCCGTGCCGCTGGCCAACCGCGCCACCATCGGCAACATGTCCCCGGAGTTCGGCTCCACCGCCGCCATGTTCCCGATCGACCAGATCACCCTGGACTACCTGCGTCTGACCGGCCGCTCCGAGGAGAACATCGCCCTCGTCGAGGCCTACACCAAGGAACAGGGCCTCTGGCACAATGCGGACGATGAGGTGCAGTACTCCGAGTACCTCGAGCTGGACCTGGGCACCGTGGTGCCCTCGATCTCCGGCCCGAAGCGCCCGCAGGACCGCATCCAGCTGACCGACGCCAAGGACCAGTTCCGCAAGGACATCCACAACTACGCCACGGAGGACGAGGTCGGTTCCGGCCGTCCGTCCAAGTCGGTGGACGTGGCCATGGAGGACGGCCGTGAGTTCCAGCTGGACCACGGCGCCGTCTCGATTGCCTCCATCACCTCCTGCACCAACACCTCCAACCCCTCGGTGATGATGGCCGCCGCCGTGCTGGCCCGCAACGCCGTGGAGAAGGGCCTCGCGTCGAAGCCCTGGGTGAAGACCTCCGTGGCCCCCGGCTCCCGGGTCGTCACCGAGTACTATGAGAAGTCCGGCCTGATCCCCTCGCTGAACGCCCTGGGCTTCCACATCGTGGGCTACGGCTGCACCACCTGCATCGGCAACTCCGGTCCGCTGGAGTCCGAGGTCTCGCAGGCCATCCAGGACAACGACCTGTCCGTGACCTCGGTGCTCTCGGGCAACCGCAACTTCGAGGGCCGCATCAACCCGGACGTCAAGATGAACTACCTGGCCTCGCCGCCGCTGGTGGTCGCCTACGCCCTGGCCGGCACCATGGACTTCGACTTCGACAACCAGCCCCTGGGCCAGGATGCCGAAGGCCAGGACGTGTTCCTGAAGGACATCTGGCCGGACCCGACCGAGGTCCAGCAGATCATCGACCGCTCGATCGACACCGAGATGTTCACCCGCGAGTACGGCACCATCTTCGACGGCGACCACCGTTGGAAGGCGCTGGATACGCCGGAGGGCGACACCTTCGCGTGGGACTCCGAGTCGACCTACGTCCGCAAGCCCCCGTACTTCGAGGGCATGCAGGCCCAGCCGGAGCCGGTCCAGGACATCGAGGGCGCCCGGGTGCTGCTCAAGCTCGGCGACTCCGTGACCACCGACCACATCTCCCCGGCCGGCTCCTTCAAGTCGGACACCCCGGCCGGAAAGTACCTGCTGGAGAACGGTGTGGAGCGCAAGGACTTCAACTCCTACGGCTCCCGCCGTGGCAACCACGAGGTGATGATCCGCGGCACGTTCGCGAACATCCGCATCAAGAACCAGCTCCTGGACGGCGTGGAGGGCGGCTTCACCCGCGACTTCACCCAGGACGGCGCCCCGCAGGCGTACGTCTACGACGCCGCCGAGAACTACCAGGCCGCCGGCACCCCGCTGGTCGTCCTGGCCGGCAAGGAGTACGGTTCCGGCTCGTCCCGCGACTGGGCCGCCAAGGGCACCGCACTGCTGGGCGTCAAGGCCGTCATCACCCAGTCCTTCGAGCGCATCCACCGCTCGAACCTGATCGGCATGGGCGTGCTGCCGCTGCAGTTCCCCGAGGGCGAGTCCGCGGACACCCTGGGCCTGGACGGCACCGAGACCTTCGCCATCTCCGGCGTGACCGCCCTGAACGAGGGCACCACCCCGAAGACCGTCAAGGTCACCGCCACGCATGAGAACGGCAAGGTCACCGAGTTCGACGCGGTCGTCCGCATCGACACCCCCGGTGAGGCCGACTACTACCGCAACGGTGGCATCCTGCAGTACGTGCTGCGCCAGATCGCGACCAAGTGATCGTCCGCCGGATCCCCGCACCGGGGGACCGGCGGTAAGCGGACCGAAGGGCCGGACCCCCGTGTGGGGGTCCGGCCCTTCGTCCTCTGGTGGTCCCCGCCGCGCGGTATTCTGGTGGGAGTTGTTGTGATATTCCCTCCCCGGACGAAAGGACCGCTTGCCCGTGGGCCTTCTCGAAACAATCCATACCCCGCAGGACCTCACCCGTCTGACCGGTGGTCAGCTGCGGCAGTTGGCCGAGGAGATCCGCAGCTTCCTCATCGCCACCGTCTCCCGCACCGGCGGTCACCTCGGCCCCAACCTCGGTGTGGTCGAGCTGACCCTGGCAATCCATCGGGTCTTCGACTCTCCCCGGGACGCCGTGATCTTTGACACCGGGCACCAGTCCTACGTGCACAAGCTCGTCACCGGTCGCCAGGACTTCTCCACGCTGCGCCAGGAGGGCGGACTCTCCGGCTACGGGGACCGCGGCGAGTCCGTGCATGACGTGGTGGAGTCCTCCCACGCCTCCTCGTCCCTGTCCTGGGCGGACGGGATCTCCCGGGCCTGGGCGCTGCGCGGGGACGGGGACCGTTCCGTGGTTGCCGTGATCGGTGATGGCGCCCTGACGGGCGGGATGGCCTGGGAGGCCATCAACAACATCGCCGCGGATCGGGACCGGCGCGTCGTGATCGTGGTCAATGACAACGGGCGCTCCTACGCGCCCACCGTCGGGGGGCTCGCCAACCAGCTCTCGGGGCTGCGCCGGGCCTTCCTGGACAAGCTCCGCACCCACCGCACCTACGAGGACACCCTCGACTTCTGGAAGTCCCGGCTGCAGACTTCCGGGACGGCCGGGCGGTTCATGTACAAGTCCCTGCATGCCACGAAGAAGGGCATCAAGGACTGGTGGGCTCCCCAAGGCCTGTTCGAGGACCTGGGGATGAAATACATCGGTCCCATCAACGGACACGACCAGGCCGAGCTCGAGGAGGCGCTGGCGGACGCCAAGAACTATGCCGGCCCCGTGATCGTGCATGCCATGACCGAGAAGGGGCATGGCTATGCCCCGGCGGTGGCCCACGAGGACGACCAGTTCCACGCCATCGGCAAGATCGACCCGGAGACGGGCGAACCCGTGGCCTCCAGCTCCGGTCCCTCCTGGACGTCCGTGTTCGGCCAGGAGATCTGCGCGATCGCGGACGAGCGCGAGGACATCGTGGCCATCACCGCGGCCATGAAGATCCCCGTCGGCCTGGGGCTCATGGCCGAGAGGCATCCGCAGCGCGTCTACGACGTCGGGATCGCCGAGCAGCACGCCGTCACCTCGGCCGCCGGCATGGCCTTCGGCGGGCTGCATCCCGTGGTCGCCGTGTACGCCACCTTCCTCAACCGCGCCTTCGACCAGGTCCTGATGGACGTCGGACTGCACCGGGCCGGGGTCACGTTCGTCCTGGACCGGGCCGGCGTCACCGGGCCGGACGGGCCCAGCCACCACGGCATGTGGGACCTGGCCCTGCTGCAGTCCGTTCCCACCCTGCGCATCGCCGCGCCCCGGGACGCCCAGCGGCTCCGGGAGGAACTGCGTGAGGCCGTGTCCGTGGAGGACGCACCCACGGTCGTGCGGTTCTCGAAGGGGTCCGTGGGGCCGGAGATCGCCGCGCTGGAGCGGCTCGCGGACGGCGTGGACGTGCTGGTCCGCCTCGGAGGAGCCTCCGAGGAGCCGGGGGCCGAACGCGACGTGTTGATCGTCGCCGTCGGGACCATGGCCGAGCTCGGCTTGGATGTGGCCGCCCGGCTGGCCGACCAGGGGATCTCCGCCACCGTCATCGACCCGCGGTGGGTGCTGCCGGTGCAGGAATCCGTGATCGAGATGGCCTCCCGCCATCGGATCGTCGTCTGCATCGAGGACGGGGTGAAGGCCGGCGGCGTCGGCTCGCGGATCCGTCAGGAAATGCGCGCCCGCGGCGTGGACACGGCGCTCAACGAGGTCGGCCTGCCGGTGGAGTTCCTGGCCCACGCCTCCCGGGACCAGGTGCTCGAGCGCACCGGCCTGACGGCGCGGCGGATCGCCCAGGACACGGTGGCCCAGGTCCTCGGCACGAAGGTGCCGTTCGCGCGGCCACTGACGGGCCAGATGAGCCAGGTCCGGGCGGCCGGGGACACCGGCGGCACGAATGACAACACGGGTCAGATCCCGTCAACGGAGGGCAAGTCTTGAGCATTGTGCGTACCTACCGGCGGTCCGAGCAGGACGGCCAGCAGCGCCTGGACTACCGCGAGGCGTGGTTCGAGCCCGGCAGCGGGGAGGTCGTGGTCCACCACGGCCGGATCGGCAGCACGGGCACGACGTCGGCCGAGCAGGTCGCGGACGACGCCACCGGTGAGCAGCTGCTCGCCGGCTTCGCCGCGCAGTGCGCGGAGGACGGCTTCGCCGTGCTCCCGGCGGAGGAGCTGAAGCACGTCGAGGTGTCCTACCGGCTGAAGGGCGCGGAGCCGACGGCCGTGGAGACCGCCCTGGTGGCCAAGCTGCGCGGTGAGATCACGAATCAACTGGCCTGGCGCGGCCTGGGTGAGGTCGTAGAAGAACGCTCGGAGTCCGGCCGCGTCGTCTTGGACGTGGCCACACCGCACCCGCGCAAGGCGACTGCCGAGATCCCGGCCGCCGCCAAGTTCGCGGGCGTCCAGCCCTCTCGCGTCACCACCTCCCGCTGACGGTCCCGCTGAATCGGAGCTGCTGCGGCCCTCTCGCCGTGGCCGGCCGACCCCACCACTCGAAGGATTGAATCCCATGGAACACCGCCGTCTCGGGCGCTCCGGCCTGTCCGTCTCCGTCGTCGGGCTGGGGTGCAACAACCTCGGCCGCCCCGGCACCGTGACGGAGAGCCAGGAGGGGACGGACGCGGTCGTGCACGCGGCCCTGGACGCCGGGGTGACGTTGTTCGACGTGGCGGACACCTACGGGGCGAGCCCCGGCCTGAGTGAGGAGCGGCTGGGCCGGGCCCTGGGCGCCCGGCGCGAGGAGATCGTCCTGGCCACCAAGTTCGGCATGGACATGGGCGGCGTCAACGGCAACGACTTCGAGGCCCGCGGCTCACGCCGGTACATCGTCAAGGCCGTGGAGGCCTCACTGCGGCGGCTGGGCACGGACTGGATCGACCTCTACCAGTTCCACACCCCGGATGACGCCACGCCGATCGAGGAGACCCTCTCCGCCCTGGACGACCTGCTGCGCTCGGGCAAGGTGCGCTACATCGGTCATTCCAACCGGGCCGGGTGGCAGATTGCCGAGGCCGAGTTTGTGGCCCGCGAGCTCGGGACCGAGACGTTCATCTCCGCCCAGAACCACTACAACCTGCTGGACCGCCGCGCCGAGCTCGAGGTCCTGCCCGCGGCGAGGGCCTTCGGGCTCGGCGTGCTGCCGTACTTCCCGCTGGCCAATGGCCTGCTCACGGGCAAGTACTCCTCCGGCCGGGCGCCCGAGGGCTCGAGGCTGACGCACAGCCGCCAGCACCTGGTCTCGGACGCGGACCTGGACCAGCTCGCGCGGTACGGTGACTTCGCCCGGGACCGGGGGCTGTCCGAGGTGGACCTGGCCTTCTCCTGGCTGGCCGCCCAGGAGCCGGTCACCTCCGTGATCGCCGGGGCCACCCGGCCGGAGCAGGTCCGCCAGAACGCCGAAGCCATCCGCTGGGTGCCCACGGCCGCCGAGCGGGCCGAGCTGGACGAGATCTTCCCGGCCGCCCCGAAGATCGCCCTGTTCTAGTGGGATCCGCTCTCCTGGGAGTTGGTCTCGCGGGCGCCGCCGGGCAGACTTTCAGTCTCAACGCCGTGGAGATCCTGCTCTGGATCGTGGTCATCGCCGTAGTCGGGATGCTGGTGTGGTCCCTCGTCTCCCTGTCCCACTCACCCCTGGACCCGGGGCGGCGCATCCCGTGGGCCTTCCTGATGTTTCTGCTGCCCGTGCTGGGGCCGGCGGTGTGGCTGTGGTGGCGGTTCTACTACTACCCGCGGCGCACGGCCGAGCAGCCGTCCTGGGACCCCAACAGCCGCGAGATCATCGTCAACCCGCCTCGGCGCCCGAACGCGGGGAAATAACCCTCCGGCGTCAGGTACACCAGCGTCACCTGCACCGGCGCGGTCTACAGGGTCACGAGGACCTGGTCACCGTCCACGGTGGCGGTGTATTCGGTCAGCGGCTTCTGGGCGGGTCCGCCGTAGGGGACTCCGGTGGTCACGTCGAAGTGCGAACCGTGGCAGGGGCAGGCGAAGACCTCCTCGCCGTTCTCGGTGGCGGGAGCCACGGTGCAGCCCTGGTGCGTGCAGACGGCCGAGAAGGCATGCACCTCGTCCTCCGCCGGACGGCTGATCAACAGGGTCCGGCCCTCAACCCTGACGCTGGTCATCCCGCCGACCGGCAGGTCTGCCAGGTCGACAGCCGGGGTCGGGGAGCCGCCCACGTGGTGCGAGGGGGCATTGTCCTCGGCGCGGATCTCGTCCGTGCACGCCGTCAGTCCGACGGTGCCGGCCACCCCCACCGCGCCGAGCAGCGCGCCGCGTTCCAGGAACGCCCGTCGGGACGAACCGGAGGGGTCGCAACCGCCGCAGGGGGCGCCGGCGTCGTGCTGGTCCTGCAGTCCGGCGGATCCGGTGGAGGAGTGGGGAGCGGAAGTCATCCTGCCATTATCCGCCGTTCCCGGCCGGACCGCGAGCAGCGTCGAGGCGGTGTCGGATGACGGCTGTCGTCCGGCTGCCCCGGTGATCCCCCGGGCAGCCCGTCAGGCGTGGAACCGGCGGCCGTTGACCCGCTCGGAGGCCCCCACCTGATCGAGGTACGGCGTGATGCCGCCCAGGTGCATGGGCCAGCCGGCGCCGAGGATCATGCAGAGGTCGATGTCCTCGGCATCCGCCACGACCCCCTCGTCCAGCATGAGGCCGATCTCCTGGGCCAGGGCGTCCTGGACCCGGACCAGCAGCTGCTCGGCGGTCTCGGGGGAGTCGCCGAACTGCAGGACCGCCCGGGTCTCGGCGGGGATGACCTTCCGGCCGCCGTCCTCCGTCGCCCACAGGGACGTGATGCCGGCGTCGATGAGTGACTGCAGGTTGGTCGAGACCGGGAACCGCTCGTCCCCGAAGGCGGCGTTGAGGGACTCGGTGACGTGCTGGGCCACCGGGATGCCCACCATGGACAGCAGGGTGAACGGGGTCATCGGCAGGGCCATTGGGTCCAGGGCGTGGTCCGCCACCGTGGCCTCCGTGCCCTGGTCGAAGGAGTGCTGGACCTCGCCCATCATCCGCAGCAGGATGCGGTTGACCACGAAGGCCGCGGCGTCCCGGACGAGCACGGCGGTCTTGCCCAGGCCGCGGGCGGTGGCGAAGGCCGTGGCCAGCACCGGGTCCGTGGTGGCCGGCCCACGCACGATCTCCACTAGGGGCATCACGGCCACCGGGTTGAAGAAGTGGAAGCCGACCAGCCGCTCGGGATGCTCCAGCCCGGAGGCCATCTCGGTCACGGACAGGGAGGAGGTGTTGGTGGCCAGGATGCACTCGGGGGTGACGACGGCCTCGACCTCGGCCAGCACCGCCTTCTTGACCCCCATCTCCTCGAAGACGGCCTCGATCACCAGGTCGGCATCGGCATAGACGTCCTTGGAGACGGATCCGGTCACCAGGGACTTCAGCGTCTCCCCTTGGCTGGCGGGCAGCTTGCCCCGGGCCACCAGCGTGTCCACCTGCCCGTGCACGTGGTCCACACCGCGGTCCACGCGGGCCTGGTCCATGTCCGTCATGACCACGGGGACGTTCAGCCTCTGCGCGAAGACCAGCGCCAGCTGGCCGGCCATGAGGCCGGCACCCACCACGCCGACCTTCCGGACCGGACGGGCCAGCTCGGGGGAGGGCGCGCCGGCCGGCTGCTTGGAGCGTTTCTGGACCACGTCCAGGAAGGCATAGACGGTGTGGGCGAACTCCGGGGTCAGCATCAGCTCGCCCAGGGCGTCGGCCTCCGCGGAGGCCGATTCCTCCCGGGACCAGTGCCGACCGGCGGCGAAGAGCTCCATGACCTTCGCCGGTGCGGGCACGTAGCCGCCGGTCTTGGCGGCCACGATCGCCAGGCCTTCGGCGATGGCCTCGTCCCAGGCCCGGTCTGAGTGGTCGCGGTCCCGCTGCTGCTCCAGTGCGGCCACGGTCTCGGCGTCCCCGGTCAGGATCCGGGCCGCCCAGGCCGCGGAGGCCTCGATGAAGACGGCGGTGTCGGCGGGATCGGCGGCCGGATTGAAGATCGCGTCCGCCAGGCCGATGCGGTGGGCGGTGCGGCCGTCGATGTTGCGATTGTTCGCCAGCGGGTTCTTGATCATCACCGTCAGGGCGTCCTTCGGGCCGGTGAGCCGCGGGGTCTTCCACACGCCACCCCAGCCGGGGATCAGGCCGATGAAGGCCTCCGGCAGGCCCAAGCCCTTCGCGGCGGAGGAGACGGTGCGGTAGTTGGCCGCCAGAGCGATCTCCAGACCACCGCCGAGCGCCACACCGTTGATGAACGCGAAGGAGGGCACCGGGAAGTCGGACAGGCCGTTGTAGACCTCGTGCCCGAGCCGGCCCAGCAGCACGCCGTCCTGCGGGTCGGTGAGCCGGTTGACGGCCCCCAAGTCCGCACCGGCGACCAGGAAACCGGCCTTGCCCGTGACGGCGACGGCGGTGATCTCGCCGCGGTGTGCACGTTCGGCTTGGGCCTCGAGCACCTGGCCGATCCCGATCAGGGAATTTGGGCCCAGGGTCGTGGGGCGCCGGGGGCCGGCGTCATTGTCCAGGACCAGGAGCGCCAGGGTGCCGGCGCCGTCGGGGAGGTCGACGTCCGTCACCGTGGCCCGCGTGAGGATCTCGTCCGGGAATCGCGCGGCGAGGCCGCGGTACGGGGCGAACCGGTCTCCGCTCGCGTCAGTGGTGGACGTCGGGGCGACTGGCTGGGACATGCTGCTCCTGAGTGGGAGGGACGGGCGTTTTGCCATCGTATCGGAACTCGTGACCAGCGAATAGGGGACTGAGTTTCAGGCGGGGTCGGGATCCAGTAGCGCCACCGTCACGATCGGTGCCACGGCCGTGACCTGCCACGGACGGGCGCCGAGCCCGGCCAGGGCGGCCGAAACCGAGTCCAGGTCGATCGTCTCCGGAGGAGTCCAGCACAGCCGCCGCAGGGTATCCGGCGTCAGCAGATTCTCCGTGGGCAGCTGCAGCTCGTCGGCCCGATTGCCGACCCAGGCCTTCGCGGTCTTCAGCCGGCGGTCGGCCAGCGGATTGCGATCCCGCCAGGCGCGCGGCGGGGGCGGGCCGTCATTCGGCAGGTGCAGCGGGGGCAGGCCAGCCTTGGTCTGCGCGGCCGCCTGCCCGGCCTGGATGGCCCGAACCCAGCGGGGGCCCTCCTTGGCGGCGGCACGTCCGTGGAAGCCCTGGGTCTTCAACAGGGCGGGCACGGTGGTCGGCTGACTGGCGGCGGCGGCCACGATCGCGGCGTCCGGGATCAGGCGGCCGGGGGCCACATCCCGGTTCTGGCCCAGGGCCTCCCGGGTCTCCCAGAGTTCCCGCACCACGGCGAGCTGCTCCGGTTTGCGCAGCCGGTGCATGCCCGAGGTGCGGCGCCAGGGATCCTTGCGCGGGCCGGCCAGCGGAGCCTTGCGGATCGCCTCGAATTCCTGGTTCGCCCAGTCCAGCTTGCCGGCCTCGGTCAGCATCGCGACCATCGCGGCCCGCAGCTCGACCAGGAGTTCCACGTCCAGGGCGGCATACCGCATCCAGTCCTCCGGCAGCGGCCGCTTGGACCAGTCCGCCGCGGAGTGTTCCTTGGCCAGGGTGACGCCGAGGAGCTGCTCCAGGACGGAGGCGAGCCCCACGCGGGGAAGCCCGAGCAGGCGTCCGGCCAGCTCGGTGTCGAACAACCGGTCCGGCCACATCCCCAGCTCGGAGAGGCAGGGCAAGTCCTGACTGGCCGCGTGCAGGATCCACTCGACCCCGCTGAGGGACTCCTGGATGATCTGCAGGTCGTCGAACGCCTCTGGATCGATGAGCCAGATCCCGGCGCCCTCGCGCTTGATCTGGACCAGGAACGCGCGCTGGCCGTAGCGGAAGCCGGAGGCCCGCTCGGCGTCCACGGCCACGGGCCCGGTGCCGGCCTTCAGGAGCCGAGCACACCGCTCCAGCTCCTGCCGGGAGTTCGTGACGAAGGGGATGCCGCCGGCCGGCTCGGTGAGGAGCCGGGGCGGTTCGGGGTCGGTGGCCTCGGCCAGGTCCTCGTCCGGGGTGGCGCTGGTGTCCGCAGTGATGTCAGTTCCTCCTGATGCGCGGCAAGGGTGTGACACCGTCCGGCACCGGCGGCAGCCCGGCGAAGGCACAGACCATGTCCGCCCACGCCTCCAGATGATCGGTGCTGTCCGGGCCCTCGGGGGTCCAGGAGGCGCGCAATTCGATGTCGATGGTGTCCGGACGGGTCGCCAGGCCGCCGAAGCTCTCGGACAGCACCCGGGTGGCGGTCCCGCCGGCCTCCGTGTACCGGGCCCGATGGGTCTCGAGGGCCTCCACCAGCCAGGTCCAGGCCACGGCTCCGACCATGGGGTCGTTGCCGAGGTCGGACTCCAGGGAGGCCCGGATGTAGGTCACCACCCGGAACGTGCCCTTCCACACCGGGGAACCGGCGGGATCGTGCAACAGGACGAAGCGGCCCGTGGCCAGCTCGGGCCGGCCCTCCTCCGCCGGGTCGTGGACCTCGGCGGCCAAGGCCACGGCGAAGGGGGCGAGGCGTCCCGGGGCGGGAATCTCATCCAGGGTGATCTCTTGCCGGTGCCGAGCGCGGCGCAACCCTGACAACGCCTCACGGAACTCTCCGGGGAGGCGTCGCATCTCTGCGGGGCGGTGGCCAAGGGCAGTCACGCAACCCAGGTTAAAGCCGCTCCCGCTGGATCCTGGGGCGGCGCGCCGTGGACGGCTACACGCGCCCCGCGGAGAGGGCCGCGGACAGTGCGGACACGAACCCGTCGACGTCCTGTTCGGTCGTGTCCCAGGAGGTCATCCAGCGCACCTCGTTGCGCGGGACGTCCCAGTCGTAGAAGGGATAGTCGGCCTGCACGGCGGCCGCGACCGTGGGATCCAGGACGGCCAGGACCTGGTTCGCCTGGGGTGTCTGGGTGAGGGTCACCCCGTCCAGCGCGCCGGCGCTGGCGGCGAGCCGGGCGGCCATGGCGTTCGCATGCCGGGCCGAGCGCAGCCACAGCTCGTCGGTGAGCAGGGCGACCAGCTGGGCGGAGACGAAGCGCATCTTGGAGGCCAGCTGCATGGATGACTTGCGCAGGTAGCCCACCGCCTGCCCCGCACCCTCGTCGCGCCGTCCCCCGGGACCGGACCGGACGGCGTCGGGATTCAGCACCACCACCATCTCGGCACCCAGGGCACCGTTCTTGGTGCCGCCGAAGGACACCACGTCCACCCCGGCGTCCGCCGTGAAGGAGCGCAGGGAGGACCCGAGGGCTGCCGCGGCGTTCGCCAGCCGTGCCCCGTCCATGTAGACGGACATCCCCAGGGCGTGGGCGTGATCCGTGACGGCACGGACCTCGTCCGCCGTGTAGACCGTGCCGAGCTCCGTGAGCTGGGCGATCTCAACGACGGCCGGCTGGGCCCGGTGCACGAAACCGATCCCGTGGGCCTGGCGGTCGATCAGCTCGGGCGTGAGCTTCCCGTCCGCCGTGGGCACCGTGTAGAGCTTCGTGTGGGCGATGCGCTCCGGGGCGCCACCCTCGTCCTGGTGGATGTGGGCCGACTCGGCGCAGATCACCGCACCCCACGGCGGGAGCAGGGCCTGCAGGGCCAGCACGTTGGCGCCCGTGCCGTTGAACACCGGGAAGGCCTCCGCCCGCTCGCCGAACTCGGCGCGGACCAGGCTCTGGAGCCGCGCGGTCCAGGAATCATCCCCGTACGCCGGCTCATGGTCCACGTTGGCCACCCCGAGGGCCGTCAAGACCTCGGGGTGGGCCCCCGCGTAGTTGTCCGAGGCGAAGCCCCTCACGCGTCGGCCTTCGGCTGGAGCGTCAGGGAGACGGAGTTCATGCAGTAGCGAAGGTCCGTGGGGGTGTCGAAGCCCTCGCCCTGGAAGACATGGCCCATGTGGGAACCGCAGTTGGCACAGCGGACCTCGATGCGCTCCATGCCCAGGGCGGTGTCCCGGATGTACTCGACGCGGTCTTCGGCCAAGGGTGCGAAGAAGGAGGGCCAGCCGCAGTTGGCGTCGAACTTCGTCTCCGAGCGGAACAACTCGGTCCCGCAGGCGCGGCACGCGTAGACGCCCTCGGTCTGGGCGTCCCAGTACTCGCCCGTGAAGGGCCGTTCGGTGCCGGCCTGGCGGAGGACCTGGAACTCCTCGGGGCTGAGCCGCTCACGCCATTCGGCGTCCGTTCGGTCCCGGGCGGTGGGATCCGGGGACGTCGGCGCATGCTCCGGCTGGTCGGCGGGGGAGGAAGTAAGGGGGGTATCGCTCATGACAGCAATAACACCACGAACCGCCTCGTTGTTTCCGCCCCGTAGTTTCCGTCCCGTTGTTTCCGTCAGCGCATCTGCCGGCACGCATGCCTTCCCGCACCGGCAGGGCACCGCCACTCCATTCCCACACGGACAGGCACCGCCAGGGTGGTCCTCCGGGCATCCCTCGCGGCAACCAGCCGGGTACCCGGTTGGCGAAGGCGGGCCGGACATGGACAGAATGGGGCATGACCTCCCGCTCCTCCCGCCCCGCTCGCTCAGCGAGCCGCCGCACCAAGATCAAGAAGTCCATCGGCCAGGCCGAGCCGGTCATGCGGTGGTCCTCCCTGGCCGCTGTGGGCGGAGTGGTGGCCGGCTCGGTGGCCGCCGGGACCGTGTCCGGACTGGCCGGGCTCTTCGCCCGCACCGTGGTCACACCCGTCAAGACCCCCGCCGAGGACCTCGAGATCCTGGCGGTGGTGCAGGGCGCCTCCGGTCTGGAGATCATCCTGCCCGTGACCGAGGAGACCACCGTCCCCGGAACCTACTCCCTGGTGTTCGACGCCGGCGCCGGGATCGCCCGCATCGGTGCGGTGACCTCGTTCGATCCGCGTGACGGCACCGTCCAGCGGGAGGTCGAGGAGGTCTACACCGGTGACCTGCACCGGGCGGTCCGCGGCCGATGGACCGGATTCGTCTACCCCGAGCCGCGCACCCTGGGCTACGAGACCGAGGACGTCCGGATCCCGGTCGAGAACGGCACGGCCCCGGCCTGGCTCGTCCGCCCGGAGCCGTCCTCGGCCCCCGGTGGCTCGGTCCCCGGTGGCTCGGTCCCCGGTGGCTCGGCCCCCCGGCCCGCCGGGGAGGGCGTGTGGGCCATCATGGTCCACGGCCGCGGCTCCAAGCGGGCGGAGGGCATCAGGGCCATCGGCACCGCCCGGGCCCTGGGAATGACCTCACTGCTGATCTCCTACCGCAACGACGGTGAGGCTCCGGCGGCCGGCGACGGGCGTTACGGCCTGGGCAGCACCGAGTGGAAGGACGTCGAGGCGGCGGTGGCCTATGCGCTCGAGCAGGGCGCCCGCGAAGTCGTCCTGTTCGGCTGGTCCATGGGTGGAGCCGTGTGCCTGCAGATGGCGGACCGTTCCGAGCTGTCCTCGATGGTCGCCGCCATGGTCCTGGACGGGCCGGTCATCAACTGGATCGACGTGTTGGCGCACCAGGCTCGGCTGAACCGGCTGCCGGACGCCATCGGACGGCTGGGGCAGTGGCTCATGAGCAACAAGGCCGGACGCTGGGCCACCGGGCTCGCGGCGCCCGTGGACCTCAAGGCAATGGACTGGCTCTCCCGGGCGGACCACCTGCGGGTGCCGACCCTCATCCTCCACTCGGAGGACGATGACTTCGTACCGGTGGGTCCGTCCATGGAACTCGCCGCCAAGGTCCCGCAGCTGGTCACCTTCGTCCGGTTCCACCTGGCGCGCCACACCCGTGAGTGGAACGTGGACCCGGAGAAGTGGGACCACGCCACCCGCCTGTGGCTGCACGCCGTGCTGACGTCACCGCGGCCGGGGCTGGCTCAACTGACCACCTAACCCGGCTCCATCCAATCCATCCACGTCGCACGAATTGCCCCCACAGGCTGGAGAACAGGGGCAATTCGTGCGACTCAGATGAGGAGGGGGTCAGCTGAGCAGCCCGCGCCGCCGCAAGAGGTGTTCCGGGTCCGCCTCGCCGCCGCGGAACCGGCGGTAGGACTCCATCGGGTCACGCGTGTTGCCGCGGGCGAGCAACTCGGAGCGGAAGCGCTCGCCGTTCTCCCGGCTGAGCCCGCCGTGGTCACGGAACCACTCCACGGTGTCCGCGTCCAGGACCTCGGACCAGAGGTAGGAGTAGTACCCGGCCGCATACCCGCCGCCGAAGATGTGCTTGAAATAGCTGGAGCGGTACCGCGGAGCCACCAGGTCCGGATCCAGGCCGGCTGCCCTCAACTGCTCGGCCTCGAAGGCCAGTGGGTCCTCCACCGTGGTGCCCGGCGCCAGGGAGTGCCAGGCGAGGTCCAGCATGGTCGCTCCCAGGTACTCCGTGGTGCGGAAGCCCTCGCCCCACAGGGCGGAGGCCTCGATGGCGGCCAGCACGTCGGAGTCGATCGTCTCACCGGTGCCCACGTGCCGCGCGTAGGCGGAGACGATCTCCGGCCAGTACATCCACATCTCGTTGACCTGCGAGGGGAACTCCACGAAGTCGCGGGGAACGGCGGTGCCGGACAGGGTGGCGTACCGCCCGGAGGACAGCAGGCCGTGCAGGGCATGGCCGAACTCGTGGAACAGGGTGTTCACCTGGTCCACCGTCAGCAACGCCGGTTCACCGGCCGCCGGCCTCGGGATGTTCAGGTTGTTGCTCACCACCGGGCGCTCGCCGAAGAACGTGGACGCCTCCCGGAACGAATTCATCCAGGCTCCGCCGGACTTCGTGGGGCGGGTGAAGAAATCGCCGACGAACAACCCGAGCTCGGTGTCATCTGCCTCCAGCACCTCCCAGACGCGGACGTCCGGCTGGTATCCGTGCAGGTCGGGGCGTTCTTGGAACGTGATGCCGTACAGGGCCGTCGCGGCGGCGAAGACCCCCTCGGTGAGCACCCGGTCCAGCTCGAAGTAGGAGCGCAGGGCAGAGGCGTCCACGCGGTACCGATCCCGCTCGATGCCGGCCGCATAGAAGGGCCAGTCCCAGGCCTCCACCGGCCGGCCGGCCTCGGCCTCGATCTCGGCCTTCTCCCGGCGGGCGTTCGCGGTGGCTGCCGGGATGATCCGGGCCAGCAGGTCGCGGACGGCGTCCAGGCTCGGGGCGGTCCGGTCCTGCAGCGCGTAGTCGGCCCAGCTGGAGAAGCCCAGCAGGCCGGCCTTCTCGGCGCGCAGGCCGGCCTGCTCCACGGCCAGGTCGAGGGCGAAGTTCTCCCCGGGGGTGGTGCCGCGCCGCCAGGCGGCCTCGTGGACGCGCCGGCGTGACTCCGGGTTCTCGAGGCTCTCCAGCCAGGGCTGGGAGGTGAACATGGACAGCGTCAGGAGGTAGCCGGCGTCGTGCCCGGCACTCCGGGCCGCGGCGGCGGCCGAGGCGAGGTCCTGCTCCGAGAGCCCGGCCAGTTCCGCTGCGGAGCCGAACCAGACGGCCGAGGCGGTGTTCTCCGCGACCATGCGGCGTCCGTACTGGGAGGACAGCACCGCGAGTCGCTCGTTGATGGCGGCCAGCCGCACCTTCGCCTCCCGGTCCAGGTCCGCGCCGAGCAGCCGGAAGGTCTTGAGGGTCTCCTCGGCCAGCCGGCGGTCCTCGGCCTCCAGCCCGCTGTCGCCGTCCAGGTCCACCGCCGCCAGCCGGCGGTAGAGGGCCGTGTCGAGGTGGATGGCGTCCCAGTGGGCGGACAGCTCGGGGCTGATCTCCTCGTCGATCTCCTGCCGGGCCTCGGTGCCGTCGGCGGCCACGAGGTTGGAGAAGACCTGGTGCACCCGGCGCAGCAGTTGCCCGGACCGCTCGAAGGCGAGGAACGTGTTCTCGAACGTCGCGTCGGCGGGATCCGCGGTGATCGACTCGAGTTCGGCGCGGTGCTCGGCCATGCCGGCACGGAAGGCGGGCAGGAAGTGCCCGTCGTCGAGGGCGGCGAAGTCGGGGAGCCCATAGGGCAGCGGGGACGGCCCCAGCAGGGGGTTGGTTCCGGTGGCGGAGGAGGTGTCGGTCGTCATAGTCAGCAACTGTTTCACATCTCGGCACCGCTGGACAGGGCTCGGACGAACGGACCATCCGCGCGGTCTCCCGTCCGGACGGGGGCATCGGCGGCACCTCCCGTAGAATCGAAGCCAGACTTCTGCCGCAAGCGGCAGGGGCCCGGCGCTACGGCGTTCGGGCCAGGACGAACCCGATCAGCACCAACAGCCGATGCGGGCCGTGCTCCGGCATGGCCGGCGCGGAGAGGAGAACACGTGTCAGGGCATTCCAAGTGGGCGACCACCAAGCACAAGAAGGCCATCATCGACGCCCGCCGCGCCAAGGCCTTCGCCAAGTACGTCAAGGGCATCGAGGTGGCCGCCCGTGCCGGCGGACCGGACCTGGATGGCAACCCCGCCCTGGAGCTGGCGGTCACCAAGGCCAAGAAGCAGTCGGTCCCCAACGACAACATCGAGCGTGCCATCAAGCGCGGCGCCGGCCTGACCGGAGAGGTCATCGAGTACACGGAGATCATCTACGAGGTCCGCGGGCCGCAGGGTTCCGCCCTCATGGTCGAGTGCCTGACGGACAACAAGAACCGCGCTGCCGCCGAGGTCCGCACCGCCGTGACGCGCAGTGGGGGCACGATGGCCGATTCGGGTTCCGTGGCGTTCCTATTCAACCGCACCGGCCTGGTCCGGTTGCCGGCCGAGGGGCACACCGAGGACGACATCCTGATGGCCGTGCTGGACGCTGGTGCCGAAGAGGTCGTGCAGTCCGGCGACTCCTTCGAGATCCTGTGCGACCCCTCCGACCTGCGCGCCGTGGCCGCCGCGCTGGATGAGGCCGGGATCGAGTACGACACGGACGAGATGGAGTTCGTGGCCACCATGAAGGTGGACCTGGATGCCAAGGGCGCCAAGACGTACTTCAACCTGGAGGACGCGCTCGAGGACCTGGACGACGTGCAGAGTGTCTACTCCAACGTGGACATCTCCCCGGAGGTCCTCGCCCAGCTGGACGAGGACTGATCCGCCCTTGACCGTCAACGCCGGGGCGGCGGCACGGCAAGCGCCGGGACCGCTGCGGGTGCTCGGGGTCGATCCGGGACTGACCCGCTGCGGCATCGCCGTGGTGGATGTCGCGCCCAACCGCACGGCCACCCTGGTGGCGGTGACGGTCGTCGGCTCCCCGGCGGAGCAGTCCCTCGACTGGCGCCTGCTCGCGATCGACGAGGCCATCAACGAGTGGCTCGACCGTTATCGCCCGGATCACGTGGCCGTGGAGCGCATGTTCGCGCAGAACAACACGCCGACCGTGATGGGGACCGCCCAGGCCTCCGGAGTGGTCATCGCGGCCGCCGCCCGGCGCGGCATCCCCGTCGCACTCCACACCCCCTCCGAGGTGAAGGCAGCGGTCACCGGCAGCGGGACCGCGGGCAAGGACCAAGTCACCGCCATGGTGACCCGGATCCTGCGCCTCGAGTCCCCGCCACGGCCCGCCGATGCCGCCGACGCCCTCGCCCTGGCCATCACCCATGCCTGGCGCGGCGGGCTGATGGGCCGCGGCCTGGAGACCGGCAATCTCACCAGCCCCCAGCGCGCGTCGCGGTTCCCGACGCCGGCAGGCGGCTCGGGCGGCCGGCGCACCGGGGGATCGACGCCGGCCCAGCAGGCCTGGCTCGCCGCCGAACAGCGGAGCCGGGGCGCGAAGGGCTGGAACGGCGGTTCCCGGATCTGAATCCCGCCATGGGCTAGGGTCTTCGTAGATACGTTCGAACCGGGCTGCTGTCCGGCACCTGACCGGCCGTCGTCCGATGGCCCTCCCCGAGAAGAGCGAGTTGAGCATGATTTCGTCCCTGACCGGCACCGTGGAATCCGTGGGACTGAACCACGCCGTCCTCACCGTGTCCGGCTTCGGCATGCGGTTCTCCGCCACCCCGCAGACGCTCGCGGGGCTCCATCGGGGGGAGGCCGGGCGGGTCCTGACCTCCATGGTGGTGCGTGAGGACTCCATGACCCTGTTCGGCTTCGCCACCGAGGACGAGCGGGAGGTCTTCGAGGTGTTGCTGGGGGTCTCCGGCGTCGGCCCCCGGCTGGCCCTGGCCGTGCTGGCCGTCCATGACCCGGAGACAGTCCGGGTGGCGGCGTCCACGGGCGATGACAAGGCCTTCACCAAGGTTCCGGGCATCGGACCCAAGGGTGCGCGGCGCATCGTCCTGGAGCTGACGGACAAGCTCGTACCCACGGGCGCGACCGCCTCCGGGACCGAGGACCAGCCGGCGCTGGCCGGCTCCATGCCGTGGATGGACCGCGTCCTCGAGGCGCTGACCGGTCTGGGCTGGACGGAGAAGGACGCCGAGAAGGCGGTCCGGGACACCATCCGGCATGAGCCCGAACTCGAGGAGTCCGGCACGGTGGCCAGCGTGCTCAAGTCCACGCTGCGCCACCTCGGCCAGGGACAGTCCGCCCGGTCGGGCCGGTAGGGGATAGCGCATGACGGAACAGCCAGACGGCCGGATCGTGACCGGGGGGGCCGAGGTCGAGGAGCGGGAGCTCGAGACCGCCCTGCGGCCCAAGAACCTCGACGACTTCGTGGGGCAGCAGCGGGTCCGCCGGCAGCTCTCCCTGGTCTTGGAGGCCGCCCGGCTGCGTGGCCGCACCGCCGACCACGTGTTGATGTCCGGGCCGCCCGGCCTGGGCAAGACCACGCTGGCCATGATCATCGCCGCGGAGATGAACGCACCCCTGCGGATCTCGTCCGGCCCGGCCATCCAGCACGCCGGTGACCTGGCCGCCATCCTGTCCTCTCTGACGGAGGGAGAGGTGCTCTTCCTGGACGAGATCCACCGGATGTCCCGCCCGGCCGAGGAGATGCTCTACATGGCCATGGAGGACTTCCGGGTGGACATCGTGGTCGGCAAGGGGGCCGGCGCCACCTCCATCCCCCTGGAGATCCCGCCGTTCACGCTGGTGGGGGCCACCACCCGTGCCGGGCTGCTGCCCGGGCCGCTGCGCGACCGCTTCGGCTTCACCGGCCACCTCGAGTTCTACAGCACCGAGGAACTGGAACTGGTGCTGCGCCGCTCCGCCCTGCTGCTGGACATGAAGGTCAACTCCGCGGGGTTCACCCAGATCGCCAGCCGGTCCCGGGGGACGCCGCGCATCGCCAACCGCCTGCTGCGCCGCGTGCGTGACTGGGCCCTGGTCGGCGGGCTGGACCAGGTGGACTCGCGCGCCGCCTCCGCGGCACTGGAGATGTACGAGGTGGATGAGAAAGGACTGGACCGGCTCGACCGTTCCGTGCTCGAGGCCCTGTGCCGCAAATTCGCCGGGGGACCGGTGGGCCTGTCCACGCTGGCCATCGCCGTGGGGGAGGAGACCGAGACGGTGGAGACCGTGGCGGAGCCCTTCCTCGTGCGTGAGGGCCTGCTGGGACGGACTCCGCGCGGCCGGATCGCCATGCCCGCCGCCTGGGAACACCTGGGCCTGGTCCCGCCCCCCGATTCACCGGGGGCGGCGTTCTGGACGGTGCCGGCGGCGAGTGAGGGTGGGGCGGACTCCGGCCGGCCCGACCGGGCTGCGGAGGCCGGCGTGGACGGAGAGGCCGACACGCTCTTCGATTCCTGAGCTCCTGAGGCTGAGCTCCAGGGGCTCCGCTTATGCCCCCTGTTCCGGAGGTTCAGCGTCTGAAGCCCAGACCCCGGAGCTCGTGCATTTCTGGGAGATCAGTGAACATTGTGCCCCGGAAGGGCGCGTCTGAACGGACGGTGTGAACCTACCCGTAGACTAATCGGGTTGTCCTGTGCCCCGACTCTGGAATGTGGTGTCCCCGAAGTGACCCAGCTGATCGCCCCCCCGACTGCCTCGCTCGTCGCCGAAGGCGCCAATTCGGAAGGCGGTGGCGGCCTGCCGTTCGACCCCTTCCTGCTCATCATGCTCGCGATCTTCGCGTTGCTGATCTTCAGCATGTTCCGCCGCAGCAAGAAGGCCCAGCAGCAGCAGCAGCAGCTCCACCAGTCGCTCGGCCCGGGCGTGGAGGTCATGACCACCATGGGCCTGTTCGGCACCATCCTGTCCGTGGACAAGGAAGAGAACAAGGCCGTCATCGAGATCTCCCCGGGGAACACGGCCACCGTGCACCTGCAGGCCATCGGCAAGGCCGTGGATCCCGCCGCCGGCACCGCCGGTGCACACGTGGTCGGCGAGCCGGAGACCACCGTCCCGGATTCCCCGGCCGGTCTGGAAGAGGCCAATGGCGGCACCGACCGCAACGAGACCGATGGCAACGGCCCGGACGATCAGCGTCCCGGCACGGATCGCCCGTCTGCCTGACACCGTCTGATCGAGCAGACGACCTCCCTCGTCCCCGTGAACCGAAAGCCGTAGCCCTCCATGTCTGATAAGACCCCCCGGGGACGCGCCAAGCGCACCCTCTGGTGGCTCGCCGGCCTGATGGTCGCCCTGGCGGCGATCCTCGGTGTCGGCGTGGCCACCGGCCAAGCCCAGCTGGCCCCCAAGCTCGCCCTGGACCTGGAAGGCGGCACCCAGATGGTGCTCGCCCCGGAGGTCACCGGCGGCCAAGAGGTGTCCGGGGAGCAGCTCGACCAGGCGGTCGAGATCATCCGTCAACGTGTGGACGGCTCGGGTGTCTCCGAGGCGGAGATCGCCACCCAGAGCGGCCGCAATGTGGTGGTGTCCCTGCCCGGCGTCCCGGACCAGGAGACCCGCGAGCTGATCCAGGCCTCCGCCAACATGGAGTTCCGTCCGGTGATCACCATGGGTTCCTTCACCGCGACGCCGGAGGACCAGCGGACGCCGGTGGAGGAGTTCCCGGAGCCCACGGCCGAGCCCGAGAACGGCTCGGACCCGAACTGGATCACCCCGGAGCTGGCCGCCGACTTCGAGGCCTACGACTGCCCCGCCGTGCTCGGGGACGCGAACCGGGAGCCGCTGCCCACGGACGAGGCGGCGATTGTCTGCGATCCGAATCAGGGCGTGAAGTACATCGTGGGCCCGGTCGAGGTCCCGGGCACCGACATCGCCGACGCCGACTACGGCCTGGTCAACACGGCCACCGGCGTCTCCACCAACCAGTGGGCCGTGAACCTGACCTTCAACAACGCCGGCACGGACGCCTTCCGCGAGGTCACCCAGCGCCTGACCCCCTTCCAGGAGGGCGACCCGCGCAAGCAGTTCGCCATCGTCCTGGACGGCATGGTCGTCTCCGCGCCACAGTCCCAGGCCGTCATCACCGACGGCCGGGCCCAGATCTCCGGCAACTTCACCGAGGAGTCCGCCGCGGCCCTGGCGGAGCAGCTGAAGTATGGCGCCCTGCCGATCAGCTTCACCATCGAGTCCGAACAGCAGATCTCCGCCACCCTCGGTGCCGACCAGTTGCGCCTCGGGCTCATCGCCGGGCTGATCGGTCTGGCCCTGGTCGCCGTGTACTCGATCTTCCAGTACCGCCTGCTGGGGCTGGTCACCATGGCCTCCCTCGTGGTGGCGGGGGTACTGACCTATCTGGCGATCGTCCTGCTGGGCTGGTCGGACAACTATCGGTTGTCCCTGGCCGGCATAGCGGGTCTGATCGTGGCCATCGGCCTGACGGCGGACTCGTTCATCGTGTACTTCGAACGCATCAAGGACGAGTTGCGCAACGGACGCAGCCTGCCGGAGGCCGTGGAATACGGCTGGCTCCGGGCCAAGCGCACCGTCGTCGCGTCCAAGGCCGTCAACCTGCTGGCCGCCGTGGTGCTGTACTTCGTGGCGGTGGGCAACGTGCGCGGGTTCGCGTTCACGCTCGGCCTGACCGCCGTGGCGGACCTCGTGGTGGTCTTCATGTTCACCCACCCGGTGCTGCAGATGCTGGCGAACACCCGGTTCTTCGGGGGCGGGCACAAGTTCTCCGGCCTCGATCCCTCGCTGCTCGGCCGCGAACCCCTGTACCAGGGCGCCGGGAAGATCCGGGAGTTCAGGCCGGTCCCCGCCGCGTCGTCCGGCAAGGCGCCGAAGCGGAGTCAGAAGTCCTCCAAGGAGGCGGCTAAGCGGCAGACGATCGCCGAACGTCGACGGGCCGAGCAGTTCGCGGCAATCGGCGGCAGCAGTGCCGCCGACCCCGCAGCGGACGCTGCCGCCGACGCCGCTGACGGCAGTACCACCTCGACTGATCGGACGGAGGAGCCAAAGTGAGTGCACTGGCCACCTGGGGCAACGAGCTCTACACCGGCAAGCGTTCCTACCCCTTCACCACGAAGTGGAAGACCTGGTTCTCCGTCGCCCTGATCATCCTCGTGGCGGTGGTCGGTCTGACCCTCGCCCGCGGCGGCTTCAACCTCGGCATCGACTTCCGCGGCGGTTCTGAGTTCACCGTCTCCGCGGTGTCCAACACGGACGTCGTTCCCGGTGAGGACGCCGTCCAGGATGCCGTGCCGGAGGCCGAGGCCACCGTCACGAACATCGCGCCGGGCACCATGCGGATCCAGACGGACCTGCTGGACGACGATCAGACCCTGGAGGTCGCGGCGAACTTGCAGACGGCCTACGGGGTCGATCAGGACCAGGTGACCTCCAACTTCGTGGGTCCCACCTGGGGCCAGGGGGTGACGCAGCAGGCGCTGCTCGGCCTGGTCGTCTTCATCGTCCTCGTGGCGTTGCTGATGGCCGTCTACTTCCGCACCTGGAAGATGTCGCTCGCCGCGGTGATCGGGCTGCTGTACGTGGTGGCGGTGACCGCGGGCATCTATGGTGCCACCGGCTTCGAGGTCACCCCGAGTGCCATCATCGGCTTCCTGACGATCCTCAGTTATGCGCTCTATGACACGGTGGTGGTCTTCGACAAGATCCGGGAGAACACGGAGCACAACCTCGAGGAGACCACGCGGACCTTCCGGGAGAACGTCAACCTGGCGATCAACCAGACGCTGGTCCGGTCGATCAACACCTCCGTGGTGGCCATCCTTCCGGTGGCCTCGATCCTGTTCATCGGCGCGTTCCTGCTCGGTGCCGGCACGCTGCGTGACATCTCCCTGGCCATCTTCGTCGGCATCATCGTGGGCACCCTGGCCACGATCTTCATCCAAGCGCCGCTGTACGCGTTGCTGCGCAAGGGCGAGCCGAAGATCCAGGCCAATGACGCCAAGGTCCTCGAACGGCGCGAAGCGGAGACGTCAGCTGCGGCCTGACCTGCGCTGATCACCTCTGGTGGCCGGTACTCTGACTGCAGGGTACCGGCCACTTCTGGTGGTGGCCCTAGAATGGATCACTACCCGTTGAGGGTTGAGCACAGCGGTAGCGCACGAGATCTGCGCTGACCGCGGGAAGGACGGCAGCCATGGGTTCTGAGTCAGAACGGCCGCGCCCGGCCGGCCCGGGGGCCGTCCCCCACCCCACACCCAACCAGACCTATTCCTCGGCCGTGCCCAGCGGGCCGAGCGAGGACGCGGAAACCGAGGGGTCGACGTCGTCCACCAGGACTGAGGCGTCCGCGGCGCCAGAGCGCACCCCCACCGCACCGGTCACGAGCCCGGTTCCCAGCACCTCGTCCGCCACCCCGCCCGGTGCCCGGCCCAGCGGTCCGTCCGGTGCGGCGACCGCGGGCAGCCCGGCGGTGGGCGGTGCGATCATCTCACGGCGGCCCCGTAGCCGGCTGGCGCGGCTGACCGGCCGCGTCGCCAACGACTATTCGCCGATCCTGGAGCCACTGGTCCGGACCCTCAAGGTCCGCCAGCCGAAGGAAGATCTCGACCTGATCATCCGGGCCTTCGAGGTGGCCGAGAAGGCCCACGCGGGCCAGAAGCGCAAGAGCGGCGACCCGTACATCACCCACCCCGTGGCCGTGGCCACGATCCTCGCCGAGCTGGGCATGACCGGCACCACCCTGGCCGGGGCCCTGTTGCATGACACGGTGGAGGACACCAGCTACTCCCTGGAGCAGTTGCGCCGGGACTTCGGGGACGAGGTGGCCGTCCTGGTGGACGGGGTCACCAAGCTGGACAAGGTCAAGTTCGGGGACGCCGCGCAAGCCGAGACCGTCCGCAAGATGGTGCTGGCCATGGCGGACGACGTCCGGGTCCTGGTCATCAAGCTCGCCGACCGGCTGCACAACGCCCGCACGTGGCGCTATGTGGCCCCGGCTTCGAGCGCGCGCAAGGCCAAGGAGACCCTGGAGATCTACGCGCCGCTGGCCCACCGGCTCGGCATGAACACGATCAAGTGGGAGCTGGAGGACCTGTCCTTCGCAGCCCTGTACCCCAAGGTGTACGCGGAGATCGTGCGGCTGGTGGGGGAGCGGACCCCCGAGCGGGAGAAGAACCTGGCCGTGCTGCGCGGACAGATCGAGAAGGACCTCAAGGAGGCCCGGGTGCGGGCCACCGTCACGGGACGCCCGAAGCACTTCTACTCCATTTACCAGAAGATGATCGTCCGAGGGAAGGACTTCGACGAGATCCATGACCTCACGGGCGTCCGCGTGCTGGTCGACTCGGTCCGGGACTGCTATGGCGCGCTCGGTGTGCTGCACGCGAAGTGGAGTCCGTTGCCGGGCCGCTTCAAGGACTACATCGCCATGCCCAAGCTGAACATGTACCAGTCTCTGCACACCACGGTGATCGGTCCGGGCGGCAAGCCCGTGGAGATCCAGCTGCGCACGCATGAGATGCACCGCCGCGCGGAGTACGGAGTGGCGGCGCACTGGAAGTACAAGGACCAGGCGGCCCAGGGTGCCCCGTCCAGTGGGGATCAGACCCCGGGATGGCTGCGTTCCGTCATGGACTGGCAGAAGGACACCACGGACCCGAACGAGTTCCTGGAGTCGCTGCGCGCGGAGATCGACGCGGCCGAGGTCTTCGTGTTCACGCCCAAGGGCGAAGTGATGGCCCTGCCGGCCGGCTCGACCCCCGTGGACTTCGCGTACGCCGTGCACACCGAGGTGGGTCACCGCACCATCGGCGCCCGCGTCAACGGCAAGCTTGTCCCGCTGAACAGCGAACTGCACCACGGTGACTGGGTAGAGATCTTCACCTCGAAGACCGAGGGCGCCGGGCCCAGCCAGGACTGGCTCGGGTTCGTCCGCAGCCCGCGGGCCCGGAACAAGATCCGCCACTGGTTCTCGAAGGAACGCCGCGAGGAGTCCATCGAGAAGGGTAAGGAGCAGCTCACCCGCCAGTTGCGCAAGATGAATCTGCCCCTGCACCAGATGATGGCTTCGGATTCGCTCACCGAGGTGGCGGGGCAGCTGAACCTGCCGGACATCTCCACGCTCTACGCCTCCATCGGGGACGCCAACGTCTCCGTGCAGAACGTGATCGAGCACCTGCAGAAGCTGCATGCGGTGGAGGAGGAGACCGAGGAGTCCCTGGACACCTCCGCGATCCCGATCACCCGCATCGCTGCTCCGAGCAGGCAGTCGGACTCCGGGGTCATGGTGCAGGGGTCCGGCGACGTGATGGCCAAGCTGGCCCGCTGCTGCACCCCGGTGCCGCCGGACGAGATCATCGGCTTCGTCACCCGTGGCTCCGGCGTGTCCGTGCACCGCACCGACTGCAAGAACATCGACCACCTCAGGGAGGAACCGGACCGGATCGTGGAGGTCTCCTGGGCCCCCACGCAGTCCTCGGTGTTCCTGGTGGAGATCCAGGTCGAGGCGCTGGACCGCAAGTCCCTGCTCTCGGATGTGACACGGATGCTCGCGGAACACCACGTCAACATCCTCTCGGCATCGGTGAACACCTCCCGGAGTCGGGTGGCCATCAGCAAGTTCGTCTTCGAGATGGGGGACCCGAAGTACCTGAGCCACGTGCTTTCCTCGGTGCGGCGCATCGACGGGGTCTATGACGTCTACCGCACCGCCGGTCAGAGCCGCCCCATAGCGGAAGACTGAGGCCGGCCGAGGACTGAGTCCGGCGGAGAGCTCAGGCTGACGGAGAGCTCAGACAGATGGAGACCACAGGCCGACTGGACCTCAAGCCGTCAGCAGGCGCTCCAACGCCCGCCGGGCTGAAGCCATGCCGGGACGCTTCCGGCGGGATTCGAACCGGTCCCGGAGCACCGACGCATCGGTCAGCGGCAACAGGCGCGTCGCCGCGGTCATCGCCGCCGCGGCCCGGCGAGAGTCCCCGGCCCGGCGCAGCAAATCCTCGATGGTCCGCTCCACACTCGTGCACGGCAACCCGAAGATATCCACGACGTCGGCCGGCTGGCCGGCGGCGTCCGACTGCTCCAGCCGCAGTCCGACGGACAGCGGCTGCAGTGGGATCCGGTGGAAACGCTCCACGGAGGCTTCCAGCACCGCCGGTGGCGGCCCGCCCGAGAGCGCCCAGGCCGCCGTCAGGCCCATGGCCGCCCATCGGCCCGAGATGACGGGCGCCGCGAGCCGGAGCACCGCCGCCGCCCGCATCCCCGCCGCCCCCATCCTCGGTGCCGCTGCCCCCGAACTGACCTGGTCGGCCTCCACGTACAGGTCCCCGATGACATGGACGACCAGTCCGGAGAGCTCCATGCCCCGGAGCTCCGGACCGGCATAGGGCAGTCCGGGCACCAGGAACTCCACCGGCGCGGGGCCAGGGTTCGCCCCGGTCGGTCCACCGGTGAGCTGGGCGTTGGAATCAGCAGGGGATCCAGCAGCGGAACCACCAGGGGATTCAGCACCGGGTGCAGCGGTCAGGGTCACCGTCCCAGCGTGGCAGAAACAGTGGTGGCCCGGCACGGGGCCGGGCCACAACTGTGGACAATGCAAGGACTCAACGCGGGAATCCACACGGGTATCCACGCCACGTCGGCGCAGGGGTCAGCGCAGTCCCTGGGCCGACTTCTGCAGGGTCTCGAGCCACATCTTGCGGGCATCGAGTGCTTCCTGCGCCTTGGCGATGGCCTTGGCGTCACCTGTGGACTGGGCCTTCGTCAAGTCATCCTCGAGTTCAGCGACCTTGTCCTCGAGCTGGGTCAGGGCGGAGTTCGTCCGGGCCTTGGTCTCGGGATTGGTCTTGCGCCAGTGATCGTCCTCGGCGGACTTCAGGCCTTCCTCCAGCTTGCGGAACGCGGACTCCATGCGGGTGACGTCCTTGCGGGGCACCCGCCCGGCGTCCTCCCAGCGACCGCGGAGATCGTTCAGGACTTTGCGAGCGGCCTTGACGTCCTTCACGGGCAACAGCTTCTGGCCCTCGGCCAGGATCTGCTCCTTGACCTTGAGGTTCTCGCCGTATTCCTTGTCGATCTCGTCGTTGGTCGCCTTGCGGGCGTTGAAGAAGACGTCCTGCGCAGCACGGAAGCGGGCCCAGAGGGCGTCGTCCTCCTTGCGGGAGGCGCGCGGGGCGGCCTTCCACTCGTCCATGAGATCCCGGTAGGCACCGGCCGTGGGTCCCCAGTCGGTGGAGGTGGAGAGGGCCTCGGCGCGGGCGATCAACTTCTCCTTGGCGGACTTGGCCTTGGAGTTGGTGGCGTCCAGCTGGGAGAAGAATGCACGGCGGTGCTTGTCGTGCGTGGTGCGGGCGGTGCGGAATCGCTTCCACAGGCCGTCCTCGACCGATTTGCCGAGGCGGGGACCGGTCTTCTGTGCGGCCTTCCAGCTCTCAAACAGCTCGGCCATGCGGGCGCTGGCCTGCTTCCACTGCACCTGCTGAGGGTCCTTCGCGGCCAGCTCCTCGGCTTCGGCCACGATCGCCTCGCGGGTGGCCAACTGCTCGGCTTGGGCCTTCTCCAGGGCCAGCTTCTCGGCCAGCTTGAGATCGTCCAACCGGGTCTGCAGGGCCTCGACGCGGGCGCGCAGAGCGGGCATGTCGCCCACCATGCCGCGTTCGCCGATGGTCTGGCGCAGGTGGCCCAGGGTCTTCTGGATCTCGCCGGCCGGTGCACCCGTGGCCACGCGCTGCTCGAGGAGCATGACCTGGGAGACGACCTCGTCGTACTTGCGGCTGAAGTAGGCGAGGGCCTCGTCCTTGGTCCCGTCCGGGAACTGGCCGACCGGGTGCTCCTCGGCGCCGTCGATCAGGATGACGTGGCCGTCGTCGCTGACCTTGGCGAACTTCGCGGCGTCCTCGAGGGGGGTCGTGAAGCTCGGGGCCGGCATCGGCGAGGCGGGGGCGGTGGCCGAGGTGGCCTTCCCCTGGCGAACCGGGGCGGCGGGCCGCGGCAGGTTGGAGGGCTTCGGGGCCTTGCCGGGCTTCGGCGCGGCGGGGGAGGGGGCCTGCTCGCTGGGCGTGGGCTCGGCGGCGGACTGCGCCGTGGGGGCCTTGTCGGCCGGGGCCTCTTCGGTGGACGACGCCGGCTCCGGCGTGGGCGCCTCCGAGGTCACCTCGTCGCTGGGCGCGGGATCAACCGAAGGCGCCTCGGTCGCCTCAACGGAGGCCAGCACGGCCTCGGTCTCCTCCTCGGCGGCGGACACCTCTTCCTCGACCGGGGTCTCGGTTGGCACGGCGGACTCAGCGGGCTCGGCGGCGGGTTCGGTCGCCTGCTCTGCTACCTGCTCCGATACCTGTTCCGGAACCTCTGGGGCGGACTGCTCGGACGCTGCCACGGGGGCCTCGTCTGAGGTCTGCTGGGTGGACTGCTGATCGTCGGATTCTTGACTGGTGGTCACCGCTAGAACTCTCTGCTGGTGCCCTGCACCGGCGCGCGGCCGCAGGGAATAGTGGATACGGTCACGTCCAGCGTACCGGCTGGACCTAGAATGGGGAGCCGAATGTCCCCCAGCAGTTCCAACAGAAGGTGGCCCATGTCCCGCAAGGCATCCCTGTCCGGTTTCCACGAGTGGCTCCCCGCCGAACGGATCGTGGAACAGCATGTGCTGGACACCCTGCGGAACACCTTTGAGTTGCATGGATTCTCCTCCATCGAGACCCGCGCCGTGGAGACCCTCGGGCAGCTGCTGCGCAAGGGCGAGATCGACAAGGAGGTCTACGCCGTCTCGCGTCTGCAGGCCGACACGGATCAGGGAGCAGCGCGGGCTCAGGATTCTCAAGACCCGAATCGCTTGGCACTGCACTTCGACCTGACGGTGCCCTTCGCCCGCTACGTGGTGGAGAACGCCGGGCACCTGTCCTTCCCGTTCCGCCGGTACCAGATCCAGAAGGTCTGGCGTGGTGAGCGTCCGCAGGAGGGCCGCGCCCGCGAGTTCACCCAGGCGGACATCGACGTGGTCGGGGATGGCACGCTGCCGTTCCGCTCGGATGTGGACGTGGCCCTGGTGATGGCCGAGGCCCTCGGAGCCCTGCCGATCGGCGACTTCACCATTCGCATCAACAACCGCAAGCTCGCCGAGGGCTTCTACCGTGGGCTCGGTCTCGAGGACACCGCCGGGGTGCTGCGCAACATCGACAAGCTGGAGAAGATCGGCGCGGACGAGGTGTCCCGCCTGCTCCAGCACGAACTCGGTGCCACCGAGGACCAAGCCGCGCAAGCCCTCGCCCTGGCTGCCATCCGCACCGAGGACACGTCTTTCGTGGAGCAGGTCCGCGCCTTGGGGGTGACCCACGAGCTGCTGGAGGAAGGGCTCGAGGAGCTGGCCGGCGTCGTCGGGGAATTGCACCGCCGCGCTCCCGGACGCGCCGTGGCGGACCTGTCCATTGCCCGCGGCCTCGACTACTACACGGGGACGGTCTACGAGACCGTGCTGGTGGGCCACGAGCAGCTGGGGTCCATTTGCTCGGGCGGCCGCTATGACGCTCTGGCGTCCAAGGGAAATCGCACGTTCCCGGGCGTCGGGCTCTCGATCGGCGTGACCCGACTGATGATGCGGATGTTCTCCCAGGACATGGCGCGCGCCTCCCGTTCGGTGCCCACAGCCGTCTACATCGCCCTGACGCACGACGACGACTGGTCGGCCGCCCAGGACACCGCGCAGTTCCTGCGCGCCCGGGGGATCCCCGCCGAGGTGGCGGTGTCCGCCGAGAAGTTCGGCAAGCAGATCAAGTACGCGGACAAGCGCGGCATCCCATACGTCTGGTTCACCTCCGTGGGGGAGGACGGGGCGGCGACACACCAGGTCAAGGACATCCGTTCCGGAGAACAGGTGGACGCTGACCCGGCCACCTGGACGCCCCCGGCCGAGGACCTACGGCCTCAGGTCCTGGAGAACTGAGCTCCGGGTCAGGACTTCGTCAGCTCCTGGGCGAGCATCACGAGGATGCCGCTGGGGCCTCGGACGTAGGTGAGCTTGTACACGTCCTCGTAGGTCGCCACGCCCCGGAGCGGGTGGCAACCGTGCCGCGCGGCGATCTCGAGGGCCTCGTCGAGATCATCCACGGAGAAGGCGACGCGGTGCATCCCGATCTCGTGCGGCTGGGTGGGTTCCGTCTCGATGGCCTCGGGGTGGAGGTACTCGAAGAGCTCGAGGCGGCCGCTGCCGTCCGGCGTCTGGAGCATGGCGATGTTGGCGTGATTTCCGTCCAGGCCGACGGCGGTGTCCGCCCACTGACCACTGACCGTGTCCCGTCCCAGGACGATCAGTCCCAGGTCGGTGAAGAAGGCGATCGTCGCCTCCAGGTCCCGCACGGAGATGCCGACGTTCTCGAACTTGATGGACATGAGTTGGATCCTGGAGTAGAGGGGGAGGAAGGAGATCCGGTGATCCGGCCTGGAATCGCCATGATCTCACCCCATGGCTGCGGCGGGATAGATCTGCCGACATCCATAACAGGTCTGGTGTCAGCGAGTCATAGTGGACCTGTTCCCCATCCTCCCGTGTGTGAACCAGTGCGTGCGTCTCGCCGAGCTCTGCGCAGGACCGACCGAGGTGCCCGTGCCCGGTAGGGACAGGCACCTCGGTCATGATCTCGGCGATCAGAGCCGGGAGGGGACCGTCAGGCACGCCTCAATCACCAGAGGCGGTGTCCCAGCCGTAGTCGGGGTAGTCGAAGAAGTCATCTCCATCGAGGGTGTTGATCCAGGGATGACGCCCTTCCCGTAGCGGGATCGGAATTTTTCAAGTCAAGCGGTACCAAGGTGTGTTAGGCGGCCGTTAGGCTGCGGCTTTTTCGGTGGTGGTCTGGGGTTGGTTGATCCATGCAGGGCCGGGGAGGTCCAGGATCTTGGGATCGTCGGTGTTGCTGAATCGGTTCGGGTGCTTGGCTCTGGCCGCGGCCAGGGTCTGTGATCGCTTCTGCGCGACACCGTCGGCGAAGCCGTAGTGCACGTTGGCGGGAGTGTGGAACCCGATGCCGGAGTGCTGGTGGTGATGGTTGTACCAGTCCACGAATTCACTGATGAAGGCCCGCGCATCGCCCAGTGAGGCGAAGCGCTCGGGGAAGGTCGGCCCGTACTTCATGGTCTTGAACAGGCTCTCGCTGTAAGGGTTGTCGTTGCTTACCCGGGGCCTGGAGTGGGATCGGGTGACCTCCAGATCAGACAGCAGCGCGGCCACGGTCTTGGAGGTCATCGAGGTGCCGCGGTCGGCGTGGACGACTTGAGGGATGCCATGGATACCGAAGATCTCCCGCATCATCTCCACCGCCAAGGCCCCGGACTCGGAGGCGTGCACGTGCGCGCCGACGATGAACCGTGAGTGGATGTCCACCATCAGGTAGCAGTCGAAGTACTTGCCCTTGACCGGGCCGGCCAGCTTCGTGATATCCCACGAGAGCACCTGCCCCGGGGCGGTGGCCACCAGCTCCGGGATGGCCCTCGGCGGGTGCGTGGCCAGCCGGCGTCGTTCAGCGACCTGCTCGTTCTCGGCCAGCACCCGGTAGAACGTAGAGACCGAACCCAGATAGATCCCCTCGTCCAGCAGCTTCGTATAGACCTGCAACGGTGCCAGGTCCACGAACTCCGGGCAGTTCAAGACGGCGAGGATCTCGGCCCGCTCCGCGGCACTGAGCTTGTTCGGCGGCACCACCGACGGGTGATCTCGAGCCGCTGCTGGCTTGCGGTAGATCGTGGTCCGCGAGACCCCGACCAGGGCCGCCGCCTGCCGGGTAGAAACCTTCAGCTCCACCAGCTGGTGGTAGGCGTTGGTCATTTCTTCTTGGGCCTGGGCTCGTGAGGTGAGTTCTCGATGGCGTTCTCGAAGAACGCCGAGAGTTTTCCCATCACCTCCAAGGCTGCCTCGGTCTGCTCCAACCGGCTCTCGCTCACCCCTAGCTGGCGGCGCAGACGCGCGATCTCGGCCTGCTCCGGCGACAGCTTCCCGATCTTCTGGCCGGCCGTTTTGCCGTCCAGTACCCCGGCATCGCGTAGTTTGCGCCACTCGGTGATCTGGGAGGAGTACAGTCCCTGTCCCCGCAGGAAGGCGCTGCCCTCCTGACGGGTGCAGGCCTGCTCGTACTGGGCCAGATACTCGAGTTTCTGCGCCGGGGTAAAAGACCTTCGAGGCCTCGGTCCACCGGCGCGGGGTCCGGGACTACTCATGGATCCATCTTGGCCCACTTCGGCCAAAGCTAGATTCGACATCATGATCGGATTCCTGATTCTCGCCCTACGCGATCGAACTGATCTGCTCTGTCACCGTGGTACCGCTCCAGCCTGACACGTAGGGGATCGGCATCAGGGACGGTAGGCCACGCGGCTGATCCACACGAGGTCGTCCTCGGCGAACTCCTCGGCGACGACGATGCCGAGGACCTCCTCACTGGCGAGCTCCTCAAGGTCGGCGGCCATGTGGAGGATTTGGGCGCGAAAGTTGGGCGGCCAGGTCGCCATGCATGATCGAGGCGGGCCAGTGATGCCGTAAGAAAGGATGTCGTGTTCGATCGGCTCAGTCATCCGTGGGCTCCGGGGCAAGGTCGAGATGGATGCGGAAACCGCCAGGGCGCCCTGTCATGAGCAGTTGCTCGGGCTCCCAGCCCGAGGGGGCCGTGTGCCCGGCGGCAATCCTGAGGGCGTCGGCTACCGCTTGGGGAGTGGCGTGGATGCTGTAGTCCCATGTGAATCGCTTTCGGGAGTAACCATGCGCATCAGGCATCGGGGCCCTTTCTGCATTCTGGTGGCCGGTGTAGAGGCTCCCATTCTGGCCTGACGGGAACTCCGGAAATGATCGCGGCGGGGGTCGGGAGATTGGGTTGCCAGGAGCCGCCGGCACAAGGTCGCAGCGCGCCATGTCGAGGTTGTGCCCGCAAGTGGATCCCCTTACGGCGCAGTGTCGACGTCACCTAGTCGATCAGTGAAGACCGCTTCTGACATCAGTGCCGTCGACTTCTGAATCTGACAACACTGGAGGGTGGTCATGGGCAAGTTCATTGGATACGCGCGGGTCTCCACGCGCCGACAGGACGCCGACCGCCAGGGGAGACGTCGACACCCACACGCCCATGGGTTCCATGGTGTTCACGGTAATGGCCGCCCTGGCCCAGATGGAGCTGGAGATCAAACGCGAACGCATCACCGACTCCGTCACCAAGCGCCGGGCCGTCGGCCAAGACCTCGGCGGACGACGTCAGACCTTCACCCACTCCCAGATCCGCAGCGCCGCCCACCTGATCGAGTCCTGCCAGCCCGCCGCGCAGGTCGCCCGCGATCTGGGCATGTCCCGGGCCACCCTCTACCGACGGATCCGCGAACTACCCGTTGCGACATAGCCCTTAATCGTGCCGTTTCTCAAGAACTCGACCCGTTCATGTAGTTGAGATTGCGGCGACTGAGGCAGGCCGTCGGAGACGGAACCAAGGGGAGGGCACGTCTGGAAGATCGCTGGAACCGCAGCCTAGCTGTTGTGGGGCACGACGCAGCTCGAAGAGCCCGGCCGGTACCCCGGTTGAGCTGCCGAAGTCAGCTCTCCTCGGCCCGCGGGGCGGGCATCCCGGCGAGGATGACGGCCAGGCCCCAGGCAAAGGCATCGTCACCCAGCTCGACGTGGCCGCCGACCGTGCTGGGTCCGACCTTGGTGGGGGCGTCAGCCTCGGTTCCGGGCGCGAAGACGGCCAGGCGCCGGGCCTCCTGGGCGGTGGACACGGATCCGAGCACATGGTTCAGCAGCAGGTGCCGTGCCCATTCGGCGTGCATCGGCGTGAGGCCAGCAGCCTCCAGCAGTGTCCGGAGGCGGTTCAGCGGGGCCAGCGCCGTGGGCTGCAGCGTTCTGGCTACCTGGACCACCTCTGCGCTGTCCGGCACGGGCAGGAGGGCGTGGCGGAGGCCGAAAACCAATGCCTCGATGGCCTCACGGGCGGCCGCCCGGTCGTGGGGTTCGGGGCCGTCGCCCAAGTCGTGGATTAGTCGGGCGGCCACGCTGACCAGCAGTTCCTGCTTGCTCTTCACGTGCCAGTAGAGGGCGCCGGCCTGCACGTCGAGTTCCCGGGCCAGGCGCCGCATGGACAGGTCACCGAGGCCATAGCGGGTGAGGATGCCCAGCGCTGTCTCCTCCACCTGCTCCCGGGTCAGTGCCATGCACACCATCGTAGGCTTCCGGCCACACAGTTGAACAGCGTTCAAGGATGTGCTGTACTCGGCAGCACCACAACCTGAACACTGTTCAAGGCCGAATTTCCGGCCTGCCGCCCCCGGAAGGCTCCCATGGCACAGACCGCTCCCGAGACCACACAGCCCGTGATGGCCGGCCCCGCTCCGACGGACCAGCCCACCACCGCCCAGGCTGCTCCCGTCCGCACTCCCAGCTCGATGGACCCGGCCGCGCTGGCCGCAACCGTTGCGGCGGGCCATCGGCTCACCGCGGAGGAGGGTCTGGCGGTCCTGTCCACCCCGGATGCGGACACCCTCCGGCTCGTCACCGCGGCCGGGCGTCTGCGCCGGGAGCACTTCGGCAACACCGTCAAGGTGAACTACCTCGTCAATCTGAAGTCCGGCCTGTGCCCGGAGGACTGCACCTATTGCTCCCAGCGCCTGGGCTCCACCGCGGAGATCCTCAAGTACTCCTGGCTCAAGCCTGAGGAGGCCGTCGAGCAGGCCAAGCTGGGCATCGGCGGCGGCGCTTCCCGTGTCTGCCTCGTCGCCAGTGGCCGCGGCCCGTCCAACCGGGACGTGGACCGCGTGGCCACCATGACGGACCAGCTCAAGGCCGAGCACCCCGAGGTCGAGGTCTGCGCCTGCCTGGGCCTGCTCAAGGACGGCCAGGCCGACCGGCTGCGCGAGGCCGGCGTGGACGCCTACAACCACAACCTCAACACGGCCGAGTCGAAATACGAGGAGATCTCCACCACCCACACCTACGCCGACCGCGTGGAGACCGTGGAGCGGGCCAAGGGCGCCGGGCTCTCCCCGTGCTCCGGGTTGATCGTGGGCATGGGTGAGTCGGACGAGCAGGTCGTCGAGGCCGTGCTGGCCCTGCGGGAGGTGGGCAGCGACTCCATCCCGGTGAACTTCCTGATGCCCTTCGACGGCACCCCGCTGGCGGGGACCTGGGAGCTGACCCCACTGCGTTGCCTGCGGATCCTCGCCCTCGTGCGCCTGGCCTGCCCGGACACCGAGCTGCGCCTGGCCGGTGGCCGGGAGATGCACCTGCGCGGGATGCAGGCCACCTCCCTGGAGGTCGCCAACTCCCTGTTCCTCGGCGACTACCTCACCAGCGAGGGCCAGACGGCCGATCAGGACCTCGCCATGATCGCCGACGCCGGATTCCGCGTCCTCGGCGCCGGGGAGAGGCCGGGCACCGAGACCGCCACCGCGCAGGCGGCCCCCTGGGCGGCAGTCTCTCCCCAGGCCTCCTCCCCACAGGCTAGGACGGCGGCCCCCGCACCCTGCGGTGCAGCGGCGTCCGGCGATGCGGCGGCCACGCCGTGCGGCTCGCCCGCCAGTGCGGGATCCGGCTGCGGATGCTGTTCGGCCGAGAGCGTCTCCGAGGCCGTCATCGAGGCCTCGGCCGGGGTTCCCGCCGGCGTCGAGCCCCGGATCCGCCGTCGCGGGGCCGGCACCGCCCAGGCCCCGAACGTATGAGCAGCCCCACCCTCGACCGCCCCCGGACCGACCCTGCCCCACCGGCCCCACGCTCGCTGCTGCAGCGCGACGCCGGCCTGGTCTGGCACCCCTACGCCCCCGTCGACGCCGGCGCGCTCTACGCGGTCCGCGGCGCCGAGGGGGTGCGCCTGACACTGGAGGGGCCCGACGGCGGCACCCACGAGGTCATCGACGGCATGTCCTCCTGGTGGTCCGCCATCCACGGGTACCGCCACCGGGTCCTCGACCAAGCGGCCCGCGACCAGCTCGACTCCTTCAGCCACGTCATGTTCGGCGGGCTCACCCACGAGCCCGCCGTGACACTGGCCGAGCGGCTCGTGGAGATGGCCCCGGAGGGACTGCGGCACGTCTTCCTGGCCGACTCCGGCTCGATCAGCGTCGAGGTGGCCCTCAAGCTGGCCCTGCAGGTCCAAGCCTCCCGCGGCGAGCACCGGCGCCAGCGCTTCCTGGCCCTGCGCGGCGGCTACCACGGGGACACCTTCGCCACCATGGGCGTCTGCGATCCCGAGGACGGAATGCACGCCGAGTTCTCCGGACTGGTCCCGCAGCAGGCCTTCCTGCCCCGCCCGCCGGCCGGCCGCCTCGGTGCGGACGGGACCTGGGAGTACGACGGCGGCGCCCTCGCCTCCTGGGAGGGCCAGACCCGCGAGATCGCGGCGAGGCTCGCTCCCGAACTGGCAGGCATCGTCTGCGAGCCGGTGCTGCAGGGTGCCGGCGGGATGCACGCCTACCCGCCGGCCGTCGTCGGGATCCTCCGGCAGGTCGCAGACGAGCACGGCCTGCTGCTCATCCTGGACGAGATCGCCACCGGCTTCGGCCGGACCGGCCGGCTCTTCGCCTCCGAGTGGGCGGGCGAATGGTCCCTGCAGCGCGGCGGCGGAGAGCTCATCCCGGACATCCTCTGCGTGGGCAAGGCCCTGACCGGGGGCTACCTGACGCTGGCCGCGATGCTGTGCACCTCCGAGGTGGCCGCGGACCTGAACGCAGGACCCAACGGCGGTGCGCTGCTGCACGGCCCGACGTTCATGGGCAACCCGCTGGCCTGTGCGGTCGCCAACGCGTCCCTGGACCTGCTGACCGGTCCGGGCGACTCGCCAGCGTGGCTGGCCCAGGTGCAGGCGCTGGACGCGGGGCTCCGGCAGGTGCTCGCACCGGCCTCGGAACTGGCTTGCGTCCGGGACGTGCGGATCCTGGGCGGGGTCGGCGTCGTCCAGCTGCACGGACCCGTGGACGTGGCCGCCGTGACCCGGGAGGTCGTCGATCGGGGCGCCTGGGTCCGGCCCTTCCGGGACCTCGTCTACGTGATGCCCCCCTACGTCTCCACCGCGGCGGACGTCCGCACCCTGGGCGCCGCGATCGTCGAGGGGGTGGCCCGTGTCCACGGCTGAGGCTCCTCCCACCACCTGCCAGGACATGCCGGAAGGCGCCGGCGCTGGACCCCGCGATGCTGCCGACGCCTGGCAGGGCTGGGTCGGCTCCAGGGCCCGGGTGCGCCGGGCGCGCGACGGGGAACGGACCGACCGGCCCCTGCCACCGGGCAGCGTGGACCTGGCCTCCAACGACTACCTCGGCCTCTCCCGGGACCCGTCGGTGGCCCGCGCCGCCGCGCGGGCGGCCCGGACCCACGGGACCGGGGCCGGCGCCAGCCGCGTGGTCACCGGCACCCACCCCGTGCTGCCCGCCCTGGAGCAGGACCTCGCCCGCTACGCCGGCCGCCGGGAGGCCCTGGTCTTCTCCAGCGGCTACGCCGCGAACCAGGGACTGCTCGGCGCCCTCGGCGGCAGCGGTACCCTGCTCGTGCTCGACGCCCACGCCCACGCCAGCCTGATCGACGGCGCCCGACTGTCCCGTGCGGAGGTGCGCACCACCGCACACGGTGACCTCGCCGAGGTCGAGGTGGCCCTGCGTGAGCACCGGCGCCGGAACGGCGTGCGGGCCCGCGCCGCCGTCGTCGTGGAGTCCGTGTACTCCGTTCTGGGCGACACGGCCCCGCTGACCGAGACCGCGCGGCTGTGCGCCGAGCACGGCGCACTTCTCGTCGTGGACGAGGCCCACACCCTGGCCGCCGTCCCGGGGGGCTCCGCCGTCCGGGCCGAGGGCCTCTCCGACGCCGGCCACGTCCTGGTCACCGCGACGCTCTCCAAGGCGCTCGGTGCTCAGGGCGGGGCGGTGCTGCTCGGCGGGGAGGGTGCCGGTGCCTGGCGCGACCACCTGCTCAACACCGCGCGCACCTTCCTCTTCGACACGGCCCTCGCCCTGCCGGCGGCCGGCGCCGCACGCCGTGCCCTGGCCCTGGCCGACGAGCGGCGGATCGGCCGGCTGATCGCCAACGCCGAGGTGGCGCACCGGGTCCTGGCCGGCCATCCCGTCACCGCGGACCGGGTCGAGCGCGGGGCGGGCGCGGTGCACTCCGTGCGCATGCGCAGCCCGGGCGGTGCGGTGCGCTCGGCCGAGGTTCTGCGCGCCCGCGGCATCGCCGTGGGGTGCTTCCGCCCACCGAGCGTCCCGGACGGCATCGCCCGGCTGCGCATCACCATCCACGCGGACCACGACCGGCGCCGGCTCACCCGGGCGCTGGAGACTGTGGCCGAGACCATCAACCGGGAGGACACATGAGCTGCCCCTTCGCCCCGACACAGGCCACCGTTCCCTCGACGGCGCCGCTGGCGACCCGACTGGCCGACGCCTTCCCGGAGCAGGTCACCACCCGGCATCGCTTCGTGGAGGATCCGTACACCGTCCGGGAAGTCCTGCGCCGGGCAGTGGACTTCGTCCCGGACAACGCCCTGAAGACCGTCATCCCGCTGGCATCGCCGACGTTGCGCCGGCTGGCCGCCGCCAGGTTCAGCCTGCCGCCCGTGCTGGCCAGCGCCTCCGGGCCGGAACACAGGACGGTGCGCCGGGTCGCCGCCCGGTTCTTCAGCCCGGCCCGCGTCGCCGCCCAGGCCGAACCGGTCGCCGCACTCGTCCGCTCCGCCTGCGCCGGCATCCTGCCCCGGCTCACGGCAGGCGAGGAGATCGACCTCGTGCAGGAGGTGGCCGGGATCGTCCCGCCGGTGGTCGTCTCCACCCTGACCGGCGTGCCAAACCCCCCGCACGCCCAACTCAAACGCTGGAGCCGGGACTCGCTCGAACTCTTCTGGGGCTGGCCCGACTCCGCCCGTCAGCTCGAGCTGGCCAGCAGCGCCGTCGACTTCCACGCCTGGCTCGACGAGGCGGTGGAGCACTGCCTCGAAGAACCCAGCCCGCATCCCGGCTCCGGTCCGGTCCCCGGCGCGGTCGTCGGGCTGCCCGGTGGGCAGAACCTCTTCCAGGCCCTGGACACAGCCGACGTCGACCGTGACCGGATCCGCTCGCTCGGCTACTTCCTGGTCATCGCCGGCCAGGAGACCACCGCCATGCTCGCCCAGACCGTGCTGGGCACCGCCCTGGTCGACGGGGTGTGGGCCGACTGCGCCGACCCGTCCACGGGGCTGGAGAGCTCCCGCGCCGTGGTCACGTCCGTGCTAGCCCAAGCCTCCTCAGTCCCGACCTGGCGCCGCGTCGTGGTTGCCGATACCCGCGTCGGTGACGAGGACTTCACCGCGGGAGAACACCTCGTGCTGCGGCTCTCCGGCGGGGAGCTCGGCGAGGCGGGGGACGCGTCGCTGGCGTTCGGCTTCGGGCTCCATCGATGCCTCGGGGCGGGCCTGGCCGAGCTCGAAGCGACCGTCATCCTGCATGAGTGCGCCAAAGCACTGCCGCTCATCGAGCTGTTGAGCGTGCCGGACTGGGGCCACCTGCTGTCCTTCCAGGCCCCACACGCCTTGCCGGTGCGAACTCGGTCGGCGGCATGAACGGCTCACTGCTGTGCGTGACCGGGACGGACACCGACGTCGGCAAGACCGTCGTGACGGCCTGCCTCGCTGCCACCGCGCTGACCGCGGGAGATCGCGTGGCCGTCTACAAGCCCACCCAGACCGGGGTCGGCCCGGACGAACCAGGCGACGTAGACACAATCGCGGTACTGCTGGGCTACCCGGACCGTCTCACCGTGGCCGAGGGCGTCCGCATGGGACCGGCCATGGCCCCCGTAGACGCCGCACTGGAGTCCGGTGGAACAGCCGCAGCAGCTGCGCTACCCGGACGCAACTGGCACCTGGACCGGATCGCCGCCCTGCAGGCAGACCACGAGACCGTCCTCGTCGAGGGCGCCGGCGGCCTACTCGTACAGCTCACCCCGGACGGCGCCACGATCGCCGACCTCGCCCTTGAGGCCGACGCCGCCCTGGCCGTGGTAACCCGCCCCGACCTCGGCACCCTCAACCACACCGGATTGACCCTGGAGGCCATCCGGCAACGGAGGGTGCACCCGGGACCGCTGATCATCGGCAGCTGGCCGGCGCAACCCACGGCAGTCCACCGGACCAACCTGCACCGCCTGCGCGAGGCCGCCACGGAATACCGGCACCCGTGGGGCGGAGCGCTGCCGGCAGCGCTCGACACCACCACGGTGGAGAGCATGTACCGTGCCGCTGCGGGGCTAACCGGGACACTGAGCGCCGCAGAGGGGTTCCTTCAGGCTCCATCGATTGACCCAGGTTCACACCCAGCGCCGGCCACCCGATCGAGCCGACTGCCGTTGTTCGGATAGGCCTCGCACGGTCCGCTGGCGGTGGACACTCACCGGCCGCTGAGGGATCCCCAGCCGGACAGTTCTCAAGGGGACTAGTTGGGTCAGTGTGTGGTGCTCGCCCAATTCTCCTGATCGGGAGAGCGTTGCCATTCCTGGCGTGGGTTGTCCCACTCGCGTGCGGCATCTGTCAGCCAGATCGTGGTGTCGGGGTTCCACCCCGCAATGATCGTCGAAAGGTCAGTGTCGACGTGCAGTGCACGATTGGCATTACTGAGGTAGGCCAGGGCTGTCAGGTGCACCGCGTCCCACCGCTCGGCGACCTTCTCCCAGTCCGGGATCACCCACCTGCCGTCGTACCCGGTACAACGGAACCAGTCATGACGCCGTGATGCAGTGACCTCCAAGGGGTGCTCAAGGCATAGTGCCACCCAATCGGCCTCGGCGCGAACCTCATAGGTTCGGCCAATACCACGCACGGGGATGACTGTGGCGTGTTCCCAGCCGAAGGAGTCCTCGATGAGGTTCAATCCCAGCGGTATCTGCCCGACCGACTGAATGGTCCCTTGCGGGAAGGACCACCACGTTCCCGACCAGTTGGCGTGAGGGTTTCGGAGTCTTTTCCACTCGGAGCGGACCTCTTCAGCTCGTGTACCGAGGGCCCATTCAGCCAGCGCTTGGCGTGGTTCTCTGGGCAATGGTGCCGGATCGTCTGCTGATCGCCAGTCGATGGTCCATTGTTCGACCTGCCGGCTCTGTGACCACCACTTCGTAGAGGGCGACGTGATCACGTGCTGGGCGATGGGGGCAAGGGCTTTTCTCACCTCGGGGAGCGCTGCGAGGGCGTCCTCGCCGTCCGGTTCCTGCCAGGGACGAGACGTATCCACCGCTCGAGCCAAAGCACGGTCGATCACCTCAGCGCCCGCCATGGTCACGTCGAGCGCAGCCAGGGCAGTGATGAGGTCTGTCATGGAAGGCCTCGGTGGCGGCTCGCTAGCCTCACCAAAAGTGGCCTTCAGCATCACTCGGGACATTCCCTTGCCCGGATCCAGGTCATGGGCGAGCCAGAACGCGGCAACCCTGACCTCAGGGCTCAAATCCATTGCCATCTCAAGGCACAGTCGTCGTCCACGAGGTCCGACCAACAGCGCATCAGCGTCCGCAACCATCTGCTTACCCTACGTGCGACACCCCACCACTGGCCCGTAAGCCGATCCTCTACCGGGGCGCTTCGGCATTGCTTTCCAGGAGCACTTTTCCGCGGTTCGCTGAGTTCCAAGCGAGAGCATCCCGGATCTGCGAGAGCGGAAATTTTGCGGCGGGTGTCGTGGCCAGTAAACCTGACGCAACGAGCCGGAAGACTTCTTCAAAACGCTGAGCGAACTGCACGGGGTCGCTGTTATGAGCATCCTGGCGCAGGTGAAAATACTTCAGTTCCACATGCGATGGAAATTCCCAACTGCCGTGAATTGGCGTGCCGGAGAGGAGCCCGTAGTTCAGGGCCCCGGCAAAGTCGTGACTGGTGGTGTCGGCGTGTCGGTGCGCTGAGATAGAACGAGATTCCTGTAGGACGAGTGATCGACCAAGATCCACGTCTTTCCAGGAGCCTCGTTGTCGTCCCACTCTGCCATGCCCGTTGCGCGTTGTGTCCAGTCGCTGGCTGACCTGCGTTCTCGGTTCGCCGAGCTGCCTGACCCCCGCCGTCGCCGCGGTGTCCGGCACCGGGTCTCGGCGATTCTGGCGATCGCCGCGGCGGCGGTGACCTGCGGTGCTCGCTCGTTGACCACGATCGGGGAATGGGCAGCCGATGCGCCCCAAAGGATCCTGGCAACCCTCGGCGCGCGCTGGCACCTCGGTCGCGGCCGCCATGTCGCCCCGCACGAGACGACACTGCGGCGCACGCTGCAAGCCTTCGATGCCGCCGTGCTCGATGAGGTGATCAGCGACTGGCTCGCCGAGCACCTCACCGTGCGCGAGGATCTGGAGGCGATCGCGGTCGACGGCAAGACGCTCCGCGGCGCCCGCGACGCCGACGGCGAGCAGGCCCATCTGCTCTCCGCGGTCGTCCACGACGCCGGTGTCGTGATCGCCCAGCGCGACGTGGCGGCCAAGACCAACGAGATCACCGAGCTCGCCCCGCTGCTCGCGGGCGTGGACCTGACCGGAAAGGTGATCACCGCGGACGCCCTGCACACGCAGCGCGCCACGGCCGAGGACCTGGTCACGGCACAGCGCGCCGACTACGTGCTGACCGTCAAGGCCAACCAGCCGACCCTGTTCGCCGCCTGCCAGCAGGCGCTATCCGGACCGGCCCGCGCCTTCGCCGCCGAGGACGTCAGTTCCGAGCGTGGTCACGGACGCACCGAGCAGCGCACCACCCGGACCATGCCGGTCACCGACGGCGACGGGATCGACTTCCCCCATGCCGCGCAGGTCTTCCGGATCCGCCGTGACACCGGCGGCCTGGACGGCCAGCGCATCCGGAAGGAGACCGCCTACTGCATCACCAGCCTGGCGCCCGCCCAGGCCGGCCCGGCTCGGCTCGGCGCGCTGGTGCGGGGGCACTGGGAGATCGAGAACCGAGTCCACTGGGTCCGCGATGTCACCTACGACGAGGACCGCTCCCAGGTCCGCACCGGTGCTGCGCCCCAGGTCATGGCCAGCCTGCGCAACCTGGCCATCAGCGCCTTCCGCCTGGCCGGTCACACCAACATCGCCGCCGCCCTCCGCTGGGCAGCCCGCGACTATCACCGACCACTGACCATTCTCGGCCTCACATGACTTTGCCGGAGCCCTGCCGATTGGGGAGAGCAGATCGCGCACTCTAGGCATGTTGGTCATATCCACGCCCCTGGCCCCCTCCCAGCTTTCTGTTCTGCTGCGATCCGAAAGTCCATGCATTCTCGGGGGACGAGGCGCGTGCTGCACAGCTTCCTTCCTCGTCTTAGGGCCTGGTCGATCTCTTCGCTGAGTCGATTATCCTTCGCGCGTGGTCTCGTCCAACGTCTCATCATCTTCCTTGGCTTCTCGTGAGCGTCGCAGCGCTTCGCGGCGTGCTCGTTCGCGGTAGCTGTAAGCGGCCTCGTGGACCGACTCTTCGCTTTCGAAGCCTGAGCCGATGGCGCCTGCGACGGTTGCGGCGGCGGTCGTTAACAGGGCGACGAGGAGGTGTTCTCCGAGTCCGTATTCAGGTCCGGCGTACTGGCTGAAGACTTCAGGGGTGAAGACGATGAGCGCGGCGATCAGGTTGAGGACGAAGAGCCCCAGGTAGCCACACGTCAGCCCGATGGCGAGGGTTATCACGGTTGAAGCATTGAAAAGGACCGCTTGCTCACGTTGATATGCCGGTAGATTCCTCACCCGTTCCCACAGGTGATGATAGACGATGAGCCATGTGAGCATCACGGTGATCGAGGCGAGCGCCACGGCGACCAGTTGCCACACCGCCATGGTGATCGCGAGTTCCCACAGGGTGGCGTTGATCAAATAGAAAGCGCTGAACGCGAACGCTCCCACCAGCGCCCCCCGCAGACCCGACACCAGCCGCCACGGTTGGTTATCCCGGACCATTCCGATGAGCAGCCGCAGCCGACCCCGATTCGCGAGGATACGCAGGTCGATGCCGTCTTGATCGGGTGTGACCCGCCGGAAGGCCCCACCCAGTGCGCCCAGACGGGATCGGCGATGTTCCTCAGAGCCCTCCTCTGGGGTTGTCTCGCCGCGCAGGTCCACGATGAGCTGTGCCACCACTCCCAGGACTCGACGTCGCAATGCCATCGCGCCGAAGGCCGGCAGTGAGACCACCGCGACGTTTCGACTGCTACTGGCATCAGCGACGACAGGCTGCCGGTCGATGGCCAGCGGGAGATCGGTGACGCACACCGCGAAGTCCCAGCCGCGTTGCCGCTTGTGCTCCGTTGCGAGGTTCATCATCTCGAAGTGCTGCATGTCGCTGGGAGGCAACCGCTCACGGTGCACCTCGACTCTCCACTGGCGATCCGGCAACTGCTCGGCCAGTAGTCCTGGTAGTTCCTGTTCGAGTTGCTGCGCGACCTTTAGCGGGGTAGCCACCGGATCGGCGACCACGCCGATCACCACCTCCCGCCCGGGGGTCTGCGTGTGGCTCTGCTGTGTCGTCACCGGTCCGCTCCTTCCGCTGCTGAATGTGGGCCGTCGGGGTTATGTCGAGGTGGTGTGTGTTCATAACACTCCCCACACTTCTGGTCTACCTCTACACCCCGTGGGGGTCCCGGCATCGGCCCACCGACACCCGATTATGGGTCCGGTTTAGGCGGGGTTGAGCACGACTTTGGTCCAGCCGTCTTCGCGGGCGTCGAAGTGCTCGTAGGCCTTCGGTGCTTCCGCCAGGGGCAGGTTGTGGGACACGATCCAGGAGGGAGTGACCTTCTCGGCGGCGATCAGGTCGCGCAGGTGGCGGTTGTAGCGCTTGACCGGGGCCTGCCCGTTGCCCATCTGCTGGCCCTTGAACCAGAAGTTACCGAAATCGAAGCGGGCCTTGCCCTGCTGGGCCAGCTCATCTGGGGCGCCTGGGTCCTCGGGGATGAACACCCCGACGGTGCCGATCCCGCCAGTGAATCGCACTGAGGAGACCAGCTTATTCAGGGTCGCCGCGTTGTCCTCGTTGCCCTGGGGATCGTGGGCCTGGTAACCGACGCACTCGGCCCCACGGTCAGCACCGACGCACTTGGTGTGCTCCATGACCTGTTCGACCGGGTCACCCTTGGAATCATCGATCGCGATCGCCCCGACCTGCTCGGCCAAGCGCAGCCGGTCGGGATGGCGGTCCACGACCATCACCTTCAGCGCCCCCTTCACGCTCGCGGAGAGGGCGGCCATCAGCCCGACCGGGCCAGCGCCGTAGATGACTATGGATTCGCCCGCCTTCAGGCCCGACATCTCCACGGCGTGCCAGCCTGTGGGGAAGATGTCGGAGAGCATCACATAGTCGTTCTGCTTCTCGCGGGCGTCCTCGGGCAGGCGCAAGCACTGGAAGTCGCCCCACGGCACGCGCAGGTACTCGGCCTGGCCGCCGATCCAGCCGCCCATGTCGGCGAACCCGTATGCGCCGCCGGCCATGCCCTCCACGTTGGCGGCTAGACAGTAGCTAGTCAGCCCGTGCTCACAGTTCCGGCAGTGTCCGCAGGAGACGTTGAACGGCACCGAGACCATGTCCCCGACCGCGACCTTATCGATCCCGGCTCCAACCTCGATGACCTCGCCGACGTTCTCGTGGCCGAAGACGCGGCCTTCCTCGAAGTCGGTGCGGCCCTCGTACATGTGCAGATCCGAGCCGCAGATGTTGGTCGCAGTAACCTTGACCAGGACATCGTTGGGTTGCTCAATACGCGCATCGGCAACGTCAGCGACCGCCACGTCGTGGGGCCCGTTGTAAAGCAAGTGCCTTCATGATGATCTCCTTATGGGAACTTGTGGCCAGGTCAGTTCTAAGCGCCGTACCGCCCGGCCCCGACAGAAGTCGCGACCGAGCTGATCGCGGACATCAACCACATGACGTGGAGTTTTCTCCAAGACCTTCCGAGGTCGTTCGATGAGCAATCGCGATCGGGGCCCAACCCCATCCTCCACCACCGCAATCCGGCTAACAAGGGTGGGTGCCCCGGCCAATGAGGACTCTCGTGGACTGCCCCCGAATAACTACCACCTCGGCATACGGTGACGACAGTCCGCGCCCGTATGGGGAACGGCCTACGGCGGCAGTTCCGAGGTGCTGCCGAGGTTCATGTGGGCGACGGTGCGATGCCGTATAGGGATCCGTTTACGGACAGGCACTGTCACACATGGAGCCTCGGGAGGCCCCGCGAACGGGCACCGTAAGTCGTTCGCCCACTGGTTGTTCCATACTGAGGCCATGCAGACCATGGGCGTTGATCCCCGGGACCAGACCTGGGAACTCGCGGACCCGCGATACCGGATATATTTCTGGGCCGGGACCGCCTCCGATGAATGGGAGATCTCGGGCGCAGACGTTCAGGACGTCCTCGCCTGGGCGGAGGCGAACCGCGGCGATCGCACCTACACGCTGTACGCGTGCGTCCCCCAAGACGGGTTGGGCCTTGTCCGACTGGCCGGCGAAGATCCCAACGAACTCCGAAGTGGCTGACGGAATTACTGCCGTCCTCGGAGACCAGAGCGGACGATAGGCACCTCTCGGGTCGTTGCCGCCTATCCTTTTGCCCCAGAGGCGGACCTGTCGGTAAAGCGGGACTCCGGTCGGGAAGCCGAGAAGGGCAGGAAGTAGACGCGGGTCCCTTGCCTCGCACCCAGCCTCCGCGCCGTAAAGCGATCCCGCAGTGACGGATCCCGCTGCGGCACCTCCGCGTACCGATCCTCACGATGAAGACACCCCATGACAAGGTGGTTGAGCCTGTGACTGCTGTCCAGCCGCAACTTTTGGGTTGACCCAGGGCGGGCTGCCGTTGTCCTCGACGAGGAGACGTTTACCCATTGAGTGCGTCCGTTCTGGGGTCAGGCGAACTATCGCAGGGCTTCGCCGAGGCGAGCGGCGGGCGTGAGGTCGGCGGCGAGACCGCCGCCGGTCGCAGCCCGGGCAAGAGCGCGACCCAGCGCAGGTGCCTGCTTGAACAGATTGTGACCGGCCACAAAAATGACAGAGCCTGCCTCCCACACGGCCACGCCGTCCTCGCTCCATGGGAGGTCGGTCACCCAGCAGTGAAGAAAGTCGCGCGGCTCTGGGTGGAGACCGGGCAGCGCCCGTGTCACGTATTCGCGCGCGCGTTCGTCCAGCGATCGAATCGCCGCAGGGTCGATGAACGTTCCGTCGTCGCGGACGCCGACGGTTTCGCTGAGTCCGACCGAATAACTGCTGTTGCCCGGTAGCGGCGTCGCGTACACGCCGACTTCGCCGAAGATGCCGCTGCTGTCCTGCAGGCACGCGACTCGTGCCGGGGCGGCGGCTTTCACGTCGAAGGTCAGCCGGACGTGTGCGGCAAGGCGAACCGGCAGCGACAGGCCGACGCTGCGGGCCAGGCGGGCAGTTTCGCGGCCGGCGCACACGACCACCTTGGAGTAGACAGCCCGGTCGGTGACGCTGCGCACCTCGACCGTCCCATCGGCGCGGGGATCGATGGAGATGACCTCTGCGGTGGTGACGGCATCTGCGAGGGCACCCGCGAGTGCCGTGATCGCGGTGCGGGTGCGGATCGCGCCGCCCGACTCGTCGAGCACCGCTGGCCCCGAGTACCCAGCGAGCAGCGGCATTCGCTGGGCGAGCTCGGCTGCATCGATCTCGTGCGCTTCCACGCCGCCGACCTGGTCGAGCACCCGCAGCCGCGCCAGGGCGCTGTCGCCGATCGCCACGATACCGTCTGATGAGACCAGCTCGACGTCGAAGTGTTCGGCCCACTCATCCCATACGCCGCGGCTTTCGCGCGCGAAAGCGACGAGTCGCGGGTCGTCGTGGGCATGCCGGAAGATCCGCGACTCGCCTGCGGACTGACCCGTTCCGGGCAGACCGGCCTCGTACAAGCGCACCGGCACGCCCTGCTCCCGCAGCGCGTACGCCGTCGACAGACCGACGATCCCGCCCCCGATCACTGCTACCTCGGGTGAACGCGTCGGGGCAACGTCGTCGTCAGTTCCTGTCATCGCGGTTCCTCGATCTGTTAGGGATGTGCGATAGGCCGCAAGAGAAGGGGCCGCTGCCACGACGTCAACGGGCTGTGTCAGCCCGAAGTCACCGCGCGCAGCGACCCCTCATGTCGGGGTCAGTACTCCCGGTCTGTGGTGTCAGGCGGGAAGTTTGGAGCCCAACACGTCGAGCTTCTCGATCGTCGGTTCGGAGAACAACGCACCGGTCTGCTCGCCGAGAGCTACCGCAACAGGGCCGGACAGGTGAGCGTCACGTCCGGCGTCATCGGGGAACACGTCGAAGATCCCGAAGGAGGAGGGCCCGAGGCGGATCGCGAACCACGCGGTGGTCGCCGGCTCTTCCTCAACAAGCGCACGGCCGCTGTCAAGGAACTCCTTCACGTCGTCCTCCTTGCCGGGCAACGCGTCAAACCTGACCAGCAATCCCTTGGTCACACTCATGACTTCTCCTCTTCCTTTGCCGTGGTGCCCGCGAGTTGGGACACGATCGCCTCGGAGAACGCCGGCAGGTCCTCCGGCGAGCGGCTGGTGATGAGATTCTTGTCGACCACGACCTCCTGGTCAACGACGTTCGCGCCGGCATTGCGCAGATCCGTGCGGATGCTCGGGAAGGACGTCAGGGTGCGACCGGTGGCCACGCCGGCCTCGATCAACGTCCACGGTCCGTGACAGATCGCCGCCACCGGCTTGCCGCTCTCGACGAAGTCCCGGACGAAGGCGACAGCGTCCTCGTCGACCCGGAGCTTGTCGGGGTTCACCGTGCCGCCCGGAAGCACCAAGGCGTCGTAGTCGGCCACCGAGGCCTCAGCCACCAGCCCGTCGACGCCGAACGTCCCCGCCGGATCCAGGTCGTTCTCGCGGGCCTTGATCTCGCCGTCGTGGATCGAGAGGACCTCGGTCTGAGCGCCGGCCCTGTCCAGAGCCTCGCGGGGTTGCTCGAGTTCGACGCGCTCGACCCCGTCCGCGGCGAGGACCGCGACTCTCTTGCCCTGCAGATCCGCGGCCATATCAGCTCGCCTTCTTCTCGGTCGACATGCCGGGCTTGATGAGGACCTTGGTCCAACCCTTGGACCTGGAGTCGAAGTTCTTGTAGGCGTCGGCGGCTTGGTCCAGCGAGATTTCATGGGAGACGATCCAGGAAGGGGTCGCCTTGCCGGCCGCGATCAAGTCTCGCAGCTGGCGGTTGTACTTCTTGACCGGGGCTTGACCGTTGCCCATGGTCTGTCCCTTGAACCAGTGGGTGCCGAAGTCGATGGCTGCCTTGCCCTGCTTGGCCAATTCGCCCTTGGCCCCCGGGTCCTGGGGGACGAACACGCCAACGGTGCCGATTCCTCCGGTGAAGCGGACCGAGTTGATGAGCATGTTCAGCGTGGCGGCGGTGTCTTCGTTGCCCTGGGGATCGTGGGCCTGGTAGCCCACGCATTCGCAGCCACGGTCGGCTCCGAGCCCCATGGTCTCGTCCAGCACGGCCTGCACGGGGTCGGTCTTGGAGTCGTCGATGGCGATAGCTCCGATCTGCTCGGCCAGCGCGAGCCGGTCGGGGTGGCGATCGACCACCATGACCTTCGCGGCGCCCTTGATCGTCGCGGACAGGGCGGCCATCAGCCCGACCGGTCCGGCCCCGGCGATCACGACGCTGTCGCCCGGGATCACGCCGGCCATCTCGGTGGCGTGGTAGCCGGTGGGGAAGATGTCGGAGAGCATGACGTAGTCGTTCTCCTTCTCCTCGGCGTCCTCGCCCAGGCGCAGTGCGTTGTGGTCGCCGAAGGGCACCCGGAGCAGCTCGGCCTGGCCGCCGCCGTAGGGGCCCATGTCTGCAAATCCGTAGGCCGCTCCGGCGGCAGACGGGTCAGGCTGGGTGGTGAGGCAGTAGTTGGTCAGGCCGCGTTCGCAGTTCTTACAGAATCCGCACGAGATGTTGAACGGGAGCACAACCCGGTCTCCGACCCTGACCTTCTCCACGCCACTACCGACTTCGATGACCTCCCCCATGTTCTCGTGACCGAACGTCCGGCCTACTTCGAAGGAGGTCCGCCCCTCGTACATGTGGAGGTCCGAGCCGCAGATGTTCGTCGTCGTTACCCTGACCAGGACATCGGTGGGTCGCTCGATCTTCGCGTCCGGGACGTCCTTCGTGCTGACCTGACGGGGTCCCTCGTACACCACTGCTTTCATGTCTACTCCGATCCGATTGTGTTGCTCGATGTCTTTCTGGCAAGGCCTCTCCGACGCCGGCCCCATCGCTAGACAGCAAACGCCCCCAGGAACCACGTGTCAAGGGGCTCGCCTTGAGTTGATGTGTAGCGATCGAGCCGGGATAGTGCCCGGGTCCGCTGCTCGATCCCAAGGCATACGCTCTGTACACGCTTGTGGTGGTCGCGCCATTCGTCCTTGTGCTCGTTATCATCGTGACGTTGACAGCGGTTCTGATGATGAGCCGGTACCGCAACGGCTCACGGCACCAGTTCGAAGTGCCCGCCGAAGGCCATATGTGCGACGACCCCCGCCCGCAAGGGGATCCGCTTGCGGGAAGGTGTCAGTGAGCCCTTCCTAAGACCGGGGCGTCGCCCCGACGAACGTTAAGGCGTGGGGCAGGGACAAGGTGAACGTCGTGGGCGTGGGCCAAGGCTTGGGAGACCGCCAGACCCAGTCCGGAGCCGGGGCCGGCCTCGCGGCCGGTGTGGGTCCGGTAGAAGCGGTTGAACACGTGCGGCAGGTGCTCGGTGGCGATCCCGTCCCCGGTGTCGGTGACGGTGATCGTCACCGCGTCGGGGGTGTTGTTGGTGTGCACGGTGATGGTGCCCCCGGCCGGGGTGTGGCGCAGGGCGTTGGCCAGCAGATTGGTCAACACCTGACCGATCCGTGCGCGGTCCATCGGCACCGGCCCCGGCTCCGGACCGGAGGTGGTGGTGGTCGTGGCTCATGGTTCGATGACCACCTTGCCGGCGGTGTGGCCGCCCTCGACGGCGGCCATCGCCTCCTGGGCGTCGGCCAGGCTGAAGCGCTGGCCCACGTTCGGATCGACGAGTCCGTATTGGATGACCCCGGTGATCTTCTCCAGGGCTTCCTGGGTGCGTTTCACGCCGGCTCCGCCGAGCTCTTCCGCGGTGGCCGGGTCGGCGGTGGTGATGACGTTCTTGGGATCCTTCGCCACGGGCGCGATGTCCCGCAGCGCCTGTCCGCCGACCAGGTCGACCACCAGGTCCACGCCCTCCGGGGCGACCTCGCGCACCCGGTCGGCCGCGCCGTCGCCCGACTCGACGAAGGTGGCCCCGGTGGACTCCACGAGCTCTCTCTTCGAGGCACTGGCCACCCCGATCACCCTGTACTGGTGCACTGTGCCGATCTGGGCTGCCATCAGCCCGACGCCGCCGCCGGCCCCGAGGATGAGCAGGGACTGGCCGGGCTCGAGCTCGACCTGGTGGGTGACGTCATAGGCGGCCGTCCCGGCCACGGGGATGGCCGCGGCGTCCACGAAGGAGATCTCCTCCGGCTTCGCCACGGTCTTGGCCGCGTTCAGCACCGCGTGCTCGGCGAAGGTGCCCTGGCCCTTGGCCGGACTGCCGAGGACCTCGTTGCCCACGGCGAAGGCCTCCACGCCCTCGCCCACCGCGGTGACGATCCCGGAGGCCTCCAGGCCCATCGGCGAAGGCAGCGTGCGCTTCGTGCCGAACAGTCCCTGGCGCATCTTCGCGTCGGCCGGGTTCACGCCGGCCGCCATCACCTGGATCACGATCTCGCCGGGGCCCGGCTCGGGCACCTCGCGCTCGATGAGCTCCTGGTGCTCCGGACCGCCATAGTCCGTGAAGACCAACACCTTCGACATCTGCTTCTCCTCTTGCGTACTGCTGGTGGGGACCCGGCTGAGCCGGTTCGTCCTACCCTGGGGGGGGGTGGTTCCCCTGTTCTGACGTGGTTGTCTGCCTGGACCACACAGGGCGCCCGCCGGTTCGACGGGCGCCCCGTGCCGCCGGGTGCTGAGGATCAGCCCTGCGGCGGGGTGTCCTCACCGGAGGCCTCAGCGGCGTCGGCCTCCTCCTTGGTGGCGTACTGGGCATCCGCGGCGTGCTCTGGCGGCGAGTAGATCGTGTAGAGAACCAGGGGCTCATCTCCGGTGTTGCGGAAGTTGTGCCGGGCGCCGGCGGGCACCGCGCATTGGTCACCGGCCTCGATCGGGTGGGTCTCGCCGTTCAGATCGGCCTCGCCGGTGCCGGAGATGAAGGTCAGGATCTGGTCGGTGGTCTCGTGGACCTCGTCGCCGATCTCTCCGCCGACGGGAACGGTCATGAGGACGATCTGGGAGTGCTTGCCGGTCCAGATGGTCTTGCGGAAGTCCTGGTTCTCCTGCGCGATGTCCGCGATGGTGAAGTGCTCGACGTTGCCCTCGATGGTGAAGTGCTTCTCAGTCATGGTCCTTACCTTTCCCGTTTCCTATCTTGTTCTCCAGTGGTGTTGGCCCGAGGGCTCCGGTGACGTGCCCCGAGATGAATCCGTCAGGCGTCCACCGCCTCGCGGTCCTTGGCCGGGGTCCGCAGTTCCCTGGCCATGGCGGTGGAGTTGTGGTCGTTGCGCATCAGGCGCATGGCGTTGAGGATGACCACCAGCACGGAGGCCTCGTGGACGAGCATGCCCACGGACATGGTCACCCCGCCGGTGAAGACTCCGGCCAGCAGGACCACGACGGTGGCCAGCGCGATCGCGATGTTCTGCTTCATCACGTTCACGGTCCGCTTGGCCAGGCTGATGGACTCGGGCAGCTTCAGGAGGTGGTCGCCCATCAGGGCGATGTCCGCGGTCTCCACGGCCACGGCCGAGCCGGCCGCGCCCATGGCCACGCCGATGTCGGCCGTGGCCAGGGCCGGGGCGTCGTTGACGCCGTCGCCGACCATGGCCACGGTGTGGCCCTGACGCTGCAACTGCGCCACCGCCTCCAGCTTGTCCTCCGGCAACAGGGCGGCGTGGATCTCATCGATCCCGGTCTTCTGACCGATGGACTCGGCCACCAGGCGGGTGTCACCGGTGAGCATGACGACCTTCTGCACGCCGGCTTCGTGCAGCCGGTCGACCATCGCCGGGGCGTCCTCGCGGATCTGGTCGGCCACGGCGATCACGCCGATCACCGTCTCATCGACGGCGACGATCATGGGGGTCTTTCCCGCGGCGGCGAGCTCCCGAGCGGCCGGCCCGGCGCCGGCGTCGTCGGTGATGCCGTACTGGGCCAGCAGCGGCGGGTTGCCGACCAGCACGCGCCGACCGCCGACGTCGGCCACGATGCCCTTGCCGGGCACCGGGGTGACCTGCCCGGGGATGCCCTCTGGGCCCACGCCGGCCTCGCGGGCGGTGTCCAGGATGGGCCGGGCCAGGGGGTGCTCGGAGCCGGCCTCGGCGGCCGCGGTCCAGCGCAGCACCTCGGTGCGGTCCATGTCCTCGGCCAGGACGACGATGTCCGTGAGCTTCGGCGTGCCCTCGGTGAGGGTGCCGGTCTTGTCCACGGCCACGGCCGAGATCTTCGCGGAGGTCTCCAGGTACTCGCCGCCCTTGATGAGGATGCCGTTGTGGGCGGCGCGGCCGATGCCGGCGACGATGGCGACCGGGATGGAGATCACCAGGGCGCCGGGGCAGCCGATGACCAGCAGGGTCAGGGCCAGCACCACGTCGCCGGTGAGCAGCCAGGTGGCCACCGCCAGCACGATCACGGCCGGGGTGTACCAGGTGGCGAAGCGGTCGATGAAGGCCTGGGTCTTGGCCTTGGCGTCCTGGGCCTGTTCCACGCGGTGGATGATCCGGGCCAGGGTGGTGTCCGCGCCGATGCCGGTGGCCAGCACCTGCAGGAAACCGCCGCGGGAGACGGTGCCGGCGAACACCTGGTCCGACTTCGCCTTCTCCGCCGGGATGGACTCACCGGTGATGGAGGCCTCGTCGATGGCGCCGGTGCCGGAGACGACCTGGCCGTCCACGGGGACCTTCGCCCCGTTCTTCACCAGCACGATCTCACCCATCCGCACCTGGTGGGCCGGGATCTCGGCCTGCTCGCCGTCCCGCATCACGATCGCGGTGTCCGGGGCGACGGCGACCAGCTCGGTGAGAGCCGAGCGCGTCTTGGTCAGGGTGGCCGCCTCGAGGGCGTGGCCGATGGCGAACAGGAAGGTGACGGCGGCGGCCTCCCAGAAGTTGCCGATGAGGGTGGCGCCGATGGCCGCGATGGACACCAGCAGGTCGATGCCGATCACCTTGACCATCAGCGCGCGGACCGCCTTGACCACGATCCCGTAGCCGGCCACGACCGCCGCGGCCAGCATGAAGGCGTTGGCGAGGGTGAAGACGTGGCCGGAACCGTGCGCGTGCGCGCCGGCGTCGATCCACCACTGCGGGCCGATCACCGCGTTCCAGGCACCGCCGCCGAGGCGCTCGATGCCGAAGGACAGGAGGATGAGCAGGCCCGAGACCACGGGGACGGACCAACTGCTGCGGACCCACTTCTGGAGCCTGTTCACTGCGAGTGCGACCTTTCTGGAGAATGCGTGTGTGGATGAGGGCTGATCCGCGCGGTGGCGGTCCGGGCCCCCGCACGCCCGTGACCGATGGTGATCACGGGCGGACAGGAGGGTCAGAAGGCCGAGGGTGTGGCCTTGTAGCCGGCCTTGGCGATGGCGGCGACGATCTCGTCCACGGAGGTCTTGGACTCGTCGTGGTCGACCTCGATGCGGGCGGTCGCGAAGTGGACCTTCACGGTCGAGACGCCCTGGAGCCGGCCGACCTGCTTTTCGATCTTGGCCACGCAGGACGGGCAGGAGAAGCCCTCGGCGCGGAAGACGGTGTGGGTGGTGGTGGCGGTGGTCATGATGTCCGCTCCCTTCCGGTGTCGGTGTTTCTGATGGACGCTTTCACCGTAGTCAGCAGGCAGATCCGGGGCCTTGACGGACGTCAAGTCCCCGCACGGCGGTGCACCCTGCACCTGTTGCCGAGTCCTGTCCCTGCTTGACGAGCACCGGCCACCGGGCAGAATCAAGGAGTATGCGTACCTTGCCGCTGCGGGAGATCCACCGGGACGAGATCAGCTGCGTGCGCCGGGTGCCGCTGTTCTCCGGACTCACTGAGGACCAGCAGGACCTGGTCGGGGCACTGGCCCGGCCTCTGGTGCTCTCGGCCGGGGAACTGGTGCACGGAGCCGGGGAACGATCACGCCGGCTGTCCGTGGTACACACCGGTCAGGTCAAGCTCAGCCGCACCCTGCCCAGCGGACACCGGCGCCTGATGCGAGTGGCCGGGCCCGGGCAGACCCTGGGCGAGCACGGCTTCCTCACCGGTGGCCCCACGCTCGAGGAGGCCGAAGCGCTGACCGAGACACGCCTCTGCGTGTTCTCCCACGACGACCTCGCCGCTCTCGTGGCCGAGCACCCCAGCATCGCGCTGCAGATGCTGCGCAACCTCGGCCAGCGGCTGGCCGAGACCGAACGCCGTCTGGCACAGAGCACCCTCGAGGTCGACGTCCGGGTCGCCGACTACCTACTGGACCAACCCCTGCTGCGCGAGACCTCAGACTCCGCGCCTGCTACAGCCTCTTCAGCCGTTAGCCCACGGCTGCGGTTACGGCTGAGCAAGAAAGACATCGCCTCGATACTCGGCACCACCCCCGAATCGATGAGCCGGGCCCTGGCACGGCTCACCGCCAGCGGGCTGATCACCGTCGACGCCGACGTCATTACCCTGCTGGATGCGACAGGCCTGGAAGCCCTCCTGGCCCAAGACTGAACATCTCACAGTGAACTCGGCTAGTGTAGCGTGTCGTTAATTGCATTGGGTTTGGCTGGTTGGGAGAATTGCTCCATGGCCAACTACGTGAAACCGCTGCAATTGCGGGATGGAGACCGGCAGAGGCTTGAGGCGATGGTCCGGGGCAAGGACACGAGCGCCTCGATGGGGTTGCGGGCCCGGGCGGTGCTGCTGGCCGCCGATGGCGAGCTGAACATCCGGATCGTGGAGCTGACCGGCTATTCGGAGCCGACGGTCCGGCGTTGGCGCAACCGGTACGCGGAGCTCGGGATCGAGGGCCTGGCCGATGCCCCGCGCCCTGGCAAACCGGTGGTGATCGACGAGCTGGCACTGATCGCCGACACCCTGGCCAACGATGGCGTCCCGCCGGTGGAGCTGGGGATCTCGCAGTGGTCGGCCAGGATCATGGCCGAACGTCACGGGATCTCGTTCGCCTCGGTGGCCAGGATCTGGCGGCGCTGGAAGATCCAGCCGCACCGGATCCAGACGTTCAAGTTCTCCACCGACCCGGAACTGGAGACCAAGCTACGCGACGTGGTGGGCCTGTACCTGTCCCCGCCGGAGAACGCGGTGGTGGTCAGTATCGACGAGAAGACGCAGATTCAGGCCCTCTCCCGCACCCAGCCGGTCCAACCAATGGCCCCGGGCCAACCGCTGGAACACACCCACGACTACAAGCGAAACGGCACGACCACGCTGTTCGCCGCCCTGGACGTGCTCACCGGGAAACTCTGTGCCAGCGATTTCTACCCCAAGCACACCAACATCGAGTTCGTGGACTTCTTAGACCAGGTCGCCGAGGCGAACCCCGGCGTCGAGCTGCACGTCATCGCCGACAACTACGCCACGCACAAGCACCAGAACGTCAGGGACTGGCTGGCCGCCAACCCGCGGGTGACGATGCACTTCACCCCGACCAGCTGCTCGTGGCTGAACATGGTGGAGATCTTCTTCGGCATCATCACCCGCCAATGCCTCAAGCGCAGCAACTTCTCATCGATCCCCGAGCTAGAGGCATCCCTGCGGCGCTACATCGCCAACTACAACAAGAACGCCAAACCCTTCATCTGGACCAAGGGAGCCGACTACCTACTGGGCAAAATGAAACGCAAAGAAACCATTAACACGGAACACTAGTGGGCGTCGGACCGGACGGGGCACGAGACGGGTCCGGGCTGGCGACCCGGTTGGTTCCCGGACCGCAAAGGACACAAGCCCCGTGCCCGCCGAACGACGATCGGCAGCAAGAATAACCATCCGTGCACCCACTCCTGACGTCCGCGTCCTCGGCGTACCGCCGTTCACCCACGTCGGCTGCGGGTGTGTACGGTGGTGGATCGTTAAATGGGAGTCCCGGCACCGCTGCAATTCACGCTCCAACCCTTGCCGTGTGAATCGCAGAGAAAATTGGCGGCTTTCTATTGAAGGTGAATGGGTACAAGGTGCGATGTGAGTTGACCGTGCTGCAGGTGCAGACCATTGTTCAGCCGCGGCTGTATAGTTCAGTCCATGCTGACTATTGCTTCTCGTCTTGACGTGATGAACCGATTGGGCCGGGCGATGGCCGACCCGAACCGGTCGAGGATCCTGCTGATGTTGTTGGACGGACCCGCCTACCCCGCGGAGATGGGCCGGGAGCTGGAACTCTCGCCGTCCAATGTCTCGAACCACCTGGCTTGCCTGCGCGATTGCGGGATCGTGGTGGCCGAGCCGCAGGGCCGCCGGACCCGGTATGAGATCGCCGACCCGCACCTGGGCCGGGCGCTGGCGGCGTTGGTGGAGACGACCCTGGCGGTGGACGCCGGAGCCCCGTGCATTGATTCGGGCTGCACGGTGACTGGTTGCTGCGGCGGGGGTGCTCGATGAGCGCCCCGGTCGTGACCGCCGAGCGGCGGGCCACACTGCACCGCCGGGTGAAGTTCATTGTCGGGTTCACCATCACCTACAACGTCATCGAGGCCATCGTGGCCATCACCGCCGGGACCATGGCTTCGTCCGGCGCACTGATCGGCTTTGGGCTCGACTCGGTGGTGGAGGTCCTCTCGGCCACGGCGGTGGCTTGGCAGTTCACCCGCAAGGACCCCGAACGCTGGGAGCGGGTGACCGTCAAGGTGATCGCGATCGCGTTCTTCGCCCTGGCCGCCTATGTCACAGTCGACTCAATCTCCGCGTTGGCTGGGGCCCAGCAGGTGGACGAGAGCCCGCTGGGCATCGGGATTGCCGCGCTGAGCTTGATCGTGATGCCGGCGCTGGCCTGGTTTGAGTTCCGCACCGGCCGGGAGCTGGACTCCAAGAGCGTGATGGCCGATGCTAAGCAGCTGCTGCTGTGTATCTACCTCTCCGGCACGGTCCTGCTGGGTCTGTTGCTGAACTGGTTGTTCGGCTGGGACTGGGCTGACCCGGTCGCCGCCCTGGTCGTCGCCTTCCTCGCGGTCCGCGAGGGCATGGAGGCCTGGGGCGGGGAGGTCGAATCCCCTTTCGAGACCCTCGGCCACCTGGACCAAGACGACGAGGACGAGGAACGACCACAGGAAGTCTCCTAGGCACCGTTAGAGGAACCCCCACCGGGCAGCCCACCGCTGACCTGCCCGAACGAGAGCTCGCTTCGAACCGTGTCCCGCAAGACCCGTCCGGGGAGATATCCGGTACAGGGGCGCTTACTGACACGCTCGAGAGCGCAACGGCAGTACCAAGTCACCCACCTCACCCACCTCACCCGGCTCGCCGGGACCGAACACGGAGCACCACCAGGCGGCCGAGCAGTCCCACGGCGAACACCGCGAGCATGATGAGCACGGACAGCGCCGGAAGGGTGAAGGCCAACACCAGACAGAGCACGGCACCGGTGAGGTTCAGCCAGCGGGGTGAACGCACCACGCGCTCGGTCAGGGTGAAGGCCGCCAGATTGGAGACGGCGTAGTACACCAGCACGCCGAAGGAGGAGAAGCCCACCACGGTCAGCACATCCGCCGTTAGCAGCAGGACGATCACCACCGCGGCGGCCGCGAGCTGGGCAGCCCACGGGACCGAGGTGCGGGTGGAGACCCGGGCCAGGGGCCGCGGCAGGTCACCCTCGCGGGCCATGGCCAGCCCCGTGCGGGAGATCCCTGCCACGAGGTTGAGCAGAGAACCCAGGCTGGCCAGCGCCGCCCCGCCCACGGCGAGCCAGAGCCAGTCCGGGCCGAAGAGTAGGCCCACGGCGTCCCGGACGGGTGCTTCCGAGCCCGCCAGTCCGTCCTCGCCGAGGACGCGGGTCAGGCTCCAAGCCAGCATTCCGTAGAGCACCAGCGTGAACCCCAGGGCACCCATCACCGCGCGGGGGATCGTCCGGCGGGGATCGCGGACCTCCTCACCCATCGTCGCGATCCGGGCGTATCCTGCGAAGGCGAAGAACAGCAGCCCCGCCCCCTGCAGCACACCCAGGAACGAAGGATTCACCGGTGCAGCCGAACCGGCCGGGGGAGCGGGTGAGCCGGCGTCGGGCCCGTAGGCCAGGCCCGCCACGATGACCAGGGCGAGGATCAGCAGCACCGGAACCAGGATGGCCACCGTGGCCTGCACTGTCCGGGTGATCCCGAGCAGGTTCACACCGGTCAAGAGCACGACGGCGGCGATCGCCACCCAGCGTGCGGTCCAGTCCGTCTCCGGCGCCACATAGAGACCGACGGTGTAGGCCATGGCGGCGATGGACGCGGACTTTCCGGTGACGAAACCCCAGCCGGCCAGGAAGCCGGCCCACTCACCGAGCTGCCGGCGGCCGAAGGTATAGGCGCCGCCGGAGGTCGGGTGCACGGCTGCTAATTGTGCCGTGGAGATGGCATTGAGCCAGGCCGTCACCCCGGCCACCAGCAGGGCGGCCATCAACAGCCCGCCGGCCTGCGCAGCGGCCAGCCCGAGCGCGGTGAACACTCCGGCTCCGACCATGGAACCGACACCGATGATCACGGATCCGGGCAGCCCCAGGCGTCGTTCGAGGGAGCCACCTGTGGACACTGGTCGTGACGGTCGAAGAGGCATGCGCTCCACCCACTAGAATCATCCGGGAACCGGTCTGCCCTGATGGGCTGAACCAGTGATACCACCCCCACAGAACATCCCGGTGAACCGGGACCGGAAGGACCTGAAGTGCTGCGCACCCACCAGCTGGGCGAACTCAACGCCTCGCTCATCGGACAGACCGTCACCGTGACCGGATGGGTGGCACGCCGCCGTGACCACGGTGGGGTGGCCTTCGTGGACCTGCGCGATGCCTCCGGCTTCGCCCAGGTGGTGGTGCGGGACGAGAAGGACTTCGATCCGCTGCGCAACGAGTTCGTCCTGCAGGTCACCGGCACGGTGGAACGCCGCCCCGAGGGTAACGAGAACCCGGCTCTGCCCTCCGGCGAGATCGAGCTCATCGCGGACACCGTGACCGTGCTTAACGCCGCCGCTCCGCTGCCGTTCCAGATCGACGAGCACGTGGAGGTCGGTGAGGAGGCCCGGCTGCGCCACCGCTACCTGGACCTGCGCCGCCCGGAGCCGGCCCGCATCATGCGCCTGCGCTCCGAGGTCAACCGCACCGCCCGCAACCTGCTGCACGAGGAGGGGTTCATCGAGGTCGAGACCCCGACCCTGACCCGCTCCACCCCCGAGGGCGCCCGCGACTTCGTGGTCCCGGCCCGACTCTCGCCCGGCTCCTGGTACGCCCTGCCCCAGTCCCCGCAGCTGTTCAAGCAGCTGTTGCAGGTCGGCGGCATCGAGAAGTACTTCCAGATCGCACGCTGCTACCGGGACGAGGACTTCCGCGCCGACCGCCAGCCGGAGTTCACGCAGCTGGACATCGAGGCCTCCTTCGTGGAGCAGGACGACGTGATCGCCCTCGGCGAGAAAATTGTGAAATCGGTCTGGTCGCTGGTCGGAGTGGATGTGCCGACCCCGATCCGCCGCATGACCTACCGCGAGGCGATGGAGAAGTACGGCTCGGACAAGCCGGACCTGCGCTTCGGCCTCGAGCTGACGGACCTCACCGAGTACTTCGCGGACACCCCGTTCCGCGTGTTCAAAGCACCCTACGTGGGTGCCGTGGTCATGCCCGGCGGCGCCTCCCAGCCGCGCCGCACCCTGGACGCCTGGCAGGAATGGGCCAAGCAGCGCGGGGCTCGCGGCCTGGCCTACGTGCTCATCCAGGAGGACGGATCGCTGACCGGCCCGGTCTCCAAGAACATCTCCGAGGAGGAGAAGGCCGGCCTGGCCGCCGCCACCGGCGCCAACCCGGGTGACTGCATCTTCTTCGCCGCCGGCGAGACTAGCCCCTCCCGCGCCATCCTCGGCGCCGCGCGCGTGGAGATCGGCCACCGCGTCGGCCTGATCAAGGACGCCGGCCCGGACGTGACCGCTGCCGAGGCCGACTGGGCGTTCGTGTGGGTTGTGGACGCCCCCATGTTCGAGCCCGCCTCGGAGGCCGTGGCCTCCGGTGACGTCGCAGTGGGCTCCGGTGCCTGGACCGCGGTGCACCACGCCTTCACCTCGCCGAAGCCCGAGTTCATGGACACCTTTGACACGGATCCGGCCAGCGCTCTCTCCTACGCCTATGACATCGTGGTCAACGGCAACGAGGTGGGCGGCGGCTCCATCCGTATCCACCAGGGCGAGGTCCAGGAGCGGGTGTTCAAGCTCATGGGCCTGGACGAGGAGTCCGCGCAGTCCAAGTTCGGCTTCCTCCTGGAGGGCTTCAAGTACGGCGCCCCGCCGCATGGCGGCATCGCGTTCGGCTGGGACCGCATCGTCGCCCTGCTGGCCGGCACCGAGTCCATCCGGGATGTCATCGCGTTCCCGAAGACCGGCAACGGCTATGACCCCCTGACCGCCGCCCCGGCGCCCATCACGGACCAGCAGCGCAAGGAGGCCGGTGTGGATGCCACGCCGGAACCGAAGGAGGCCGCCCCGGAGCAGGGGACGAAGGCCGCCCAGGACTCGCCCGATACCACGGGGGCCTGACATGGCGCCCGAGGGTGAGCAGGATCAGCGCCGGGACAGTGTTCCGCCGACGGCGGTGCGGCTGCTGCCGGTCCTGATCGTCACCTTCGCGCTGAACGTGCTGATCGACCAGTCCACGGAATGGCCGATGCTGCTGCGCTGGGGCATCGCCCTGGCCGGCGGCATCGCGGCGCAGTTCGTCGTGGTGCGCCTCTGGTCTTCGCGCCAGCGGTGATGTCTACCCGGTGACGGTCACCCAGTGACGTCCACGCGGTGACCGCCGGCGGGTCAACCCCGCCGCCGTCCCGCCAGGTCCTCGCTGTCCACCCACACGGTGAAGGGGCCCGAGTTGACCAGGGCCACGTCCATGACGGCCCCGAAGACCCCGCGCTCCACCGGCACGCCCAGCGCCTCCAAAGCGGTGATGAACCGCTCGTACAGCGGCTCGGCCTGATCGCCCTTCGCGGACCGCGTCCACGAGGGCCGGCGTCCTTTCCGTACATCCCCGTACAGGGTGAACTGGCTGACCACGAGGGCGGCGGCACCGGCCCCGACGAGGGAGTCCTCGCCGTCGAGGATGCGCAGGTGCGCCACCTTCTCGGCCAATTGCACGGCCTCCGCCTCGGTGTCCTGGACCGAGACCCCCAGCAGCACCACGAGCCCGGGGGAGTCCAGGCGCCCCGTCACCCGGCCCTCGACGGTCACGGTCGCGGACGTTGCCCTCTGCAGCACAGCTCTCATGGCTCCATTCTCCCCGCGTTCTCCCCGCCCCGGGCGCCCAGCCCGTCCGGGGCGGCGGCTAGGCTGGGCCGGTGAGTGATTTGTTCAGTGTGCTCGGTGGCGGGGACCATGACGGTGACGGCGAATCGGACACCCCGGACGACGACGGCGCCTCCTCGGGCGGCCGGGACCGCCCCAGTGCCCCTTTGGCCGTGCGCATGCGTCCGCGCACCGTCGACGAGGTCGTCGGCCAGCAGCACCTGCTCCACGTCGGCTCGCCGCTGCGCAAGCTGGCGGAAGGGGCGGCCGGCGGCCGAGCCGGCCGTGGTGCCGGGCCGTCTTCGCTCATCCTCTACGGACCACCCGGCACGGGCAAGACCACCCTGGCGACCGTGATCGCCCGCGGGCCGGGCCGCAAGTTCGTGGAGCTGTCCGCCATCAACGCCGGCGTCAAGGACGTGCGGGCGGTCATGGACCAGGCGCTGAATGATCGGGACCTCTACGGCCGGACCACGGTGCTGTTCCTAGACGAGATCCACCGGTTCAACAAGGCCCAGCAGGATGCACTGCTGCCCGGGGTGGAGAACCGGTGGGTGGTCCTGGTGGCCGCGACCACCGAGAACCCGTCCTTCTCCGTGGTGGCGCCGCTGCTGTCCCGGTCCATCATGCTCACGCTCAAGCCGCTCACGGACGCGGACATCGGCGGCGTCCTGGACCGTGCGGTCGCTGACGAGCGGGGACTCAACGGCACGGTTGTGCTGGAGGACGAGGCCCGCGAGTACTTGGTGCGCATGGCCCAGGGCGATGCCCGCCGGGGGCTGACCACCCTGGAGGCCAGCGCCGGCGTGGCCCTGGACCGGTGGGAGGCGGCCGGCCTCGACGAAGCAGGCGAGTCCGGCGAGTCCGGCGAGTTGGGGGACCGCGCCGAACTGCCCTCGATCAGGCTCCAGGACGCGGCGCAGGCCATGGACCGTGCGGTGCTGCGCTATGACAAGGCCGGTGACCAGCACTACGACGTCATCAGCGCGTTCATCAAGTCGATCCGCGGTTCGGACGTCGATGCCTCCCTGCACTACCTGGCACGGATGCTGGAGGCGGGGGAGGACCCGAGGTTCATTTCCCGGCGTCTGATCATCTCGGCCTCCGAGGACATCGGGATGGCCGATCCGACCGCACTGCAGACCGCCGTCGCGGCGGCCCAGGCAGTCCAGCTCATCGGCATGCCGGAGGGGCGGCTGGTCCTGGCTGAGGCCACGGTGCACCTCGCCACCGCACCCAAGTCCAACGCCTCCTACGCCGCCATCAACGAGGCCGTGGCGGACGTCCGCGCTGGGCTGTCCGGGGAGGTGCCGCCCCACCTGCGGGACGCCCACTACCCGGGGGCGGCCGGTCTGGGCCACGGCAAGGGGTACATCTACTCCCATGACGCCCAGCATTCGGTGGCCCGGCAGCAGTACCTGCCAGATTCGTTGCGCGGCAAGGACTACTACCGCCCCAAACAGAACGGCGTGGAACGGAACCTGGGGGAGAGGGTGCAGCACCTGCGGTCGATCATCCGGGGCACTCCACCACCGGCATCACCGACATCACCGGCCCCACCGGCGACACCGGCCTCCGACCAGAGCGATTCCAGCACGTAGGCCTCTAAGCTGGGGGTGTCCGTACCCGCCAGGACCGCGGTTCGGAGTCGGGCCACGTGAAGTGGCCCACCGGCCGCGGAGATTGGAGTATCCACCATGTCCACTCCCGCGAACAACCCGGCCAGCCGGCTCGTGCCGAACACCGCCGAGGTCGACTATCGGATCCTCAAGTCGGTGGCCGCCTACGAACAGGCTCAGGAACTGGTGGACCGCCTCTCCGACGGGGGCTTCCCCGTGGAGAAGACCAGGATCGTCGGGACCGGCCTGCGGAGCGTCGAGCAGATCACCGGCCGGCTGACCACGGGCCGGGCCGCCCTCCAGGGTGCGTTGACCGGCCTGTGGTTCGGTTTGATGATCGGCCTGCTCTTCCTCATCCTGGCCCCGGCCGCCGGCTGGCTCATGATCCTGTTGATGACCCTGGGCTTCGGCGCGGTATGGGGTGCGATCTTCGGAGCGCTCGGCCACGCGGCCACCCGAGGCCGCCGGGACTTCTCCTCCGTCCAGGTCATGGAGGCGGAGTCCTACGATGTGCTCGTGGAGGCCACCCACATCAACCAGGCCGCACAGGTCGCCAACGGGCAGCCCATGCCGGAACAGGGGCCGGAGGCCTAGTCTCCGATCCGGGCCCGTCGTGGGCCCGGCGGTCCGGGGCACGGGGCGGAACTGGTAGACTCGTCTGCTGTCTGGCAAGCGCCGCCAGTTCTCCCTGTGCTCCTCCGGCTTGTTCCGGCCGTGCGGGGAGGCCCCGTCCGGGTCCTGCGGCGCTGTAGCAATGACGGGCAGCGGCATGCCCCTCAGCTCTCCCGAAGGACGCACGGGAGGCCAGGTTCCGGTCCACCCTTGTCACACCGCGGGAGCCCCCGCCTCGTGTCAGGACCGGAGACAAACCAGAACTGTGCCGCCTGACAAGAAAGGTCCCTCGTGGCTTCCAACCTCCGTACCCGCCGCACCGTGCGCCACTCGCGCGCACTCGGCATTGCCCTGACCCCCAAGGCCGAGAAGTACATGGAGCGCCGTCCGTACGGTCCCGGCCAGCATGGCCGTGCCCGTCGCAAGGCGGACTCCGACTACTCGGTGCGCCTGAAGGAAAAGCAGCGTCTGCGCGCCCAGTACAACATCCGCGAGGCACAGATGCGCCGCTACTTCGAAGAGGCCAAGCGCACCTCGGGCCTGACCGGTGAGAACCTGGTCGAGCTGCTCGAGATGCGTCTGGACGCCCTCGTGCTGCGCTCCGGCTTCGCCCGCACCATCCAGCAGGCCCGCCAGATGGTCGTGCACCGCCACATCATGGTGGACGGCGCCCGCGTGGACCGCCCGTCCTTCCGCGTGAAGGAGGGCCAGCTGATCCACGTGCACGAGCGTTCGGAGAAGATGGTCCCCTTCCAGATCTCCGCCACCGGTGCCCACCAGGACGTCCTGCCGGCCGTCCCGGGTTACCTGGACGTCGAGATCGACAAGCTGCAGTCCAAGCTGTCCCGCCGCCCGAAGCGCTCCGAGGTCCCCGTGACCTGCGAAGAGCAGCTCGTGGTCGAGTACTACGCACGCTGATCCCGTCCGGATCTGCTGCGGCGGAAACTGCCTGAGAACCCGGCGTCCCCTCCAGGGGACGCCGGGTTTCGGCTTTAAGGAAGTTCATGGACGGGCCGCGGGCCCGGCCGCCCACCCCGGCCTCCGAACGCCGGCCGCCGGGGCCGGCGTCGGGCGCTGATGTTCCACGCTGGGGCCGCGGCCCCGGTAGGGTGGACCAGGCACTGAACCGAAAGGAAATCCCGTGATCAAGCGCGTAATGCTGGTGGGAGTGGGGGCAGCCGTCGGCTGGCTCGGACACACCGTCTTCAGCAAGGGACGTGACGCCGCAGCCGTGCGGGCCGAGGAGACGATCCGTCACACGCTGAACCCGGAGAACATCGGGCGCAACGCCGGACAGGCCGCGGCCACCGCCCTGGCCGCCAGTGCCCGCTCCTTCGCGTATCAGCTGCGCGAGGAGGTGCCGGCCTGGAAGACGATGTCATCGTCCTTGACCGACCCGGCCCCGCCGCAGGGGCAGTCCCGGGGTCCGGGCACTGCCGCCACGGACGTCCCGGATGCCGCGCACACCACCATCACGGGTACCGCCACCGAAGCCCCCGCGGAGAGGCCCACCGCCCGACCCGCCGATCCCCGAAAGCAGTCGTAGAGCAGTCATGAAGTCCCAGGACATCGCCAGCCGCTGGCTGGATTTCTTCGCCCAGAAGGACCACTCCGTCGTTCCCTCGGCATCGTTGGTCTCCCCGGATCCGTCGTTGCTGTTCACCATCGCCGGCATGGTCCCCTTCATCCCGTACTTCCTGGGCCAGGAGACCCCGCCCTACCAGCGGGCCACCACCGTGCAGAAGTGCATCCGCACCGCGGACATCGAAGAGGTCGGCAAGACGGTCCGCCATGGCACCTTCTTCCAGATGTGCGGCAACTTCTCCTTCGGGGACTACTTCAAGGAGAAGGCGATCCCCTATGCCTGGGAGCTGCTGACCACCGCCCAGGACCAGGGCGGTTTCGGCCTGGACCCCGAGCGGCTGTGGGTCACGGTGTACGAGGAGGACGACGAGGCCGAGCGCATCTGGCGCGAGGAGGTCGGCTTCCCGGCCGAACGCATCCAGCGCCTGGGCAAGGAGGACAACTACTGGCACACCGGCCAGCCCGGCCCCGGTGGCCCGGACTCGGAGATCTTCTACGACCGGGGGCCGGAGTACGGCCGCGAGGGTGGCCCGTCCGCGGACGAGAACCGCTACATGGAGATCTGGAACCTGGTCTTCATGCAGTACCAGCTCTCCGAGGTCAACTCGCAGACCGACTTCACGGTGGCCGGCGAGCTGGACCACAAGAACATCGACACCGGGCTCGGCCTCGAACGTCTCGCCATGATCCTGCAGGGCGTGGAGAACATGTACGAGACGGACCAGGTCCGCCCCGTCCTGGACCGCGCCGCCGCGCTGGCCGGCAAGGAGTATTCCTCCACCGAGGATGCCACGGACCCGCGCTACACGGACGACGTGCGCCTGCGGATGATCGCCGACCACGTCCGTTCCGCGTTGATGCTCATCACGGACGGTGTGGTGCCCGGCAATGAGGCCGGCGGCTACGTGCTGCGCCGCCTGATCCGCCGTGCCGTGCGGGCCATGCGCCTGATGGGCGTCACCGATCCGGTGCTGCCCGAGCTGCTGCCGGTCTCCCGTGACGCCATGAAGGGCACCTACCCGGAGGTCGAGCGGGACTTCGACCGCATCTCCCGGATCGCGTACAACGAGGAGAAGGCGTTCCTGCGGACCATCACCGCCGGCACGGCCCGGATGGACTCGGCCGTCACGGCCGCGAAGTCCGCCGCCCGCGCCGCCGGAGGGGAAAGCGGCACGACGGCCGGCATCTCCGGTGCTGACGCGTTCGAACTGCATGACACCTACGGGTTCCCCATCGACCTCACCCTCGAGATGGCCGAGGAGGCCGGGGTGGTCGTGGACGAGGCCGGCTTCCGCGAGCTCATGACCGAGCAGCGCAACCGTGCCCGCCAGGACGCCAAGTCCAAGAAGTCCGGACACGTGGACTCCTCGGCCTATCGCCAGCTGCAGGCGGAGGGGGACACCGTCTTCACCGGCTACACCGAGCACACCACCGAGGCCCGCATCCGGGGGCTGCTGAGCGGCGGCCAGCGGGTCAGCTCCGCCACCGCCGGGCAGGAACTCGAATTGGTGCTGGACGCCACGCCCTTCTACGCCGAGTCCGGGGGCCAGGCCGCTGACACCGGTCTCATCACCGGTGACGGTTTCGTCCTGGAGGTCCTCGACGTCCAGTCCCCGGTCCGCGGCCTGAGTGTGCACCAGGTCAAGGTCGTCGAGGGCGAGGTGCCGGCTGGCGCCACCGCCGTCGGCGCCATCGACCTGCAGCGGCGCCTGGACGCCCAGAAGGCCCACACCGGCACGCACCTGGTCCATGCCGCACTCCACCAGATCCTCGGCCCGGAGGCCACGCAGTCCGGTTCCTTCAACAAGGAGGGGTACCTGCGGTTCGACTTCCGCTGGGGCGAGGCCATGAGTGAGATGGCCCGGTCCGAGGTCGAGGAGGTCTCCAACCTGGCCATCCGGGACAACCACCCCGTGCTCACGCGGGAGATGGGCCTGGACGAGGCGCGCGAACTCGGGGCGATGAGCCTGTTCGGCGAGAAGTACGGAGACCGCGTGCGCGTGGTCGAGGTCAACGGCGCCTGGTCGCGCGAGCTGTGCGGCGGCACCCACGTGGGCGCCACGGCGGAGATCGGCTCCCTGGCCCTGCTCGGGGAGCAGTCCGTGGGTTCGGGCAACCGCCGCGTCGAGGCCCTCGTCGGCCTGGACGCCTTCCGCCACCTGGCCACCGAGCGCACGCTCGTCAATGAGCTGACCGGTCTGCTCAAGGTCCCGGCCGACCAGGTCAAGGACCGCGTCGCCGGCACCCTGGCCCGGCTCAAGGAGGTCGAGAAGGAATTGGCCGTCCTGCGCTCGGCCCAGCTGCAGGCCGAGGCCGGCCGCCTCGTCGAGAACGCCGTGGCGGTGTCCGGGCCCGGCGCCAGCGTCACGGTCCTGGCGCACGACGCCGGCCCGGTCGGCTCGGGCGATGAGCTGCGGACCCTCGTGCTGGACCTGCGCTCCCGGTTGGAGAACCAGTCCGGCAACGCCGCGGGCACCCCGGTGGTGGTGGCCATGGCCGGGACCGCCAAGGGCCGTCCGCTCGTGGTGATTGGCACCAACCAGGCCGCCCGCGAGTCCGGCCTGAAGGCCGGCGCCCTCGTCAAGACCGCCTGCGGAGTGCTCGGCGGAGGCGGCGGCGGCAAGGACGACGTGGCCCAGGGCGGCGGCCAGGACGCCGCCCGGATCGATGACGCCCTGGTGGCCGTGCGGACGGCGATCGAGTCGACGGTCGGGGCCGCAGGCGCGTGAGCGGTGCACTGCAGCGTGGGGTCCGGCTCGGGGTCGACGTCGGCAAGGCCCGCGTCGGCCTCGCCGCCTCGGACCCGGACGGCATCCTGGCCACTCCGGTGAAGACGCTGCGGCGGGACCTCAAGAAGGGGTTCGACCGGCGGCTGATCGTCCGGGAGGCCCTGGAGCGGGCGGCCGTGGTGGTCTACGTCGGGTCGCCGGTGAACATGCAGGGCCGCTCCACGGAATCCACCGAGGATGCCCACCGCTATGCCGAGGACCTGGCGGCGGAGTTGCTCGCGGCCGGAAGCCCGGCCCGGGTGCACCTCGTGGACGAACGCCTCAGCACCGTCACGGCACACCGGCAGCTGCATGAGGCCGGCCGGGGGAGCCGGACCCACCGCGAGGTCGTGGACCAGGTGGCGGCGGTGCAGATACTCGAGCAGGCGCTGAATATGCAACAATCACTCCAGCGGGACGCCGGGCGCCCCGTGCTAGTTCCTGCGCCAGAAGGACCAGAGGGAGAGGACGGAACACGTGGCCGATCTGACTCCTGACGATCCGACTCCTGACGATCCCCGGAACCCGCAGTCCCCGCTGACCCGGCGCGAACTGCGCCGCCGCGAGGAGGCCCGTCGGTCAGAGCACGAGGCCGGCCTGGACGAGGACCGTCGCGAGTATCCGCAGGCCGAGTCCCCCGAGGGTCCTGCTGAGCGCCTCACCACGGACGGGACCCCCGTGATCGTCCGTCCCTCCGGCCGCAAGGGTTACCAGACCGTCACCGTCAACCGGGACCGCTCCCTGAATGCCGAGAAGCAGGCGAAGAAGGAAGCGCGCCGGAAGCGGCGCCGCCGCCGCAACATCGCCCTGACCGCGGCCTTCGCCGCATTCGTGGTGCTGGTGGCGGGACTGTCCTTCGCATTGAAGGCCATCCTGCCGGATCCAGTGGCCGAGGACTACTCGGGCCCCGGCGGTGCGGAGGTGGTGTTCTCCGTCAATGAGGGTGAGGGGGCCATCGCCATCGGGAACCGCCTCGCGGACGAGGACATCGTGGCCAGCAGCGCCGCCTTCATCGAGGCCGTCAACCAGTCGCGGTCGGAGAACACCATCCAGCCGGGAGAGTATCCGCTGCGGAAGCAGATGAAGGCCGCGGACGCTGCGGCCATCCTCCAGCGCGACGGTGAGGGCCAGGTCCACTACGTGGCGGTGAACCGCGGCATGCGCCTGGGTGAGGCCATGAGCGCCGTCAGCGAGTCCACGGGCATCTCCGTCCAGGACCTGGAGGCGGCCGCGGCGGACCCCACTGACTTCGGGCTTCCCGCCGAGGCCCCCAGCCTGGAGGGTTATCTGGCGCCGGGGGAGTACCGCTTCCCCGTGGACGCCGAGCCGGCCGAGATCTTCGCCATGATGATCGAGCCGACCATGGCCGAGCTCGAGGAGCAGGGGATCACGGACGAGTCCGAGCAGTTCCGCACGGTCACGATCGCCTCCATCCTCGAGGCCGAGGCGCTGACGGACGACTACCCGATCGTCGCCGGCATCATTGAGAACCGCCTGGATCCGTCCAACGAGGAGACCGGGGGTTACCTGCAGATCGATGCCACGGTGATCTACGGGCTCGGACAGCGCCAGCTGCAGTTCTCGGAGGAGGACAAGCAGGACGCCTCGAATGAGTACAACACCTATGCCCACCGCGGCCTGCCGCCCGGACCCATCGGCGCCCCGTCCACCCAGGCACTGGATGCGGCCGCGCACCCGGAGGACAACGACTACTACTACTGGGTGACCACCAACATCGAGACCGGCGAGACGAAGTTCGCAGAGGACTATGCCCAGCACCGCATCTACCAGCAGGAATACCGCGACTACTGCGCCGACAACGCGGAGATCTGTGGTTAGGCCGTCCGCCGGAGTCCTCGGCCACCCCATCTCGCACTCGAAGTCACCGGCCCTTCACCGGGCGGCCTACCGTGCCTTGGGCCTGGACGTCGCCTACGACGCCCATGACGTGACACCGGAGGCGTTGCCCGCCTTCATGGCCGGCCTGGACCGGAGTCCGGGGACGGGCTTCGACTGGCTTGGGTTCTCGGTCACCATGCCGCTGAAGTCCGCGATGATGCCGCTGGTGGACCGCTACTCGCCGCGGGCCGAGCGGCTCGGTTTCCTCAACACCGTCGTCTGGGACGGGGAGGGGATCTCCACGGCCTACAACACGGACGTGGAGGGCATCGTCGAGTCGCTCGTCTTCGCCGGCTACCAGCGTGAGGTGACCGGCGGGCGGATGGGCATCCTCGGCGGTGGCGGGACCGCCGCGGCGGCCATCGCCGCCGCACAGAAGCTGGGGCTGGCCGGCGTCGACCTGTTCGTCCGCACCCCGGCCAAGGCCGCCGAGCACGCCGAACTCGCGAGCGGCTTCGGCCTGACCCCGCACATCCGGCTGCTGGAGGACTTCCCGACGGCGGCCCGCGGCTTCCGCGCCGTGGTCGCCACGCTGCCCCCCCGCGCCGCGGACCCCACCGCCGGGGCCCTGGCCACGGCTCTGTCCGGAGCATCGACCGCGGAGTCAGCGGCGACTACTGGAACGTCGCCGTTGCCTCCCCTGCTGGACGCCGCCTACGACCCGTGGCCGTCCGCGCTGGCGCGGTCCTGGCAAGAACAGGGGGGCCAGGTGGTCAGTGGCCTGGAGATGCTGCTGTACCAGGCCGTCGAACAGGTCCGCCTGTTCACGGAGCGGATCCGCCCGGAGGGGACGGAGCCCGACTGGCCCGCCGTCATCGCCGCGATGGCCGCCGCCATTGACCTGCCGGAGCGCTGAACCCGGTCACACGGTCCGGAACCCCGTGCGGACCATGAGAGAATCGAATCCATGGTGCGCTGGTTGACAGCGGGCGAATCACATGGGCCCGCACTCGTTGGAATCATTGAAGGGATGCCCGCAGGCATCCCCCTGACCACCTCTATGGTGCAGGACGCCCTGGCGCGCCGGCGCCTGGGCTACGGCCGTGGTGCCCGCATGAAGTTCGAGCAGGACCAGGTGACCCTCGTCGGCGGCGTCCGCCACGGTTCCACCCTGGGCTCGCCGGTGGCCATCGAGATCGCCAACACCGAATGGCCCAAGTGGGAGAAGGTCATGTCGGCCGATCCCGTGGACGCGGACGAACTCGACGGCTTGGCCCGCAACGCCGCCCTCACCCGGCCACGCCCCGGCCACGCCGACCTGGCCGGCATGCAGAAGTACGGCTTCGATGAGGCCCGTCCCCTGCTGGAGCGCGCCTCCGCCCGGGAGACCGCGGCGCGCGTGGCCCTCGGCACCGTGGCCTCGTCCTTCCTGGCGGAGCTGGGCATCCGCACCGTCTCCCACACCACGGCGGTCGGCACGGTGTCCGTGCCGGAAGGCGCCGAACTGCCCGGGCCGGACGACGTGACCGCGTTGGACGCCGATCCGCTGCGGTGCTTCGAGAAGTCCACCTCGGACGCCATGGTCGCCGAGGTCGACGCCGCCCACAAGGAGGGCGAGACCCTCGGCGGTGTCGTGGAGGTCCTGGCCTACGGCGTGCCCGTGGGCCTGGGCAGCCATGTGCACTGGGACCGCCGTCTGGACTCACTGCTCTCCGGCGCCCTCATGGGCATCCAGGCCATCAAGGGGGTCGAGGTCGGCGACGGTTTTACCACGGCCGCCCGCCGCGGCACCGCCGCGCACGACGAGATCGTCCGCGGCCCCGACGGGTATCCGATCCGCACCTCCAACCGGGCCGGCGGCATCGAGGGCGGCATGAGCACCGGGGGAGTGGTCCGCGTGCGCGCGGGCATGAAGCCGATCGCCACCGTTCCCAAGGCCCTGCGCACCGTGGATACAGCCACCGGCCAGGACACGAAGGCCCACCACCAGCGCTCGGACGTGTGCGCTGTGCCGGCAGCCGGCGTCGTGGCCGAAGCCATGGTCTGCCTCGTCCTCGCCCAGGCCGTCCTGCAGAAGTTCGGAGGAGACTCCGTGGCGGAGACCAAGCGGAACCTCGACTCCTTCGTGGCGTCGCTCGAACCGTTGCCGGTCTCGGACGCGGACGCAGTGGACGAGCTGGCCGCCTCGCCCATGGGTGACCCGCTGCAGTGAGTTCCGCAACCGGCGGCGGCCCTGGCTGGTCACCTGGCCGGCGGATCGTGCTCGTGGGGCCCATGGGGTCCGGCAAGTCGACCGTCGGACTGGTCCTGGGCCGCAGGCTCGGCCTGCAGCGGCTGGATGCCGATGACCTCTTCGTGGCCCAGCACGGCGCCATCTCGGAGTATTTCTCCCACCATGGTGAACCGGCCTTCCGCCAGGCCGAGGAGAACGTCATCGGAGAGGTCCTCTCCCGTGCCGAACCCTGCATCCTCTCCCTGGGCGGGGGAGCGGTGCTCAGCGCCCAGACCCGCGACCGGCTGCGGCACGGGTCCCATGTCGTCTACCTGACGGTCGCGGAGGGCGCGGCCCTGGCCCGGCTCAACGGCGGCCTCGGCCGACCGGTCCTCGCGGGGGACCCCGGCCGCACCTGGCGCCGCATCCTCGCCGAACGCCACGCCTTGTACCGTGAGGTGTCGCAGTGGACGGTGGACACCACCGGCCGCTCCACCGAAGACCTCGCCACCCACATCATCCACCTCGTCCGTGAGGCCGAGACCACCACCCCGATCACAGGAGCTGTCCATCCATGACTGAGCCGAACACCCCGTCCACCGAACCCGTCCCGGACGATGCCACCGTCATCCCCGTGGCCGGCGGATCGGGGTCAGCGGGCACCGGTGGCTACGACGTCGTGGTGGGCAAGGGCCTGCTGGGACGCCTGCCGGACATGCTCGGTCCCTCGGTCCGCCGCGTCCTGGTCATCCACCCCCGGGCACTGCGGGCCACCGGTGACGTGGTCAAGGCGGATCTGGAGACGGCCGGCTTCCAGGCTCTCACCGCGGAGATCCCGGACGCCGAGGAGGGCAAGCACATCCAGGTCGCGGCGTTCTGCTGGCAGGTCCTCGGCCAGAACGACTTCACCCGCTCGGACGCCGTGGTGTCCGTGGGCGGCGGCTCCGTCTCCGACGTCGCCGGCTTCGTGGCGGCCACCTGGCTCCGCGGGGTCCGCGTGGTGCACTTCCCCACCACCCTCCTGGGCATGGTCGATGCCGCCGTGGGTGGCAAGACCGGCATCAACACCGCCGAGGGCAAAAACCTGGTGGGAGCGTTCCACCCGCCCGCCGGCGTGCTCGCGGACCTGGACACGCTGCTGACCCTGCCCCCGAACGAGCTGGTGTCCGGACTCGCGGAGGTCGTCAAGTGCGGCTTCATCGCGGACCCGGAGATCCTCACCATCATCGAGTCCTCTCCGGAACAGGCCCAGAACCCGCACTCGGCCCAGCTGCGGGAACTCATCGAACGCTCGATCGCCGTCAAGGCCCACGTGGTGTCCAGTGACCTGCGGGAGGCTGGCGCGCGAGAGATGCTGAACTACGGCCACACCCTGGCCCACGCCATCGAGCTGGCCGAGCGCTACCAGTGGCGGCACGGGGCCGCCGTGTCCGTCGGCCTGGTGTTCGCGGCCGAGCTGGCGCGTTCCGTCGGACGCCTCGACGATGCCACCGCCGATCGTCACCGCACGATCCTCGAGTCGCTCGGCCTGCCGACGTCGTACTCCTCCGGCCGCTGGGAGACGCTGCTGGACGGCATCCGCCGGGACAAGAAGAACCGCGGCGACCAGTTGCGGTTCGTCCTCCTGGACGGCCTGGGCAAGCCGACCACCTATGACGTCCCGGACGCCTCGCTGCTGTTCGCGACGTACCAGGAGATTGCGGAGTAACCGCCGGGTGATCGCCGAGCGAACCCGGCCATGATCCGGGGACCGGCCCCATCACCTAGAATGGTCGACTGGACTTCCAGCGAGACCCGCCGACGCCATCGACTGGCCCCTTACCGACAGACGGAGATTGACAGTGGCAACCAGCAACGACATCAAGAACGGCACCGTGCTGAAAATGGACGGCCATCTGTGGAACGTCATCGAGTTCCAGCACGTGAAGCCGGGCAAGGGCGGGGCGTTCGTCCGCACCAAGATCCGGAACATCACCACCGGCAAGCTGGTGGACAAGACCTTCAACGCCGGCGCCAAGATTGAGACCGCCACCGTGGACCGCTCGGACTACGAGTACCTGTACCAGGACGGCGAGGATTACATCTTCATGGACACGGACACCTACGACCAGATCCCGGTGAACCCGGCGGTCGTGGGCACCGCCGCCAACTTCATGCTGGAGAACCAGAAGGTCACCATCGCCATGAACGAGGGCACCCCGCTGTACCTGGACATGCCGCCGTCGGTGGTCCTGGAGATCACCTACACCGAGCCGGGCCTGCAGGGTGACCGGTCCTCCGCCGGCACCAAGCCCGCGACCCTCGAGACCGGCTACGAGATCCAGGTCCCGCTGTTCGTGGACCAGGGCACCAAGGTCAAGGTGGACACCCGCTCGGGTGACTACCTCGGCCGCGTGAACGACTGACGGGACGACTGACCAACTGTGAGCGCACGAGGCAAAGCCCGGAGGCGCGCGCTGGAGGTCCTCTTCGAGGCCGAACAGCGCGGGACCACTCCGGATGAGGGCGTCACCTCCCGACGGACATCCACGGCACAGGTGATCAACCCGTACACCGTGGAGATCATCCAGGGTGTGGTGGCCGAACAGGAGCGGATCGACGAGATCCTGTCCTCCTACGCCCAGGGCTGGACCCTGGACCGCATGCCGGCAGTGGACCGCGCCATCCTGCGGATCGGTGCCTGGGAACTGCTGTTCAACGATGAGGTCCCGGATCGCGTGGCCGTGGCCGAGGCGGTCACGATCGCCAAGGAACTGTCCACCGACGATTCCCCGGACTACGTCAACGGCCTGCTCGGCCGGATCCAGCAGCTGAAGCCGACCCTGCTGGACTGACCGGGCCACCGGGCCTGATCGCGCCGAAGAGCTCCCGCCGCTGCCGGACCGTGTCCTGCAGCAGCCGGAGCTCTTCGGCGCTGTTGGCCTGGACATCGTGGCCCCGTTCGATCCGGTGCCGCAGGGCGGCCAGGCGCAGGGCGGTCCGCTCGAAGGCGCGGTGCTGATTCCGAACCCCGTGCCCGCTGGCCCACCGGCGGCCCTGCCGCCGTCCCGGGGCCGTGCCGAAGAGGGCGATCTCCTCCGGCCACAGCCACCCCGCCACCCCGTAGCGGTCCAGCATGCCCTGGGTCAGGCGGCGCTCGGCCCGCAATAACAGCACGACGGCGGCGACCGCCGCGATGAACAGCGGGACCTGCAGCACGAGGTAGAACGTGAAGAAGTCGTCGAAGATCAAGGCCAGGCCGCCGTTCCACAGGAAGTGCCCGACCATGGCCGGGACCAGCCCCACCAGGAACCAGCCGATCCAGCTGACCCGGCTGAGCCGGCCCCGGGTGGCCCGCCGATGCGCCGCCACCCCCAGGAAGAACCCGATCCACACGGTGAACAGCACGTGGGCGAAGGGCGAGAACAACCCCCGCAACACGAAGGTGAACGCCAACTCGGTGCCCCATCCGGCCTCGGTGTAGGCCGTGCCGAAGTACAGGATGTTCTCCGTGAAGGCGAAGCCGGCCGCCACCATGCCGGCGTAGACGACCCCGTCCACGGGTCCGTCGAAGTGCCGGCGGGCAGCCAGGAAGATCACCACGAGTCCGGCGCCCTTCATGGTCTCCTCGATCACCGGGGCCTGCACCACCGCCCCGAAGGTCTCCGAGTCCAGCGAGGACAGCCCGCCGAAGGTCTCCATGAACACCTCGCCCAACGAGAGGGTGCCGAACACGGACACCCCGGCTCCCCACAGGAAGGCGAAGACCAGCCAGCCCCGGGGCTCGGGATCCCACCGGTCGATCCACAGCAGGGCGGCCACCACGATGGCCAGGGGTACCAGTGCCAGCAGCCCGACCACGAAGAGCGTCTCGGTGCCCAGGGCGTCGACCAGGAACAGGGTCACCAGGGCACCGACGGCCGAGGTCGCCACGAGCAGGGCGACGCCCCAGGCGTGGGAGCGTCGGCTGCGCCGCGCGATCAGCTGCGCCGGGGGATAGGCTGCCGGCGATGGGCCACCGGCTCCCGGGAGGCCGGCCGGGGGCACCGGTCCGGGCCCGTGCGACCCGGACGATGGGTCGGGTGCGGGGAGGTTCACCGGCTGCGTCATGGAACCATCCTGACACCTGGTCACCCCGCCGCGGTGATAGTGTTGACGCCGGACCAAACACACCCCACCCAGGGTTGCGTTTCCTTTAAGTTCCGTCCTGTGAGGCGGGGAAGGAGGCATGTGTGCAGGCTGAGAGCCGCGCTGTGCGCACCGTCCGGAATGTCCTTTCCGCGGCGGACATCGACCGGGCGCTGACCCGGATCGCCCACGAGATCCTCGAATCCAACCGCGGCCCCGCCGGCCTGGTCATCCTGGGCATCCCGCGCCGCGGCGTCCCCCTCGCCGAGCGATTGGCCCGCAAGCTCGCCCGGATCGAACCGGGCTTCGACGCCGGCACCTCGACCGGTGAGCTGGACGTCACCCTCTACCGGGACGACCTGCGCCGCTCCACCTCCCGCACCCCCGCGCCCACCCGACTGCCGGGCACCGGAATCGACGGGGCCACCGTGGTGCTCGTGGACGATGTGCTGTACTCCGGGCGGACCATCCGTGCCGCCCTGGACGCCTTGAACGACTTCGGCCGCCCGGCCGCCGTCCGCCTCGCCGTCCTCGTGGACCGGGGCCACCGTGAACTGCCGATCCGCGCGGACTTCGTGGGCAAGAACCTGCCCACCTCTACCGCCGAGCGGGTTCAGGTCCGCCTCGTGGAGATCGACGGGCCGGACGGCACCGCCGAGGTGACCGAGGACGCCGTCTCGATCACCGACCGCGCGGAGGCCGGCGTCCGGGGTGAGGCCCGGTGAAGCACCTGCTGTCCACCCAGGACCTCTCCCACGCTGACGCACTGCGCATCCTCGACACCGCCGAGGAGATGGCCACGGTCTCCGGCCGCGAGGTCAAGAAGCTTCCCGCCCTGCGCGGCCGCACCGTCGTCAACCTCTTCCTGGAGGACTCGACCCGGACCCGGATCTCCTTCGAGGCCGCGGCCAAGCGTCTGAGCGCGGACGTCATCAACTTCTCCGGGAAGGGCACCTCCGTCTCGAAGGGCGAGTCCCTGAAGGACACCGTCCAGACCCTCGAGGCCATCGGCGCCGACGCGATCGTGATGCGCCACTGGGGCTCCGGAGCGGCTGCCCAGCTCGCCGACTCCGGCTGGATCCGGTCCGCCGTGGTCAATGCCGGGGACGGCACCCACGAGCATCCCACGCAGGCCTTGCTGGACGCCTTCACACTGCGCCGCCGCCTGGCGGTGCGGAACGGGACCGCGCCGCATGGCACGGACCTGGCCGGCCTGAAGGTCGTCATCGTCGGGGACATCCTGCACTCCCGGGTGGCCCGCTCCAACCTGTGGTTGCTGACCACCCTCGGGGCCGAGGTCACCCTGGCCGCCCCGCCGACCCTGGTCCCGGTGGGGGTGGGGGACTGGCCCTGCACCGTGACGTACTCGCTCGACGAGGCCCTGGCGGGTGCGCCGGATGCCGTGATGATGCTCCGCGTCCAGTCCGAGCGGATGCATGACGCATTCTTCCCCTCCGCCGCCGAGTACACCCGGTCCTGGGGACTGACGGATGAGCGGCTCGGGATGCTGGACGCCAACGGCGTGGAGGACGCGGTCATCATGCACCCCGGCCCCATGAACCGCGGCCTGGAGATCTCCGCGGCGGCCGCGGACTCCGCGCGCAACACGGCCCTGGAGCAGGTCGCCAATGGCGTCTCCGTCCGGATGGCCGTGCTGTATCTGCTGCTGTCGGCCTCCGACAGTTCCGATCAGTCCACCCCGTCCACCCCGACCGCACCGTTCGACCGGAAGGCCACCGCATGAGCGCCACGTTTGACCACCGCAACCGGTACCTCATCTCCGGCGGCACCCTGCCGGACGGCACCATGGCGGACGTCCTCATCGAGGACGGCCTGCTGGCCGCCGTCGGGCCGGACGCCCGGACGCGCGCCGGGGCCACGCCGGAGTCAGGGGCAGGAGCAGGGGCCGGAACGGCCGAGGTGATCGACGCCACCGGCCGCATTCTCCTGCCGGGGCTCGTGGACCTGCACACCCATTTGCGTCAGCCCGGCCGCGAGGACGCGGAGACCGTGGAGACGGGCACCCGCGCCGCCGCCCTCGGCGGTTTCACCTCGGTCCACGCCATGGCGAACTCCACGCCGGTCGCGGACTCGGCCGGCGTCGTCGAGCAGGTCTGGCAGCTGGGCCGTGAGGCCGGCTGGTGCGACGTCCACCCCGTGGGTGCCGTCACCGTGGGCCTGGGGGGCGAACGCCTGGCAGAACTCGGCGCCATGGCGCAGTCGCGGGCGGAGGTCCGGGTGTTCTCCGACGACGGCATGTGTGTCTGGGACCCGGTGCTGATGCGCCGGGCGCTGGAGTACGTCAAGGCCTTCGACGGGGTGATCGCCCAGCACGCCCAGGAGCCGAGGCTCACCGATGGTGCCCAGATGAATGAGGGCGCCCTGTCCTCGGTCCTGGGCCTGGCCGGCTGGCCCGCCGTGGCGGAGGAGGCCATCATCGCCCGGGACGTGCTGCTGGCCCAGCATGTGGGTTCCCGGCTGCACGTCTGTCACGTCTCCACCGCCGGCTCCGTGGAGATCATCCGCTGGGCCAAGGAACGTGGGATCGAGGTCACTGCCGAGGCGACCCCGCACCACCTGTTGCTGACCGAGGAACTCGTCCGCACCTACAACCCGGTCTACAAGGTCAACCCGCCGCTGCGCCGCGAGCAGGACGTGATGGCGTTGCGTGAGGGCCTGGCGGACGGCACGATCGACACCATCGGCACCGACCATGCGCCGCACACCGCGGAGACCAAGGAATGCGAGTGGACGGTCGCGGCCATGGGCATGACCGGCCTGGAGACCGCTTTGCCGGTGGTCCAGCAGGCGCTCGTGGACACCGGCCTGATGGACTGGGCGGGGATCTCCCGGATCCTCAGCTCGACGCCGGCCCGCATCGCCCGACTGGCGGACCAGGGCCGGATCTCCCCGGAGGGCGTCTTCGAGGTCGGCGCCCCCGCCAACCTCACCGTCTACGACCCCACGGTCACCCGGACCGTGGATCCGGAGTCGCATGCCACCAAGGCCCGCAACAGCCCCTTCCGGGGGATGGAGTTGCCCGGCCAGGTCACCGATGTCTTCAACCACGGGCACCCGGTGGTCCGGGACCGCGCCCTGGCCACGCCCCGATCGCAGCACCAGCAGAACCAGCACCAGCAGAACCAGCACCAGCAGCAGACAGGAAGCGCCCAGCAGTGAACGATGATTTCAGCGCCGAGTACACCCTCATCGGGTTCCTGACCGGCCTCGGACTGGTGGTGGTCGTGGTCCTCATGTGGTGGGGATGGCGCAACCGCAAGCGACGCCAGCAGGACATCCCGGCCCCGGCGCCCGTGCCGGCCGAGGTACTGGAGTCCGAGCCCCTCGCCGGCGCCGAGGGCATGTATGTCACCACGGTGCGCGGGCAGGACTACCTGGACCGGGTCGCCGTCCATGACCTCGGCCTGCGCACCAACGCCCGCCTGGAGGTGCACCCCTCCGGCGTGGCCGTGCTGCGGGAAGGCGGGGCCAACCTGTTCATCCCGCAGGCCGATCTCCGCCACGTCCGCCTCGACTCCGGCATGAGCGGGAAGTTCGTGGAGAAGGGCGGGCTGCTGGTGGTCTCGTGGACGCTGGGGACCCACGAGGTCTCCACCGGATTCCGGACCCGCGCGGCCGATGACCGAGATCCGCTCCTGACCGCCATCCAGTCCTTGGTCGAGGGAGAGCCTCCGGCCACCCCGACGACCAGCTCCGTGGCCGCGCCGGACGCCTAGACGACCGATGCAGCCCACGCCGCACGACTACCCCACACACCCGCAGACACCCCCGCAGATGGAGAACAACTCGTGAGCCTCTTGAACCGCGAGCCGGCCGTACTGGTCCTGGCCGATGGAACGGTCCATCACGGCCAGGCCTATGGCCAGACCGGCACCACCCTGGGCGAGGCCGTCTTCACCACCGGCATGACCGGATACCAGGAGACGCTGACCGATCCCTCCTACGCCCGCCAGATCATCGTGCAGACGTTCCCGCACATCGGCAACACCGGCGTCAACACCGAGGACGCCGAGTCTCGAGCCATTTTCGCCGCCGGCTACGTGGTCCGCGAGGCCGCCCGCATCGCGTCGAACTGGCGCTCCCAGCGGAGCCTGGACGATGAGCTGGAAGCCCAGGGCGTCGTCGGGATCCAGGGCGTGGACACCCGTGCGGTGACCCGGCACCTGCGCTCCGCCGGTTCCATGAAGGCCGGGATCTTCTCCGGCGCGGCCGCCCGGCGTCCGGTCTCCGATCTCATCGCCGAGGTGGAGGCCCAGCCGTCCATGGCCGGTGCCCGCCTGGCGGACGAGGTGACCACGGAGTCTGCCTACGTCGTGGAGCCGGCCGAGCATGGCTGGCAGGGCGAGCCGCTGCACACCGTGGTGGCCCTCGACCTCGGCTTGAAGGCCGCCACGCCCCGGCACCTGGCCTCCCGTGGGATCCGGCTACATGTGCTGCCCGCCACCTCCTCCTTCGAGGACATCACCGCACTGAACCCGGACGGCGTGTTCCTCTCCAACGGCCCCGGGGACCCCGCCACCGCCGATGACCAGGTGGCCCTGCTCCGGCAGGTCCTCGACGCCGGGCTGCCGTTCTTCGGCATCTGCTTCGGCAACCAGGTCTTCGGGCGGGCCCTGGGCTTCGGCACCTACAAGCTGCCCTTCGGCCACCGTGGCCCGAACCAGCCCGTGATGGACAAGACCACCGGGCGCGTGGAGATCACCTCCCAGAACCACGGCTTCGCCGTGGACGCCCCGCTGGGTGAGCCCGTGATGGCACCCGAGGCCGCCTATGGCCGCGTCGAGGTCTCGCACTGGTCCCTGAACGACCAGGTGGTCGAGGGCCTGCGCCTGCTGGACCGCCCCGCCTTCTCCGTCCAGTTCCACCCCGAATCGGCCGCCGGCCCACACGATTCGGTTCCCTTGTTCGACCGGTTCATCGCGATGATGACCGAGCAGTCCGCTACCTCCGAAGGAGCCTGAGCCCCGATGCCCAAGCGCACCGATCTGAAGTCCGTCCTGGTCATCGGCTCCGGCCCGATCGTCATCGGCCAAGCCGCCGAGTTCGACTACTCCGGCACCCAGGCGATCCGGGTCCTCAAGGACGAGGGCCTGCGCGTGGTGCTGGTCAACTCGAACCCGGCCACCATCATGACCGACCCCGAGCTGGCCGACGCCACCTACGTGGAGCCGATCACCCCCGAGGTGGTCGAGAAGATCATCGCCGTCGAGCGCCCGGACGCCGTGCTGCCGACCCTCGGCGGCCAGACCGCGCTGAACACCGCGATCGCCCTGGACAAGAACGGGGTGCTCGAGAAGTACGGCGTCGAGCTGATCGGCGCCAACATCGAGGCGATCGAGCTCGGTGAGAACCGTGAGCTGTTCAAGGGCGTCGTGGAACGGTGCGGTGCCGAGTCGGCGAAGTCCGAGATCGTCCACACCATGGACGAGGCCTTCGCGGCCGCCGAGAAGCTGGGCTACCCCATGGTGGTGCGCCCCTCCTTCACGATGGGCGGTCTGGGCTCCGGACTGGCCTACAACGAGGAGGACCTGCGGCGCATCGCCGGCGCGGGCATCCAGTACAGCCCCACCTCCGAGGTCCTGCTCGAGGAGTCCATCCTCGGCTGGAAGGAGTATGAGCTGGAGATGATGCGGGACCGCAACGACAACGTCGTGGTGGTCTGCTCCATCGAGAACTTCGATCCGGTCGGCGTCCACACCGGCGACTCCATCACCGTGGCGCCCGCCATGACCCTGACCGACCGCGAGTACCAGGCGATGCGGGACATCTCGATCGCCGTGATCCGCGAGGTGGGCGTGGACACCGGCGGCTGCAACATCCAGTTCGCCGTGGACCCGGCCACCGGGCGCATCATCGTGATCGAGATGAACCCCCGGGTCTCCCGGTCCTCCGCCCTGGCCTCCAAGGCGACCGGGTTCGCAATCGCCAAGATCGCCACCAAGCTCTCCCTCGGGTACACGCTGGACGAGATCCCGAACGACATCACGCAGAAGACCCCTGCCTCCTTCGAGCCGGTGCTGGACTATGTGGTCGTCAAGGTGCCGCGCTTCGCCTTCGAGAAGTTCCCGGCAGCGGACCCCACCCTGACCACCACCATGAAGTCGGTGGGCGAGGCCATGGCCATCGGCCGCAACTTCTCGGAGGCGCTGCAGAAGGCGCTGCGATCCCTGGAGCAGAAGGGCGCGGAGCTCTCCTTCGACATCCCGGATGCGGACGAGGTCGCCGCCCTGATCGAGCAGTCCAAGATCCCGACGACGGATCGCCTCGCCCAGGTCCAGCGCGCCCTGCTGGGCGGCGCGAGCCTGGAACAGCTCTTCGAGGCCACCCAGATCGACCCCTGGTTCCTGGACCAGCTGGTCCTGATCAACGAGGTCGCCACGGATGTGGCCGCGGCTCCCGAGCTGGACGCCACCGTCCTGCGGCACGCCAAGCGCCACGGTTTCTCGGACACCCAGATCGGTCAGCTGCGTCACCTAGACCCGGCCGTGGTGCGCGGGGTCCGGCACGCCCTGGGCATCCGCCCCGTGTACAAGACCGTGGACACCTGTGCCGCCGAGTTCGAGGCTTACACCCCGTACCGGTACTCCAGCTATGACCTCGAGGACGAGGTCACGGACCACGCCAAGCCCTCCGTGATCATCCTCGGCTCCGGCCCGAACCGGATCGGCCAGGGCATCGAGTTCGACTACTCCTGCGTGCACGCCACCATGGCTCTGCGCGAGGCCGGTCATGAGACCGTGATGGTCAACTGCAACCCCGAGACCGTCTCCACGGACTACGACATCTCCGACCGCCTGTACTTCGAGCCGCTCACCCTGGAGGACGTGCTCGAGATCATCGCGGCCGAGGAGCGCAGCGGCGGCGTGCTGGGCGTCTTCGTCCAGCTCGGCGGCCAGACCCCGCTGAAGCTGGCCCAGGAGCTGGCGGACGCCGGCGTGCCGATCCTCGGCACGTCACCGGCGGCCATCGATCTGGCCGAGCATCGTGGCGAGTTCGCCCGCGTCCTCGACGAGGCGGGCCTGGTGTCCCCGAAGAACGGCACCGCCGTCTCCTTCGCCGATGCCAAGCGCGTGGCCGACGAGATCGGCTACCCCGTCCTGGTCCGTCCGTCCTACGTGCTCGGCGGCCGCGGCATGGAGATCGTGTACGACGAGGCCTCCCTGCTGCGATACATCACCAACGCCACGGAGATCACCGCGGACCACCCCGTGCTGGTGGACCGCTTCCTCGAGGACGCGATCGAGATCGACGTGGACGCCCTCTTTGACGGCACCGACCTGTACATCGGCGGCATCATGGAGCACATCGAGGAGGCCGGCATCCACTCGGGTGACTCCGCCTGCGTGCTCCCGCCGATCAACCTCGGCCCGGACACCCTGGCCCGGGTGCGCGAGGCCACCCGCGGCATCGCCGCCGGCGTGGGCGTGCGCGGACTGATCAACATCCAGTTCGCCCTGGCCTCGGACATCCTCTACGTCATCGAGGCCAACCCGCGCGCCTCGCGGACCGTGCCGTTCGTCTCCAAGGCCACCGGTGTCCAGCTGGCCAAGGCCGCCGCGCTGATCGGCACGGGCCGGTCCATCGCCGACCTCAAGGCCGACGGCAAGCTGCCCTCCGGTCATGACGGCTCGTCCTTGCCCCTCGACGCCCCCGTGGCCGTCAAGGAGGCGGTGCTCCCGTTCGCCCGCTTCCGCACCAGTGAGGGACGCGTCGTCGACTCCCTGCTGGGACCGGAGATGCGCTCCACCGGCGAGGTCATGGGGATCGACAAGTACTTCGACACCGCCTTCGCCAAGAGCCAGGCGGCCGCGAACAACCCGTTGCCGACGTCCGGACGCGTCTTCGTGTCCGTGGCGAACCGGGACAAGCGAGGTCTCGTGATGCCCGTCAAGCGGCTGGTGGACCTCGGCTTCACCATCGTCTCGACCGGCGGCACCGCGGAGGTCCTGCGCCGCAACGGCATCCATGCGGACGTGGTGGACAAGATCGCCGACGCCGACGTGGGCACGGATCCGGCGAACACCGGCGCCGGCACCATCCTGGAGCAGATCGAAGCCGGAGAGATCGCCCTGGTGGTCAACACGCCCTCCGGCGGTGACGCCCGCGGTGACGGCTACGAGATCCGCGCGGCGGCCACCTCGATGGGGATCCCCACCATCACCACGCTCGCCCTGTTCGGTGCCGCGATCCAAGCCATGGAGGCCCTGCGCGAGTACGCCTGGGACGTCACGTCCCTGCAGGAGCACGACGCGCGGTTGGCCGCGGCCGTGGCCCGCGCCGGTTCCGGAGCATGACGGCACCGGCGGCCGGCGCCGGCGACGCCGGCCGGGCACCGTGGGGTGTCCGGCTGGCCGCCGCGATGGACGCGGCCGGTCCGCTGTGCCTGGGCATCGACCCGCATCCGCAGCTGCTGCACGACTGGGACCTTCCGGACACGCCCGTGGGCCTGGAGAGGTTCTCGATGACAGCGCTGGAAGCCGCCGTGGGGGAGGGCGGGTCCGCCGCGGTCGCCGCCATCAAGCCGCAGGTCGCTTTGTACGAACGGCATGGTTCGGCTGGCTTCGCCGTCCTGGAACGGCTGTTGCGGGAGGCCCGCGACGAAGAGGTGCTGACCATCGCCGACGCCAAGCGCGGTGACATCGGGTCGACGATGGCCGGCTACGCCGAGGCGTGGCTCTCGGACGAGTCGCCGCTGGCCGCCGACGCCGTCACCCTCAGCCCCTATCTCGGCTATGGCTCGTTGGCCCCCGCCCTCGAGCTGGCGGAGGCCACCGGCCGGGGCGTCTTCGTCCTGGCCCTGACCTCGAATCCCGAGGGCGCCTCGGTTCAGCACGTCGGCGGCGAAGAGGGGTCGGTGGCCCGGTCCATCACCGCCTCGGCCGCCCGGGACAACGCGCGCGTGCTGGCCACCGGCCAGGCTGACGGCGCGAACAGCATGACCGGCATGGCCGGCATGGCCGGCACGGCCAGCACGGCTGGCACGGACGGTACGGGCGGTACGCGCGAGCGGTCCAGCGCCGGAACCGACGGCGGGACCGCTGTTCGCCCCGCCCTGGGCCCGGTCGGCCTCGTGGTCGGCGCCACCGTGGCCGGTCAGGCCGAGCGGTTGGGCCTGGACCTGGCCGACGTCCGCGGCGCGTTGTTGGCGCCGGGCTTTGGCGCCCAGGGAGCCTCGGGAGCCGGCATGCGGGCCGGCTTCGGACCGGCTTGGCCCGCAGTGCTGGCCACCTCCAGCCGGGCCATCCTGCGCCGGGGACCGTCCGTCAGTGGACTGCGCGAGGGCATCCGGGAGGCACTGGCGGATCTGGGCGGATAGCGGCCCGGACGCGCCGTGCTGTGCCGTGATCTTCCCGTGACCTGGGGGCGCAGACCGCCACCGCGGAGAGTGACGTGCATCACTGTTCGATAAACTTCGGCACCCCGAGGGTGGGCTGCAGACCTGACCGGTGAACATCGGGTACTTTACGTCCAAGTCACGGCGATATTGCCGTGACGGTTGAAACCTAGTCCCCGAGGTGGAACGTCATGGCCCTGAAGGAATTGTCTGCCGCAGAACGGGAAGCGGCTCGGAGTAAGGCCCTGCAGGCACGTACGGCACGTGCGGACCTGAAAGAGTCCTTCCGGTCGGGCAAGTCCAGTCTCGAATCGGTCTTCGCAGCGGCGGACGAGGACGCCGCCATCGGGCGGATGCGCACGGTGGACCTGTTGCAGACCCTGCAGGGAGTGGGCGAGGTGCGGGCCGCGAAGATCATGGAATCGTGTGGGATTTCCCCCAATCGGCGCCTCCGCGGCCTCGGCCGTCGGCAGCGGGAGGCCTTGATCGCCTATATTGGCCGGTAGCCCTTGTCCGGGCTGCGCCAGCCCCACCAGGAGGTTCCTTGACCACCCCCGACGTCCCCGCCGCCCGGCCGGTCAGCCTCCGACCCGAGCACCTGTCTGTCGCGGGTGCGGAACGTCCGCGCGTCACGGTGCTGGCAGGACCGACCGCCGTCGGCAAGGGTACGGTCTCCCAGTTCATCCGGGAGCACTATCCCCACGTGTGGCTCTCCGTCTCAGCCACCACGCGGAAGCCCCGGCCCGCCGAGCGGGAGGGGCAGCACTACTTCTTCGTGGAGCCCGAACACTTCGATGAGCTGGTGTCCCAGGACCAGATGCTGGAATGGGCCGTGGTCCATGGCGTGAACCGCTATGGCACCCGCCGGGACACGGTGCAGCGGGCCCTCGACGACGGCCAGCACGTCCTGCTGGAGATCGACCTGCAGGGGGCGCGGCAGGTCAGGCAGGCCATGCCGGAGGCGATATTCGTCTTCCTGTCGCCGCCGAATTGGGACGAATTGGTGCATCGGCTGGTCGGCCGCGGCACGGAATCTCCGGAGGAACAGCGCCGACGGCTGGAAACGGCTAGAATGGAACTCGCTGCCGAGCCGGAGTTCGATGCCGTGGTGGTCAACGACACCGTGGAACGCGCCGCACAGGAGCTGGTCCGCATCATGGGATTGGACCCTGACGACCATCTCTAGGCCGCCCGGCTGGACCGCAGCGCGAGGATCGTGAGCGGTCGTCGGCAGCGGCGCAGACCAAGCATCAGCAACAGAATCACCAACCGTGGAGAACTAGTGACCGAACAGTACGAAGGCATCGTCAACCCGCCCATCGACACCCTGCTGGAGAAGGTTGACTCGAAGTACGCCCTGGTGCTTTTCGCCGCCAAGCGCGCCCGCCAGATCAACGCGTACTACTCGCAGCTCCATGAGGGCCTGTTCGAGTACGTCGGCCCGCTGGTCGACACCAAGCTCAACGAGAAGCCCCTGTCCATCTCCATGCGGGAGATCGAGGAGGACCTCCTGGAGGCCACCCCGATGACCGAGGAGCAGATCGCCGCCGAAGCCGAGGGTGACTTCGGCACCTTCGAGCTGCAGAGCTCGGCCGAGGCCGCCTTCTCCGACGACGCGTTCTCCGCCGAGGGCGTAGGCGAAGGGGCCGGAGCAGAGGTGACCGAGATCACCGAGATCGCCGACACCGACACCCCCGCCGAGGACGAGCAGCAGGTCTGACCTCGTTTTCGACTCCGGGAACGAGCCGACTAGGTTTGACCCTATGAGGATCGTTCTCGGAGTCACCGGCGGTATCGCCGCCTACAAGTCCGCACTGCTGTTGCGGCTCATGACCGAAGCCGGTCACCAGGTGGACGTGGTCCCCACGCCTGCCGCCCTGAATTTCGTGGGGCAGGCCACCTGGGAGGCCCTCTCCGGACGCCCCGTGCGGACGGATACCTTCGAGGCCGTCGACACGGTCAACCACGTCCGGCTGGGCCGTGAGGCCGAGCTCGTCGTGGTGGCCCCCGCCACCGCGGATTCCCTCGCCCGCGCCGCCGTCGGGCTCGCCCCGGACCTGCTCGGCAACGTCCTGCTGACCGCCACCTGTCCGGTGCTGATGGTCCCGGCCATGCACACCGAGATGTGGACCCACCCGGCCACGGTCGCCAACGTCGAGCTGCTTCGCTCCCGCGGGATCACCGTGCTCGATCCCGATTCTGGCCGGCTCACCGGCCAGGACACCGGCCCCGGGCGGTTCCCCGAACCGGACCGCATCTGGGCCCAGGCTCAGGAGCTCGTGGCCGGGAGCCCTCGCCCCCGCCTCGCCGCCAGCCAGCGCCAGACCTCACCGCCCGCCGGCGACCACGCCGGGCCCGACGCTGCGTCACACTCCGAGCCGCACCGCGGCCCCGAGGGCGGGGCACTGGCCGGACGCACCGTCGTCGTGACTGCCGGGGGAACCCGGGAGGCCCTGGATCCGGTGCGCTATCTCGGCAACCGGTCCTCCGGCAAGCAGGGCGTGGCCGTGGCCGAGGCCGCCCTGGCCGCCGGTGCCCACGTGCTCTTCATCGGCGGGGCCATGAGTGTGGAGCCGCCCGCCGGGGCGGAGATGGTCCGGGTGGAATCCACCCAGGAGCTGCATGATGCGGTCATGACCCACGCGCCGGGAGCCGATGCCCTGGTGATGGCAGCCGCCGTCGCCGATTTCCGTCCCGCGGAGTACATGGACGCCAAGATCAAGAAGGCGGAGGACGGCTCCAACCCGGTCATCCGCCTGGAACGCACCCCGGACATCCTGGCGGAGACGGTCCAGGCCCGGGGTGCGGGGCGGCCGATGCCCGGCACCATCATCGGATTCGGCGCCGAGACCGGTGACGCCACCGCCTCCGTGCTGGAGTTCGGCCGTGCCAAGCTCGCCCGCAAGGGCTGTGAGATGCTCGTGGTCAATCAGGTCGGCCGGGACAAGGTCTTCGGTCAGGACACCACGGAGGTCACCATGCTCTTCGCCGACGGTCGGGAGCCGGTGGCGGCGGCGGGCGACAAAACGGAGGTGGGCGTGGCGATTGTCACCGAACTGGCGGGCTTGCTGGGCTCGCCCGGCCGACTGGATAGGATGGATCAGTGACTGACGCAGAGAAGGCAGCCAAGGCAGCGACGGCAGGGAATCCGGGTACCACCGGCTACGAGTCCTACCAGGGCATCGGGGGAGGCGAACTCCGGCTGTTCACCTCCGAGTCCGTGACCAGCGGTCATCCGGACAAGATCTGCGACCAGATCTCGGACTCCATCCTGGACGCGATCCTGGCCCAGGACCCGAACGCCAAGGTGGCCGTCGAGACCCTGACCACCACGGGCCTCGTACAGGTCGCCGGCGAGGTCAACACCTCCGCCTACGTGGAGATCCCCCGGATCGTCCGGGACACGATCCTGGCGATCGGCTACGACTCCTCGTCCAACGGCTTCGACGGCGCAAACTGCGGCGTGAACATCTCGATCGGCCAGCAGTCCTCCGACATCTCGGAGGGCGTGCTGACGTCCCTGGAGAACCGGGAGGGCTCCGCGGACAGCATCGACCTCCAGGGCGCCGGAGACCAGGGCATCATGTTCGGCTACGCCTCGAACGAGACCCCGGTGTACATGCCGGCCCCGATCTACCTGGCCCACCGGCTCTCCGAGCGCCTCACTGCCGTGCGGCAACTGGGGCAGTCGCCCATGCCGTACCTGCTGCCGGACGGCAAGACCCAGGTCACGGTGGGCTATGGGGAGGACGGGGCGCCGAAGACCGTGGAGACCGTGGTGGTCTCCACCCAGCACCTGGACGAGGTCACCCTGGACCAGTTGCGCCAGGACGTGGTGGAGCACGTCATCCGGCCGGTGCTCGCCCAGTCCGGCCTCGAGACCTCCGCGGCCACCTTCATCGTGAACCCCGGCGGCAAGTTCGTCATCGGCGGACCCGTGGGCGACGCCGGCCTCACCGGGCGCAAGATCATCGTCGACACCTACGGGGGGATGGCCCGCCACGGCGGCGGCGCCTTCTCCGGCAAGGACCCGTCCAAGGTGGACCGCTCCGCGGCCTACGCGATGCGCTGGGTCGCCAAGAACGTGGTCGCCGCCGGCCTCGCCGACCGGGCCGAGTTCCAGGTCGCCTACGCGATCGGCAAGGCTCGGCCCGTCGGCCTCTACGTGGACACCTTCGGGACCGAGAAGGTGGACCAGGCCACGATCATCGAGGCCGTCAACGAGGTGTTCGACCTGCGCCCGCTGGCCATCATCCGGGACCTCAACCTACTCCGCCCCATCTACCGCAAGACGGCCGCCAACGGTCACTTCGGCCGCGAGGACCCCGACTTCACGTGGGAGCGGCTGGACCGCGTCGACGCCGTGCGCGCTGCCGTCGGTTGGTGACCGGCGAACCCCTCTTCGACCTGCCCGTACCCCCGCCGGTCACGGGACTGCCGGAGGTGGCCGGTGGCTGGCCCGACGATCCCGTGGCGCGGGTCCTGCTGGACTCGGGCGTGCCGCACCTGGACCGAGAATTCGACTACCTCGTGCCCCGCTCTCTCGATGCTGAGGCCCGTCCCGGCGTGCGCGTCCGCGTGCGCTTCGGCCACCAGGACGTCCTCGGCTGGCTGACCTCCCGCGGCTCCGAACCCTCCACCGGGGCGAAGCTGCTGCCTGTGCGCTCGGTGGTCTCCCCGGAACCGGTGCTGACCCCGGAGATCCTGGACCTGGCCCGGTCCGTGGCGGCGCGCTATGCGGGAAACGTGGCCGACGTGCTGCGGGTGGCCGTGCCGCCGCGCGTCGCGAAGGTCGAGAAGGCCCTGAACGCCGAGGCGGAGGCACCGGAGGCCACGGGTACCCCGGCCTCAGCACCCGCTTCGGTCAGCGCAGCTGACAGTGCACCCGATGGTGCGTCCGATGGTGCGTCCGACCCTGTGCCCGATCCGGACACGAAGGTGAGCCCGGTTGTCGGTGGGCTCACCGGCGCTGCTGCGACCGAGGGCTTCGACTGGTCCTCGCTGAAAGGTGCCGAGGCCTTCTTCCAGCAGGTCCGGGCCGGAGACGGTCCCCGTGCGGCCCTCACCGTGCCGAGCGCCCACGGCGCGTGGGACACCGCCTCCCTCCTGGCGGACGCGGCTGCCCGGACCGCCGAGGCCGGCCGGGCCGCCGTCGTGGTGGTGCCGGATCAGCGCGATCTCGAACGGCTGTGCCGTGCACTGGACCGGCGGGTGGGCCCGGAGGGGTACGCCCGTCTGACCGCCGACGACGGCCCCACGCCCCGGTACCGTGCGTTTCTGCAGCTGCGGCGCGGCCTGCGCCGGATCGCGGTCGGCACCCGTTCGGCGATCTGGGCGCCCGTGGAGCACCCCGGCCTGGTCGCGGTCTGGAACGACGACGATTCCCTGCATGCCGAGCAGCGGTCCCCGTACCAGCACGTGCGGGACGTCGCCCTGGTGCGGTCCGAGTTGGCTGGCGCCGGGCTCCTTCTGGCCTCGACGTCACGCACCCCCGAGGTGCAGCGGCTGGTGGAGTCCGGGTGGCTCGGGGAGCTGGGGGTGGGCCGCGAGACGATTCACGCGGTGACCCCTCGCGTGGTGTCCACGGCGGATTCCTGGGAGACCGAGCGGGATCCGCTGTTGGCCCGCGCCCGGCTGCCCCAGGCGGCGTGGAAGGCCGCGCGAGAAGGCCTGGAGGGCAAACTCGGCGCGCCCGGGCCGGTCCTGGTGCAGGTGGGCCGGAGCGGTTTCATTCCCGCGCTGATCTGCCGAGACTGCGGGACCCCGGCCCGCTGCCGACATTGCACCGGCCCGCTGGGATTCCCGGATCGAACCGCCTCTGCCCGGAACGAGGCGGCGTGCCGGTGGTGCGGACGGCGCGAGCGGCATTTCGAATGCCCCGAATGCGATTCCTCGCGGCTGCGGGCCGGCTCCCGCGGCGTGGACCGGACCGCTGAGGAACTGGGACGCGCGTTCCCGAACACCCCGGTGCTCTCCTCCTCCGGGGACCACATCCTCGCCACCGTGGACGACACCCCGGCCCTCGTGGTCGCCACGGTCGGGGCCGAACCCGTGGTGCCGTCGGGCTACGCCACGGCACTGCTGCTGGACGGCGACTCGCAATTGCAGCGCGAGGGACTGCGCACCCCGGGGCAGGTCCTGTCCCGGTGGTTCGCCGCGGCGGCCCTGGTGCGCTCACGCCAGGACGGGGGAGTGGTGGTGGTGACCGCCGCCCAGGAGGACGTGGTGGGGGCCCTCGTCCGGATGGATCCCGCCGGGTACGCCTCACGCCAGCTGGCCGAACGGCGTGAACTGCACCTGCCGCCCGCCGTCCGCATGGCCGAGGTCTCGGGGCCGGCGAACGCGGTGACGGCGTTCATGGAGCTGGTGGAGTTGCCCGGCGCTTCGAAGGACCTGCCCTGGATCGGACCGGTGCCGGTGGAGGACTGGACCGGCGGTGAGGGGCGGGGCGGTGCCGGTGGCGGCTCCGGGCCGGCCGGCAGTGTAGAGCCACTGCGTCACCGGGCACTGTTGTTCTTCCCCTACGGCGCGGCGCGGAGTGTCGTCGAGGCACTCCGGGCAGCCCGCTCCGCCTCCAGCGCGCGGCGCCTGACCGAACCCGTCCGTCTGCGGATCGATCCCGTCGACCTGCCGTAGGAGATTTCGCCAGGACGCCGTGGTAGTCGTTGTCGTACGGTCAGCGCTTGGACTTGCGGTAACCGGCGGCCTTTGCCGCGGTTTCGGTTTACTCGCCGCCTTGCTCGGGCGGACCTGAGCCGAGGTCTTGGAGACGGTCCTGCCCACGACGGCGGCCCTCGAGACGGTCGGCACGGTCACCTCGGTGGCGGGGAAACTGATGGGTCCGAGAGCGGCCGATTCCCTGGCCGGGGCGCCGGATGCCGCCGGCGGGTGACCCGGACGGAGACGAGGGCGCATGCGTCCTGCATTGTCAGGCGATAGGAGGCGGTATTGCCAACACCAGGAATGGGGTGTCATAACGGAGCCAGGTCAAGTCGGTGCCGGCCGGTGCATCAGACTCGACGTTGAGTTGCTGACCCGCGGTTGGTGCACCCTAGAGCGACACGCTGAAGGGCGAGGCGGCTTCGGTATGCCGGAGGGCGGGGGAGACCGATTGTCAAGCAGTTGAGTCAGTGGGACTACGGGTTCCCCTGACCGCCCGAGAGCTTCCACAGAGTGGTGACGGGGCCTTTACGGGGTCCGTTCCGTCGCCTAGACTAGTACACATGTTCGAAGAATCGATGCGGGGCACGGTGCAGAAAGACGTCGGTGCAGGTCTGGCTGACTCCTTCCCTTCCGACTCTTCCGCGTCCGCCGGCTCGGGCCCTTTCGCCTCATCAGGTCTTGCCTCACCAGGCTTCGCCGCCACCTCATCGCACCACGCCCCCGCCCCCGCCGGAGCCGACGATCTGCACGCCTGGGTGTCCGCTTTGGCGGGCATGCCGCTGCCGGTTTCGGAGCCCGAGGCAGTGGATCAGATCGGGGTGCTGGAGGGGCTCAAGGCGGCATGCGCTGCGGCGCAGGCGCGGACTACCGCGGTTCTGCACGGATTGCGAACCGAGGCGGAGACCGAGCAGGGGATACTCGCCCGGGAACGCGGTCGCGGACTGGCTGCGGAGGTGGCCCTGGCCCGTCGCGAGTCGCCGGCCACCGGATCCAGGGATCTGGGCCTGGCCCGAGCCCTGTGTGAGGAGATGCCGCACACCCTTGCCGCCCTGACGCGGGGGACCATCTCCGAATGGAAGGCCACCATCATGTGCCGGGAGACCGCGTGGCTCCCGGTCGAGGCCCGGCGGCAGGTGGACGAACTCATGGCAGACCGGCTCGAGGAACTGGGCGTCAAGAAGCTGGCCGGGGTGGCCCGTGCCCATGCCCAACGGCTTGACCAAGCCTCAGCGGTGGAGCAGATGAACCGGTCCGAACGTGAGCGCCGGGTCTCCGTTCGGCCGGCCCCCGGTGGAATGGCCTACCTCACGGCATTGCTCCCGATGGCCCAGGCCGTGGGTTGCCTCGGACGCCTGAAGAAGTCCGCATCGACCACGGTCGGGACGGGGGACTCGGCCGATCGGACGCAGGACCAGGTCATGGCCGACCTCCTCGTGGAGCGCATCACCGGACAGGCCCGTGCTGAAGACGTTCCGGTTGAGATTCATCTGGTCATGACGGATCAGTCGCTCTGGGGCGTTACCGATGATGGTGCGGCAGATGCGGCGCGGACGGGTGCAGATGAGGACCTGTCGGGGGCAGGGGAGACACCGGCGTGGTTGGTCGGGCATGGCCCCCTGCCGGCCGAGGTGGCCAGGAGGGTCATCGCGGATTCGGAGGCAGAGGCCTTCATCCGGCGGCTGTACACGGACCCGACGTCCGGACAGCTCGTGGCCATGGACTCATCCCGACGCACCTTCGGCGGATCCCTGCGCCGACTGATCCTGGTACGGGATGACACCTGCCGCACCCCCTACTGCGACGCCCCGGTCAAGCACGTGGACCACGCCACCCCCTACCGCGAGGGCGGCACCACTAGCGCCTTGAACGCCTCCGGGCTGTGCGCGGGGTGCAACTACACCAAGGAGAATCCGGCCTGGACCCACGAGGCGGACAGCGACCGACTGGCAGTGACTACTCCCACGGGCCACCGCTACGCGGTCCGGAGCTTGCCCCTCGTGGCGGGGGCGCCAACCGTGAGGCGTGTGCCGCCTCTGACGGGTTCACCGCCGAGGCCGGCACCGAGCCCACCGTCCGGTCCCTTGCTCGGCAACGTGACCTATCTGCCGCTGGTTAGCGCCCTTGAACGTGGCCTGGTCCAATTCCTGGTGACCGCGGCGGCAGCACACCGTGCGTTCGCCAACGGGCCTGTGTCTCAGGGAGTCGAGGCAGATGGAAACGATGAGCGGTCAACAGAGACGCGAGCGGTTGTAGGTGGCGTTGCTTGTGCGTCACCATCGGACGCCGAGCATCTCCGCACTGCGCTCCCAGTGCTCCCGGACCATGGCTGGGTCGTAGGCCTGTCGGTTCGTTCGTCTGATCCGCTTCGATGAACCGTAGTATTCTCCCGGAATCCAGTCGGTGCCCGCGCGCCCGTCGACGAAGTGACGCAGGCGCCCGCCTCCCTGTTCCGGGGAAGTCAACAAGACCTTGAGTGCGCCGTGGTAGACGCGCTCGAAGGAGCTGTTGGTCTCGGAGGCGAAGTTCGTGGCGACAAGGCCGGGGTGGAATGCGACGGCCGACAGGCCACTCTCGCGGAAGTGTTCGTGCAGCCCTTTGGTGAACAGGACGTTCGCGAGCTTGGCGTCACCGTAAGCCTTGTTCGGTGTGAACCCCTGCCAGTTGTTCAGGTCGTCGAGGTCGATCCTGCCGAACAACCGCGCCCCGGCGCTGGACGTGTTGACGACTGCCGCGTTGCTGTCGATGAGGGTGTCGACCAGCAGATGTGTGAGGAGGTAAGGGGCGAGGTGGTTGACCTGGAACGTCTGCTCGAAACCGTCCGGCGTGGTCGTGGGGCCGAAGAAGATGCCGCCCGCATTGTTCGCCAGCACGTCGATACGGCCGCAGCTCCCGAGAAGCGTCGCTGCGAGTTCGCGCACGTCATCGAGCCGGGTGAAGTCGGCCAGGTGATACTCGGCCCCCGTCTCTGCCGCGACAGCCCGTGTCTTCTCGGGTGAGCGGCCCACCAGAATCAATCGCGTCTGGGCGTTGGCGAGTCTCCTGCTCGCCGCCGCACCGATTCCGTCACTCGCTCCGGTGATGATGACAGTGCGGCGTGAATCGTTCGTCATAGGGCCCCCGTCTCGGCGCTGAACGAGCGGATCAGATCGGCCGCCTGCGGTGCACGCTCGTAGTGGATGAGGTGGCCCACGCCGTCGAGGATCTCCAGCCGGGCGAGAGGTGAGGCCCGGCCGATGCGGCGGGCCAGCTTCTTCTGTCCGCGGACGGAGCCCAGCTCGTCGTCAGCGCCGGCCACGAGCAGCACCGGGAGCCGCAACCGCTCGGCCACGTCCAGGACCGAACCCGTGGTGGAGGCGCGGTAGGCCTCCACGAGCACCTGGCGGTGGTCATAGGCGGAGAAGTAGTTCTGGTGCTGGTCGTGGAGGTAGGCCAAGGTATGGCGGTCCGTGGTCTTGGCCATGACGGTCCCGGTGATCCAGACGACGAGCGGGGAGGACAGCAGGGCGCTCCCGAGCCGTTCGGGCAGGGCCGCCGAGACCTCGTAATAGCCCGCCGCGATGCGGGACATCAGGACCTTGGCGGTGGAGTCGTCCGCCGTCAGGGCGGGTTCACAGATCGGGTTGAGCAGCACCAGGCCGGCCCAGCGGTCCGGGTCGGCAGCCGCCAGCTGGGCGGCGATCACGGAACCGAAGGAGTGTCCCAGCAGGGTCGGACGGGTCCGCCCGCCGGGTGGGGACGCCGCGCGCCGCCCGGCGGAGGTTCCCGTCATCAGGCCGAGGGCCTCCACGGCGCTGCCGAGGGCCGTCACATAGTGGGCGACGGTGTGCGGGGCGTCGGGGAAAGCCGGCGAATGACCGAAGCCGGGCAGTTCGGGCAGGAACATCTCCAGGCCCGGCAGGCAGTCCGCCAGGAGGGCCAGGCCGTGGTGGTCCCCCCGGAACCCGTGGACGGCCACGACCGGCGTCCGGTGCTCGCCGTCCCGGCCGCCACCTGGGGGTCCGTCGGCGGGAGCAGCTCGGGCCGAAGCGTCGACCGCGTGGTGCCACACCGCCAGCGGCGTGGGCCGACCGGACACGGGGTCGGGGACCTCGACGATGATCCGCTCCGGTGTCCGCGCGGAGAATCCGGTGATCACGGAGGTGTCCCTGGGCGCGGGTGGGACCACCACCCGATCCCGCAGGCGGATGGGCAGGGGACGCGCGGTGACGGCAGGCGGGGGAGTGCTCACCCCCTCAGGCTAACCAGCTTTTCGCTCGCGTCGACCGGATCGTTCCGCCGTTGCGCCCAGGCCGAGGGCGCGCGGGTGGATAGGCTTCCGACATGCAGCCAGCCAGCAGCGACGTCTCCACGGCCATGGCCTCGCGGCGTGCCGTCATCAGCATCGACCAGGGCACCACCTCGACCCGGGTGGTGGTCATGGCCGAGGACGGGTCCGTCCTGGCCAGCGCCCAGCGAGAACATCGCCAGTACTTTCCGCACCCCGGATGGGTGGAGCATGACCCGGTCGAGATCTGGGAGAACACTCGCGAACTCACCGGCCTTGCCCTCACCCGGGCCCGCCTGCGCACCGCGGACGTGGCCGCCGTCGGGATCACGAACCAGCGTGAGACCACGGTCCTGTGGGACGCGGTGACGGGGCGACCGGTCCACCGGGCGCTCGTCTGGCAGGACACCCGGGCGGATGCGCTGATGGACCGGCTCAGGGCGGACGGGCACGAGGACGCCGTGCGCGCCCGGACCGGTCTGCCCCTGGCCTCGTATTTCTCGGCCGGCAAGATCAGCTGGATCCTGGAGAACGTGCCCGAGGCCGGAGAGCTCGCGCGGAGCGGCCGCCTGCGGGCCGGCACCATGGACAGCTGGCTGCTGTGGAACCTCACCGGTGGTCCGGACGGCGGCGTCCATGCCACGGACGTCACCAACGCCTCACGGACCCTGCTGATGGATCTGGAAACCCTGGACTGGGATGACGACCTCACCGGGCTGTTCGGGATCGATCCCGAGCTGGCGGCCGGCATGCTGCCGCGGATCCACCCCTCCGTGGGGGAGTTCGGGACCATCACCGGCGCCGAACCCCTCAGCGGCCTCTCGGTGTGTGGGATCCTCGGCGACCAGCAGGCCGCGACCTTCGGCCAGGGGGCCTTCAACCGGGGGGACGTGAAGAGCACCTACGGCACCGGCTGCTTCCTCCTCCAGAACATCGGCACGACGCCGGAGATCTCGGACCACGGCCTCGTCACCACGGTCGCGTACCAGCTGGAGGACGGGCCCGCCTACTACGCCCTGGAGGGTTCGGTGGCGGTCGCCGGCTCGCTGGTCCAGTGGCTGCGGGACAACCTGGGGATCATCCGGAGCTCGGCCGAGGTGGAGTCCCTCGCTGCCTCGGTCGAGGACAACGGCGGGGTGTTCTTCGTGCCGGCGTTCTCCGGGCTGTACGCGCCGTACTGGCGTCCGGACGCCCGCGGGCTCATCGCCGGGCTCACCGGCTTCGCGACCGCCGGCCACCTGGCCCGGGCGGCCCTGGAGGCCACCGCCTATCAGTCACGGGACGTCCTGGAGGCCGTGGTGGCGGACGCCGGCCACCGGCCCGAGGAGCTGCGGGTGGACGGCGGCATGACCGTCAACGACCACCTGATGCAGTTCCAGGCGGACATCCTCGGCCTGCCCGTGGTGCGTCCGGAACTCGTGGAGACCACCGCGGTCGGCGCTGCACATGCGGCCGGCCTGGCGTCCGGGCTCTGGCGGGACCTCGACGAGGTGGCCGGGCTGTGGCGGGAGGACCGGCGGTGGGAGCCGGCCCTGTCCTCCGCCGAACGGGATCGGCTCCTGGGCCAGTGGGACAAGGCCGTCCAACGGTCCCTCGGATGGGCGGAGCAAGGCTGATCGACGCCGGTCCGGCAACAGTCTTGGATTCAGAGCCGGACGGCCCTCCGGAGTAGGATGGCTGGGCGCGTCGACCGCCCGGGGAACCGGGCCGGCGTCGTTCTCCAGCCACCACACTTTAAGGACAGGACCTCCGTGAGCCAGCCAGCGCAAGGTACTCCCCAGCAGGACGAGACCGAGGGGTACTCGTTCGCGGCGCTCGAGGAGCGCTGGGGCGGTTACTGGGAGCAGCACCGTACCTTCGCGCCGCTGGATGACGGCTCCCGTGAGCGCCGCTACGTGCTGGACATGTTCCCGTACCCCTCGGGAGACCTGCACATGGGCCATGCCGAGGCCTTCGCCATGGGCGACGTGGTGGCCCGGTACTGGATGCAGCAGGGCTATGACGTCCTGCACCCCATCGGCTGGGACTCCTTCGGGCTGCCGGCCGAGAACGCCGCGATCAAGCGCAACGCGCACCCGGCGGAGTGGACCTACAAGAACATCGACACGCAGAAGGCCTCCTTCCAGCGGTATGGGATCTCCGCGGACTGGTCCCGCGAACTGCACACCTCGGACCCGGAGTACTACCGGTGGACCCAGTGGCTGTTCCAGCAGTTCCATGCCAAGGGCCTGGCCTACCGCAAGGATTCGCCGGTCAACTGGTGCCCCAAGGATCAGACCGTGCTGGCCAACGAGCAGGTCGTCAACGGCGCCTGCGAACGCTGCGGCACCCCGGTCACGAAAAAGTCCCTGAACCAGTGGTACTTCCGCATCACCGAGTACGCGGACCGCCTGCTGGAGGACATGCAGCAGCTCGAGGGACACTGGCCCGAACGCGTGCTCGCCATGCAGCGGAATTGGATCGGCCGCTCCGAGGGCGCCCATGTGGACTTCCGCGTGGAGCCCACCGCCGCCACCGCGGGCCAGAACGGCCAGCCGGGCCGGGACATCACCGTCTTCACCACCCGCCCGGACACCCTGTTCGGCGCCACCTTCATGGTCGTCGCCGCGGACGCGGACCTGGCCCTGGAACTCGTGGACGCCGAGCACCGCGCCGCGCTCGAGACCTACCGTGAGGGGCTGAAGAACGTCTCGGAGATCGAGCGCCAGGCCACCGACCGCTCCAAGACCGGGGTCTTCCTGGGCCGCCACGCCATCAACCCCCTCACCGGCGAGAGACTGCCGATGTGGGCCTCGGACTATGTCCTGGCCGACTACGGCACCGGCGCGATCATGGCCGTTCCGGCGCACGATCAGCGTGACCTCGACTTCGCCCGCACCATGGGCCTGGACGTCCGCCGCGTCCTGGACACCGGTGAGGAGGATCCGGCGGTGACCGGGACGGCCACCACCGGGGACGGTACGCTGGTCAACTCCGGCGAGCTGGACGGCTTGGCCAAGGCCGAGGCCATCTCGCGGGCGATCGAGATCCTGGACGAGCGCGGCACCGGCCGGGGCACCGTCAACTACCGGCTGCGTGACTGGCTGCTGTCCCGTCAGCGCTTCTGGGGTGCGCCCATCCCGATCGTGCACTGCCCCGACTGCGGCGAGGTGCCGGTCCCCGAGGACCAGCTGCCGATCCTGCTGCCGCAGGACGTGGCCGGCGAGCAGCTCGCGCCGAAGGGCAAGTCGCCGCTGGCCGGCATCGAGTCCTGGGTCAACACCACCTGCCCCGGTTGCGGCGGGGCCGCCCGGCGGGACACCGACACCATGGACACCTTCGTGGACTCGTCCTGGTACTACATGCGCTTCGCCTCCCCGAACGACGACGACCAGGTGTTCGACCGTGCTGCCGTGGACCGGTGGCTGCCCGTCGAGCAGTACGTGGGTGGAGTGGAGCACGCCATCCTCCACCTGTTGTACTCGCGCTTCTTCACCAAGGCGCTGTATGACATGGATCTGATCTCCTTCACGGAGCCCTTCAAGGCGCTGCTCAATCAGGGCCAGGTGCTCAACGGCGGCAAGGCGATGTCCAAGTCCCTCGGCAACGGTGTGGACCTCGGCGAGCAGCTGGACACCTTCGGGGTGGATGCCGTGCGCCTGACCATGATCTTCGCCTCCCCGCCGGAGGACGACGTGGACTGGGCGGACGTCTCGCCCGGTGGCTCGGCCAAGTTCCTGGCCCGCGCCTGGCGTCTGGCGCAGGACGTGGAGACCTCCGGCACGGCGCCGGGAACTGATCCCGACGCCGGCGACACGTCCCTGCGCCGGCTCACCCACCGCACGGTGGCGGACACGGCCCGCCTGCTGGACGACCACAAGTTCAACGTGGTCGTGGCGCGCACCATGGAACTCGTCAACGGCATCCGCAAAACCATCGACGGTGGGGCCGGTGGAGCCGGCGATCCCGCCGTCCGCGAAGCCGTGGAGGCCGTGGCCATCCTGTTGAGCCTGTTCGCGCCGTATACGGCCGAGGACATGTGGGCCAAACTCGGCCACGAGCCCTCGGTGGCGCGGGCGGGCTGGCCCGCCGTGGACGAGGCGCTGCTGGTGCAGGACACCGCCACCGCCGTCGTCCAGGTCAAGGGCAAGGTCCGGGACCGACTCGAGGTCCCGATGGACATCTCGGCCGCCGACCTCGAGCAGCTGGCTTTGGCCTCCGAGGCCGTGCAACGATCCCTGGACGGTGCCGAGATCCGCAAGGTGATCGTGCGCGAACCGAAGCTCGTCAACATCGTCGTCTGAGGGCTGCCGACGGCCTGCCGACGGCCTGTCGACGGCATGCCGGCGGCACACGGGCGGCACACGGGCGGAGCACCGGCGGAGCACGGACGAAGCACGGCGGGACCGAGTGGGAAGGAACGGGCATGGCCGAGCTGGCTGAGTGGCAGAGCGCCATGCTCGCGCACATCCGGCAGGTGCGCAGCGCGCAGTCGGGCTGGGTCCGCTTCGGTCTGCCGCCCTCCCGTAAGGGCCGCACCGCGATCGTCACCGACTCCTCGGCCTCCATCCCCGCTGAACTGTTGGCGCACCCGTTGGCCAAGGGGCTGCGCCAGGTGCCCATGCCCGTCATGCTGGGCGAGCAGATCCATGCCGAGGGCACGGCGGAGCTGATGCGCGAGCTGCCGTTGGCGCTGGCAGCGGGCACCGCCGTCAAGACCTCCCGGCCCTCGCCGGGCTCCTTCAGCGCGGTGTACCAGGAACTGGCGGAGTCCGGCTTCGAGCGGATCATCTCGATCCACATCTCGGGGCAACTGTCCGGCACCGTGGAGGCCGCCCGGCTCGCCGGGCGTGACGCGCTGATCCCCGTGACGGTGGTGGACTCCCATCTCAGCGGGTTCGCGCTCGGGACCCTGGTGCTGGACGCGGTGATCTCCGCCGGCTTCGGGATGGCGCCGGAGCAACTGCTGGCGGACGTGGACGAGGCGACCCAGGAGGCGGGGGTCTTCTTCACCGTGCCCAACCTGGACCAGCTGCGACGCGGCGGACGCATCGGTACTCTGGCCGGGTTGCTGGGGACGCTGCTCCACGTCAAGCCGGTGCTGACGCTGGACAACGGAATCGTCTCCCTCGTGGATCGCCCGAGGACCTCTGCACGGGCCACCGAGCGGCTGGTGGAGCTGACGCAGGAGTTCGTGTCCGGGTCAGACGGCCGGGGCGAACGGATCGCCGTCCACGGGTTTGGCAACGAGCCGGCCGCCCACGAGCTTGCCGGACGGTTGCAGAGCCTCTCCGCCATGCCGGTGCCGGTCATCCGCCTGCCGGCCGTGCTGGCCGCCCACCTGGGCCTGGGTGCCCTGGGCGTCACCCTGAACCCGATGGCTCCTGCACAGCGACCCCACGCCCCGCGAGCCGTCCCCAGCGGCTGACGCCGCCCCTGCCGGTCCAGCCCGGCGGCGGCCAGGGTGGAACCCATGGGACGCCACAACCACGGGCTCAGTGATCCGGACGACGACGACTGGGAGCAACCACCGCCGCCGGCGCCCCTGTGGCGAACCCGCGTCGTCCGATCGGCGGTGCTGCTCCTGGCCGTCGTCGCAGGCACGTGGTGGGCGGTCGGCTGGCTGACCTCACCGGCCGGTCCTGGTGGTTCGGGTGCTCCCGTGGCCGCCTCCGTGGAGGACGCCCCGGCCAGCTCGGCGGAACCCGCCCGTCCCGGTCCGGCAGCGGACGGCGCCGGTCCGGGCGCGACGGCGCCTCCGGACTCAGGCACCGAAGATCGCGCCTCAGCCTCCGCGGCCGACGCCGGCTCGGCCGGAACCGAGGGAACCGTCACCGTCCATGTGGCCGGGGAGGTCCAAGACCCTGGACTCGTGGCCCTGCCGACCGGCGCCCGCGTCGACGATGCCCTGCAGGCCGCCGGCGGTCCCACCGGGGAGGCGGCGTTGGACCTGCTCAACCTGGCCGCCCCGGCCGTGGACGGCAGTCAGATCCTGGTGCCCGGGCCGGACGGTCTGGCCGGGGGAGCGACGGGGACGGACGGAACCGGCGCTCCTCTCGCCGGAGAGGGAGCGGACGGCGGTTCAGGCGTCGGGCCGGACGCGGCGGGAGCCGTCAACCTGAACACGGCGGATGTCACGGCCCTGGAACAGCTGCCCGGCATCGGCCCGGCCTTGGCCGGACGCATCGTCGAGCACCGCGAGCAAGTCGGTCCGTTCGGCTCCCTGGAGGATGTGGACGCCGTGTCAGGAATCGGGCCGGCCATGATGGAGCGCCTCGACGGACTGGTCACCTGGTGACAGTCCAGGCCCGGGGCAGGATTCCGGCGGCCGTCGACCTCCGGTTGGTCCCCGCCGTGGTGCTGACCCTCGCCGTCTGTCTGGCGATACCGCTGATTCCCTACGACGCCGCCCTCCTGGTGCCGTGGCTGCTGGCGCTCCTGGCCCTCGGGGCCACCGGCCTGATGACGTGGGCTTCTGCTGCTCACGGTCAAGACCAGGGTCAGGGTCGGGGCCGAGGCCAGGGGCGTCGACGCGGCCGCACCATGGTCATCACGTCCCTGGCAGCCATCGCGCTGTGGATCGCGGCCGTCGCCGCCGTCCAGGCCATGGGCGACCGCGCGCCGGTCCGGGACTCGGGCTGGGAGGACGCGGTGGCCGCCGAACGGCCGTTGCGGATGTCGGGTGAGGCCACCGGACCGGCCGTCCTGCGTGCGGGGGCGTTCGGCGAGAGCTGGCACCTCACCGTGACCGTGCAGGCGTTCGGGCACCCGTCCCGTGAGATTCCGGGCGGGACCGAGGTGGTGGTGTCCGGCGGTCGGGACTGGGAGGGATTGCCGTCCGGCACGGCGGTCTGCTTCACCGCGTCACCGGAGGCCGAGGGCGCCACGGTGTTCGCCCGTGCCTCCACCGCACCGCAGACCGGGTCCTGCCCCCGTGATGCCGGGGCACCCGGCCCGAACGGAGCGCCCACGGGACGGGACATCGTCCGCGCGTCGGTGCACCAGGCGGCCGCCGGGACCGTCGGCGCCGCGCCCCAGTTGCTGCCGGGGCTGATCCTGGGCGACCGGTCCGCGCAGGACCCCGCGCTGGACGAGTCCATGAAGACCTCCGGCCTCAGCCATCTTTCAGCCGTCAGCGGGGCGAACTGCACGCTGATCGCCGGCGCCGTCACCATGGCCTTGCGGTCGGCGCGGGTCCGCCGCCCGGTGGTGCTCGGCGCGGTCCTCGGCGTGCTCGTCGTCTTCGTGATCGTCGTGGGTCCCGAGCCCTCCGTGATCCGGGCCGCCGTGATGGGCGCCCTCGGCGCGTGGGCCGTGTTCTTCGGCCGGGGCCGCCAGGCTCTGCCCCTGTTGTGCCTGGCCGCCTGCGTGCTGCTGTGGTGGCAACCGGGCCTCGCCGGGGAACCGGCCTTCCAGCTCTCCCTGGCGGCCACGGCCGGAATCGTGGTGGCGGCCCGGCCCGTCGAGCAGTGGCTCACCGCCGTCCTGCGGCGCGCGCTGCCGGGCCCCGTGGCCGGGATCCTGGGCGCCGCCCTCGCCGTGACCGTCACCGCGCAGGTCGCCTGCCAACCCATCCTCGTCGGCATGACCGGCGAGTTCAGTGCCTACTCGGTGCCGGCCAACCTGCTGGCGGCGCCCCTCGTCCCCTTCGTCACCGTGCCCGGCACCGTCGCCGCCGTCCTGGCGGTGCCCTGGCCCGGAGCCGCGGCCGCTGTCTTCTGGGTGGTCGGCTGGCCGGCTGCGGGGATCGGCTGGATCGCCTCCGAGGTCTCCGGCTGGCCGGGCGCCCTCCATGGGTGGCCGGAGGGGCCCCTGGGTGCAGGCCTGGTGGTGTTGCACGTGGCCGCCGCGCTGGCCCTTTTGTGGCTGCTGATGCGGTGGGAGCGCAGTCGTCCGGCCCGGGTCCGGCGCCTCGGCCTGCACGGCAGGCCACGCCCGACGCCGGTCGGCCGCCTCCGCTGGTCCCTCGCCGCGGCGTGGACCACGGTCTGCGCGGCCGCCGGCAGTCAGCTGGGCCTGGTCATCGCGCCACCGTCCGGGCCACTGCCGGCCGACTGGTCCCTGGCCGCCTGTGATGTCGGTCAGGGGGACATGCTCGTCCTGCGGACGGGGGAGAGGGCCGCCATGGTGGTGGACACGGGGGCGGAGGCGGCAGCGGCGACCAGCTGCCTGGACCGGATCGGGGTGGACCGGGTGGACCTGTTGGTGCTGTCCCACCTGCACCAGGACCACGCCGGGGCCGCGGCGGACCTCATCGGATGCTGCAGCCCCGCCGAGATCCTGTACTCGACGATGGCGTCGACGCCCGGTCGCGGCGTGCCCGCCGGTGCCCGGCAGCCGGTTCCCGGGGAGACGGGCCGGGCCGGTGATCGGTCGGCGTCAGGATACTGGGTGGACTGGGCCGTGCTGGAGGCGGATCCCGGCGCGGCCCATGAGAACGACGCCTCGCTGCAGATGACCGCCACCGTGAACACCCCCGAGGGGGACTACACCGTGCTGTTGACGGGGGACATGGAGGAGGAGGCCAGCCGGGCGCTGCTGGGCCAGGAGATGCTGCCGGACTCCGTGGACGTACTCAAGGTGGCCCACCACGGTGCCCGCAATGGGGGAGTGGACGTGGTGCGGGCCGTGGATCCGGCGCTGTCCGTGGTCCAGGTCGGCCGGGACAACGGCTACGGCCACCCGCACCCCTCCGTGATCGGGGAGCTGGAGCGGCACGGGCCGGTGATCCGCACCGACCTCCACGGGACCACGGTGGTGTCCCTGCGGGACGGGGAGCTGGTGCCCACCCTCACTGGCGCCCGGGCACCCGAGGCCGCCGGCACCGGGCCGGCGGGCGGGGACGGATAGGATGGCAACCATGGTGCGTTCTGAAAGCTGGATCAGGCCGGCGGGTGTGAGTCCCGTCTCGGTAGGTACCGGAGCGCCGAGTAGCAGGTCCCGGTTCGTTGGAGAGATCCGGCGGGCTGAGCGGGATGTCAAGAGCCCTTTTGGGGGAGCAAGCGTGCGGGCCGCAGCATTAAGCGAACACTGCAGCCTCGTCAAATTCACAACGAGGGAGCCGAGCCGATCATGTCGCGGCGAAGGCCATGTCCGGTGGGCCCTGTTCCGGGGTCAGCCTGCTGGGTCCTTCCGGGGTAGGGGTGGTGGCACGTACGCAAGGTCTGGTCTGGAACAGAAGAGACCCGTCTGCCCGGCCCGCGTCGGGCGAAGGCCACTGGTATAAGCCGATGGTGAAAACCGGTGGTGGGCAGCGGGAGTCCGAGGGGGTCATAGTACCGATGATGGGCGTGCAACATAACGCGCACCGAGGGAAGGGCCCCCGCTTTGAACATGCTGGCCGAGAGGGTAAGCGTCAGGGCATGGCCGGGACAGCCCGGTCCAACCACCCCGGCAGGCAACCGTCTGTCGACCTGAATCGGCTTCCGCCGGTGAGGGGCGCGCGAAAACTTCAACGCAAGCTATGGGCTGCGGCCAAGCAGTCCGAGGATCGCCGTTTCCATGCCCTGTTCGATCGTGCGTGCAGGGTTGACGTCCTGTACGAGGCCTGGGAGCGGGTGCGCCGTAATCGGGGAGCGGCCGGGGTGGACCGAACCACGCTGGCCGATGTTGAGGGCTACGGGGTCGGGCGGATGCTGTCCGAACTTCGTGGTGATTTGTTGGAGGGCCGGTACCGGCCCTCTGCCGCCCGCAGGGTGTTTATCCCGAAGGCGGATGGGGGCAGGCGCCCGTTGGGGATCCCGACGGTGCGGGACCGGGTGGCCCAGCAGGCCGTGAAGATGGTGCTGGAGCCTGTTTTCGAGGCGGACTTCGGTCCGGTCTCGTATGGGTTCCGGCCCGGGCGGTCGGCCACTGACGCGATGGAGACGATCCGCAAGGGCTTTGCCCAGGGGAATGTGTTCGTCGTGGAGGCCGATATCCGGGACTTCTTCGGGACCATCGACCATGAGGAACTCATGGTGCAGGTGGGCCGGAGGATCTCGGACCGGCGGGTGCTGAAGTTGGTCCGGTTGTGGTTGCAGGCTGGTGTGATGGACGGCGGGCGTCTCGAGCAGTCAGTTGCGGGGACCCCCCAAGGTGGGGTGATCTCGCCGTTGCTGTCGAACATCTACCTGCATGCCTTCGACCGGGCCATGGCTACTTCCGGGGTTGGCGAACTGGTCCGGTACGCGGATGATTTCGTCGTTCTGTGCCGCACCCGGGTCCAGGCCGAACGGGCTCTGGAAACGGCCGGGGGCATTCTGGCCTCGATGGGGTTGGAGTTGCATCCGGACAAGACGCAGATCATCGATCTGCGTGGCGGTCGGGAGGGTTTCGACTTTCTTGGCTGTCATTTCCGGGCCCGGATGTCTGGGCGGATGTGGGAGAAGTACGGGAAGGTCCGTTACTACCTGCACCGGTGGCCCGCGAAGCGGGCTATGAAGAAGGTGCGTCAGCGCGTGAAGGACCTGACCGGGTCTAGCCGGTCGGGGATGGATATCAGGGACGTGATCGCGTTGCTGAATCCGATCCTGCGTGGCTGGGGCAACTACTTCCGTACCGGTAATGCCGCGGACAAGTTCCGGCAGATCGACGACTACGTGGTGATGCGGTTGCGTAAGCTGCTGATTCGAAGACGTGGCCGCAACCTCAAACCGGGCCAATGGCTGGAGTGGACCGAAGAGTGGTTCAACGGCCATGGCCTGCACCGATTACGTGGCACCGTGCGCTATCCGCGGAGTGCGTAACCATGACCAGAAGTTCATCGTTAAGCCGTGTGCGGGAAAACCGCACGCACGGATTGAAAGGGGGATGGGGAACCAGGACCGCACGACGGCACCTGCGCCCCTGACTACCAATGCCCGCACCGAGTCGAAGCCGACGATCCACGAGTTCCGGAGCAGACTGGCGCACCGTGAGTCCGGCCCCGATGATGCTGCTGAAGGGGCCCGAGGACTTCATCGCCGGCCGGGTGATCGACCGGGTCCGCACCGTCCTCCGGGACCAGGACCCGGGCCTTGAGGTCCACCGCGTGGACGCGGCCGACTACGAGGGCGGCCAGCTCTCCGTCCTGACCAGTCCCTCTCTGTTCGGAGAAGCCAAGATCCTGCAGGTGGAGGGGCTCCAGGACATGAACGAGGCGTTCTTGACGGACTGCCTCGACTACGTCAAGAGCCCGGCCGAGGATGTCACGCTGATCCTGCGGCACACCGGAGGCAACCGGGGAAAGAAGCTGCTGGATGCTGCCACCGCCGCCGGGGTCCTCGTGGACTGCCAACCGATCAAATCCGACGCCGAGAAGTCCGATTTCGTCCAGGGTGAGTTCCGGTCCCGGCGCCGCTCCATCGATCCGGAAGCGGTCCGTTCCCTGCTCGATGCCGCCGGTGGTTCGCTCACGGACCTGGCGGCCGCCTGCCAGCAACTGGCCGCGGACACCGAGGGCACCGTCACGAGCCAGGTTGTGGACCGCTACTACGGCGGCCGGGTGGAGGCCACGGCCTTCAGGGTGGCCGATGCCGCCATCGAGGGACGAGCCGGGCAGGCCACCGCCCTGTTGCGCCATGCCCTGGCCACGGGGGTGTCCGCGCCGGCCATCACCGGCGCCCTCGCCATGAAGACGCGCCAGATCGCCCGGATCGTGGATGCCCGCGTGGGCCAGGGCCAGATCGCGGGCGTGCTGGGCATGGCCCCGTGGCAGGCCAAGCGCGTGGCCGAGACCGTCCGATTCTGGAATCCCGCCACCATCGCGGCCGCGATCGAGTGGGTGGCCCAGGCGGACGCCGAGGCCAAGGGACTGTCCAAGGATGCCGACTATGCGGTCGAGCGGGCCGTCACCCGGATTGCCCTGACCGCTCGACGGTAGTCCTTCACCACGAAACGGTAGTCCTTAACCACGAAGCCCCCGTCCATCAGGACGGGGGCTTCGGTGCCGTGGCCCCTCAGGGGCCGGGCCAGATCTGAGAGGCTCAGGCCTCGATCTTGTTCACGCGCTTGGCGATACCGGACTTGCGGTTGGCAGCCTGGTTCTGGTGGATGACACCCTTGCTGGCAGCCTTGTCCAGCTTCTTGCTGGCCAGGGCCACGGCGGACGTGGTGGCGGCCTGGTCGCCCGCGGCGACGGCCTTGTCCACGGCGCGGATGGCGGTGCGCAGCTCCGACTTCACCGCGTTGTTACGCAGGCGGGCCTTCTCGTTGGTGAGAATGCGCTTCTTCTGGGACTTGATGTTTGCCAAGGAAAGGTCTTTCTGTTGTCTTTTGACGTGGTCGGTGAGGGGTAATCCCGAATCCGGCGACTGAGCGGCGTGGGGATACCTGTTGAGCCGTTCCGGGAGTGCCCGTCGACCTGCGCGGACACACAGCTGGTGAGTCTATCACGACGAGGTGCCTGTTGGTCCCGAGAACTTAACTGTGCGGCACCAGCGTCTAATCTTCTCCTTGTTTCCGCGTGAACCGCATGTGGAGAATCAACCCCGTGACGAGCATGGCCAAGCCAATGGCACCAGCCGCACCAAAAGCCGCGAGCGTAGCTTTCGCCGACCCCGGGACCTCAGTCATCTCGATGAGCTGTTCTTGGGTGATCTGGCCGGAGTTATAAAGAGGCTCCACGTCATCAAATATATTGAATATGTAACTGAATGTTATGAACCCGCCTATTACCGCCAGAACGACAGTGATCGAGCCCGCCCACATCAATACGGTCCTTGACACTTAATCCTCCTCCTAGCCCGAACTGCTGAGATCCCACTTCTGGCTACAAGGCTGAGCCGAACTCGCATGATGAGTGGTCAAGACCATTGACCGTCATATGGGTTGCATTGGTATCTGGTCAAGGACTCTTCCCAGCGCACATAGGGTCGCCACGATTCCATATTGAATTCGGGCAGTGAAGCGGGGTAGCCCATGACATGGCAATAGGTCTGCTCGGACATCGAATCATTCCAGCTAGAAGCTAGGCCAGTGCGGGTTCGAATCTCGTCCCGATGTGCCCAGGCAACCGCAGTGGAATTCATGTGCTGGTGACCCCAAAAGGAAGGTGTCGCGTTAGCTATCCACCCACTCGAATGATAGGAGACCGACACGCTATCATACAAGTTGACCCCAAGCCACGGGTCCGCATACACCGGGTAGCTGATGTCCGACTGTGCCTTGTGGTCCACTACCTGACGGAGTTCAAGTCCATTGGCAACGAAGTGAGTACTAATCTTCTGTCCATTTGAATCAACTGCCCATGGTTTGGCAGCGCCGCCAAGAAATTCTCCTTCGCGCGAGACAAATGCCGCTGAGCCATTGTCCAGTACCTCGATTGTTGCAATGTTATTGCCGGATAAATCAAAGTCATACTCTGATGGAGAATTTCGGCCTTCAAGGCTGAGAACAAGCTGAACAGAGCCGTCGATTTTAGGTACTATATCAGTCGAATACTGGTTCCTGGTTTCGTAGGAAAGAGTGTCGGATTCGGTAATTTCTGCAACAGCAGATTTGTTGGCAATCGGGAGACCAATTTGTAAATCTGGCTTGTCGACGCCATTAATAACAACATCATCTGCTCAATCTGATGGCATCTTTAGGATCGATGCCGTACCCTCAAAAAGATATCCGCCTTCTGTGCGTTCCAGCTTCTCACTGTCGACGAATTGTTGTGATATTGACTCGTGTGCAGAAAGCAACGATGCTGATGTTTCTTCATTTATTGATGGATCGTCTGGCTGAAAGGCCAGTCCAGGGCTAGCGCCTAAAAATAGTGAAGTAACCATGGATGAAGCGGCGAGTAATTTGACTTGATGACGCACGAATCTATCCCCTAAAAGTTAGCGTCCGCAGGTGGTATTAGTATGCACTGCTTGAAGGACGGAGTCAATGAATTTGGTTAGTTCAATTCAAGTTCACGTTGTTTTATGAGAGTTCACATTGTTTGACGGTTGCAGTCCTCCGGCCGTGCTTGTGTGTGTAGACGGTTGGCGGAGTGCGATCCCACCGGCTGGGATTGTTGATTGAGGACAAGGACCATACATGTCCGCGGAAACGTGGAAGAATGGAGGATCAGCCACCCGCTGGTTCCAGGGGGCTGGCCTGTCCCTGTTGTCAGAGTCGAAGGAAGATGCCCGTGTCGCCCATGGCGAGCAACGCCCCCGCGCCCGCCGCCACCGATCCCGCGGTCATCAGGAATTTCTGCATCATCGCGCACATCGACCATGGCAAGTCGACCCTGGCGGACCGCATGCTGCAGTCCACCGGCGTGGTCCAGCCGCGGGACATGAAGGCCCAGTACCTGGACCGCATGGACATCGAACGCGAACGTGGCATCACCATCAAGTCCCAGGCCGTGCGCATGCCCTGGAGCCTCAACGGCACCGACTTCGCGCTCAACATGATCGACACCCCGGGGCACGTGGACTTCACCTACGAGGTGTCCCGGTCCCTCGCGGCCTGTGAGGGCGCCATCCTCTTGGTGGACGCGGCCCAGGGCATCGAGGCGCAGACGCTGGCCAACCTCTACCTGGCCATGGAGAACGACCTCGCCATCATCCCCGTGCTGAACAAGATCGACCTCCCCTCCGCGGACCCGGACCGGTATGCCGCGGAGATCGCTGGGCTCATCGGCTGTGAACCGGAGGACATCCTCCGCGTCTCCGGCAAGACCGGAGTCGGCGTCGAGGAACTGCTCGATCGCGTGGTGGAGGTGATCCCCGCTCCCGCGGGCCAGCCGGACGCCCCGGCCCGGGCGATGATCTTCGACTCCGTGTATGACACCTACCGCGGCGTGGTCACGTATGTCCGCGTGGTGGACGGGAAGCTGTCGCCGCGCGAGAAGATCCGGATGATGTCCACGGGGGCCACCCATGAACTCCTCGAGATCGGCGTGTCCTCCCCGGAGCCGAAGCCCTCGAAGGGACTCTCCGTCGGCGAGGTGGGCTACCTCATCACCGGCGTGAAGGACGTCCGCCAGTCCAAGGTCGGTGACACGGTGACAGGTGCCGGCAATCCGGCGCAGGAGCAGATCGGCGGCTATGAGGATCCCAAGCCGATGGTGTTCTCCGGGCTGTACCCGATCGACGGTTCCGACTATCCCGTGCTGCGTGACGCCCTGGACAAGCTCAAGCTCAACGACGCCGCCCTGGTGTACGAGCCCGAGACGTCCGTGGCCCTCGGCTTCGGTTTCCGCGTGGGCTTCCTCGGCCTGCTGCACCTGGAGATCATCCGTGAGCGCTTGGAGCGCGAGTTCAACCTGGACCTGATCTCCACGGCGCCGAACGTGGTCTACGAGGTCACCAAGGAGGACAAGACGGTCGTCACGGTGACGAACCCGTCCGAGTTCCCCGAGGGCAAGATCAACGAGGTCGCCGAGCCCATGGCCTCGGCGACGATCATCGTTCCCAGCGAGTTCATCGGCTCGGTCATGGAACTCTGCCAGGGCAAGCGCGGCCAGATGAAGGGCATGGACTACCTCTCCGAGGAGCGCGTGGAGATCCGCTACTGGATCCCGCTCGCGGAGATCGTCTTCGACTTCTTCGACCTGCTCAAGTCCCGCACCAAGGGCTATGCCTCGCTGGATTGGAAGGCCGACGGCGAGCAGACCGCCGACCTGGTCAAGGTGGACATCCTGCTCCAGGGCGAGACCGTGGACGCGTTCAGCTCGATCACCCACAAGGACAACGCCTACGCCTATGGCGTGATGATGACCGGCAAGCTCAAGGAGCTGATTCCGCGCCAGCAGTATGAGGTGCCGATCCAGGCCGCCATCGGCTCGCGCATCATCGCCCGGGAGAACATCCGCGCCATCCGCAAGGACGTCCTCTCCAAGTGCTACGGCGGCGACATCTCCCGTAAGCGCAAGCTGCTGGAGAAGCAGAAGGAGGGCAAGAAGCGCATGAAGATGGTCGGCCGCGTGGAGGTCCCCCAGGAAGCCTTCATCGCCGCGCTGTCCTCGGACGGCGCTGGCTCCGAGTCCGGCGCCAAGAAGTAGGGCGGGGACGAACACACCGTGCCTTCGATCCTTCCCCTCGGCGACCCCGCGCCCGACGACGGCCGGTTCCCCGCAGCGGTGGGGAACCGGGTGAGTGCGGCGGCCGAGGCCGGCCAGCCGCGCACCTTCAGTCTCTACGTGCACGTCCCGTTCTGCTCGGTGCGGTGCGGCTACTGCGACTTCAACACCTATACCGCCGAGGACCTGGGTCCCGGCGCATCCCGGACGTCCTACGCGGACACCGTGGCCGGTGAGCTGGACTTCGCAGCGCAGGCCCTGGCCGGTTCGGGCATCCCGTCGCGCACGCTGGAGACCGTCTTCTTCGGCGGCGGCACACCCACCCTGTTGCCCGCCGCCGACCTGGTCCGCATCCTCGGCCGGGCCCGGGACGTCTTCGGGATCACGCCCGGTGCCGAGATCACCTCGGAGGCCAACCCCGACTCGGTGTCCCTCGAATCGCTGCGGGAGATGGCCGCCGGTGGATTCACCCGGGTCTCCTTCGGCATGCAGTCCGCCGTCCCGCACGTGCTGGCCACGCTGGACCGCACCCACCGGCAGGAGAACGTCCCGGCCGCCGTCGGCTGGGCCAGAGAAGCCGGCCTAGAGGTGTCCCTGGACCTGATCTACGGCACGCCGGGGGAGTCACTGGAGGACTGGCGCACCACCGTGGAGGCCGCGCTGGCCCTGACACCGGACCACATCTCAGCCTATTCGCTCATCGTGGAGGACGGGACCAAGTTCGGGGCTTCCGTGAAGCGCGGGACCGTCCCGGACGTGGACCCGGACGACCAGGCGGACAAATACCTGCTGGCCGAGCGGCTCTTCGCGGATGCGGGCTACCGCTGGTACGAGATCTCCAACTGGGCCCACGATCCCGAGGACCGCGGCATCCACCGAGCCCGGCACAATGTGGCCTACTGGCGGGACCAGGACTGGTGGGGTGCCGGCCCCGGCGCCCACTCACACCTGGCCGGCGTCCGGTTCTGGAACGCCAAGCATCCGGCGGCCTACGCGCAGCGACTGGCCACCGGGATCTCCCCCTCCGTCGGCCGGGAGCAACCCGATGCCGAGGCGCGGTTCCTGGAGCGCGTCATGCTGGGTGTCCGGCTCTCGGACGGGCTGCCAACGGCCGCCCTGCAGGAAGCACCCGACGGCGGTGCCCGGGCCCGTCAGGAGATCGCCGCCATGATCGGTGAGGGGCTGCTGGACGGGCGGGCGGCGCTGGCCGGCCGTGTGGTGCCCACCCTGCAGGGGCGGCTGCTGGACGACGCGATCGTCCGGCGACTCGCCGGGTTCTAGAGCCGGCTCCGGACCGGGGTTACTGGATCAGACGCAGGTTCAGCGGGTAGCGGTAGGGGCGGCCCTTGTTGCACTGGATGCCTGCCGCCACGCCGGAGACCGTCATGAACAGCCACAGGAGCATGGCGACGATGCCGAAGATGCCCCCGACGATCGGGATGAGGGCCAGCAGGTTCGCCACGATGGCCAGGACCGTGGGCGGCAGCGTGAAGTTCAGCGCCTCCTTGGCCTCCTGGGCCGTGAACGGTCCGCGGTGGCGGAAGACCAGGTAGATCACCAGGGAGGGGATGCACCCGAGGAAGCCGCCGAAGTGCGCGAGGGTGGCCCACTGGCGGTCCTCGGCCGGCGTCAGCGGCTCGGCCTGATCGGGTGAACCCTGCAGCTGCTGGTCGCGCCGGGGGGCGGCGCCGGGGCGCGGGCGGTGCGGACTGCCGGGCTGCTGCTGGGACACGTCCTGGGCCTTTCCGTTCGGGTGAGCTGGGTGGCGTTCGGTCGCCAGTGTACCGCCGTGATCCGGGAGTTCCCTGCAGGTCGGTGTGCGGTCAGTGCTCGACGGCGGTCAGGAAATCGATGACCTCTTCCACTCGCCCCAGCAGGGTCGGTTCCAGGTCGGCATAGGTCCGCACCTGGGACAGCAGCCTCTTCCAGCCCAGGCCGATGTCTTCCTTGGTCCGGTGCGGCCAGCCGAGGCCGGCGAGGATGCCCGTCTTCCAGTCCTGGCCCCGGGGCACCACGGGCCAGGCCCCGATGCCCAGGACGGCGGGCTTGATGACCTGCCAGACGTCCACGTAGGGATGGCCGACGATCAGCACGTTGCCGCGGGCGCCCGGCACCTTCATGGCCTCGGTGGCGATCCTCTCCTCCTTGGACCCGGTCACGAGGTGGTCCACCAGGATGCCGAGCCGGCGCTGCGGGCCGGGCGAGAACTCCGTGATCGCCCCGGCCAGGTCGTCCACGCCGTGCAGCGGCTCCACGACGATGCCCTCCAGCCGGAGGTCCTCGCCCCAGACCTTCTCCACAAGTTCGGCGTCATGCAGGCCTTCGACCCAGATGCGGGACGCCCGCGCCGTGCGGGCCCGGGCGTGGTCCACGCGCAGGGAGCCCGACGCCGTCCGGGCCGGTTTCGCGGGGACGGCGCCGGAGGCGCCACCCGGCGCGGGGGCCACCACCTCGACGGGCTCACCGTCCACGAGGAAGCCATATCCCAGGGGGAAGGACTTCGCGCGTCCCCGCCGGTCCTCGAGGACGACCAGGTGCACGCCACCGGACTTCTCGACCCGCAGGACGGCACCGGTGAATCCGGTCTCCGTGTCCTCCAGGACCGCGCCCTGGTTCGCGGGGACCTGTTCTACGGTGCGGGCGGTCGGGCGGAAGCCGCCGTCGAGGGTGCCCGGGCCCCAGTTGTTCCATTCCACGGGCACCGACGCTAGCAAGAGGACGGCGCGTTCCCATGGATCGGCTCGCGCGGCTCGCGGTCGGCACGGGGAGGCAGCCGCCAGGGACACAGTCCCCGGCAAGGGGAAGTGGTACCTCGATTGGACACACGGTCTAGACTTGGCACTTCAAAGCGTCGAGTGCTAAGCCGGAAGACAGGCAGGAGGAACCGATGAGCGAACAGCCGCGCCGCATGCAGGTGCTGCAGGCCATCGTGGAGGACTATGTGTCCTCCCGCGAGCCCGTCGGCTCCAAGGCCCTGGTGGACCGCCACCAGTTGGGCGTGTCCTCGGCCACCGTCCGCAATGACATGGCCGCCCTCGAGGAGGAGGGGCTCATCGTGGCCCCCCACACCTCCTCCGGGCGCATCCCCACGGACAAGGGTTACCGGATCTTCGTGGACCAGATCTCCGAGGTGAAGCCGCTGTCCGCCGCGGAGAAGCGCGCGGTGCAGACCCTGCTGGACGCCAACGGTGACTTCAACGAGATGATGGCCCGCACCGTGCGGCTGCTCGCGCAGCTCACGAATCAGGTGGCCGTGCTGCAGTACCCCCATGTGGACTCCTCCACCATCCGGCACATCGAGTTCGTCTTCCTGGCGCCCCGACGGGCCCTCGTCGTCGTGATCCTGTCCACCGGACAGGTGGACCAGCGGGCCTTCGGCCTCGACGTCGAGGCCAACGAGACGTCCCTGAGGGTCCTGAAGCAGCAGTTCTTGCGGTACCTGGACGGGCTGACGCCGATCCAGGCCGCCGAGGGACTCCGGCTCGCGCTGGCCGAGGTGCCGGCGGAGGACCGGGACCTCGCCCTGGCCATCGCCGCTCAGCTGGACCAGATGTTCGCGGCACGCCGGGAGGACCGGATCATCATGGCCGGCACCGCCAACCTGGCACGCTCGACCGGGGACTTCCCGTTCTCGATCGGTCCCATCCTGGAAGCCCTCGAGGAGCAGGTCGTGTTGTTGCGCCTGCTGACCGAGATGGAGCAGGATGTGCGTGGCCTCAGTGTGCGCATCGGGTCCGAGAACACCGGCTCCCTGTCCGAGGCGTCCGTCGTCGCCGCAGGCTACGGCCCCGGCTCCGGCGCCAAACTCGGCGTCGTGGGTCCCACCCGCATGGACTACCCGGGCACCATGACCGCCGTGCGGGCGATCGCCCGGTACCTGTCCCGGATCCTGTCGCAGTAGCGGCCAGGACCAACCTCCACCACCCCACCACCGGAAGGAACACCGCAGACCGTGGCTGACCATTACGAGGTGCTCGGCGTAGGCCGGGACGCCTCCGCCGAGGAGATCAAGCGCGCCTACCGCAAGTTGGCCCGCAAGCTCCATCCCGACGTGAACCCGGCGCCCGACGCCTCCGAGGAGTTCAAGAACGTCACGCGCGCCTACGAGGTCCTCTCGGACCAGGAGAAGCGCCGCAACTATGACGCCACGGGCCATGAGAACGGCACCGGCGGCATGGGCGGCGGCTTCGGCGGCGCCGATTTCGGTGGCTTCCAGGACATCTTCGAGACGTTCTTCGGCGGTGGCGGCTCCGGCGGCATGGGCGGTGGCCGGGGCGGTGGTCCCGCCAGCCGTGCGCGGCGGGGACAGGACGCCCTCATCACGGCCAAGCTCGACCTCAGTGACGCGGTCTTCGGCACCGAGAAGACCCTCGAGGTGGACACCGCCGTGGTGTGCCCCACGTGTGACGGCAGCTGCAGCCAGCCGGGCACGCACCCGGAGACCTGCACCATCTGCAACGGCCAGGGCGCCATCCGCCGGCCGGTCCGCTCCATCCTCGGCACCGTCATGGCTGCCGAGACCTGCTCGGCGTGCCAGGGCTTCGGGACCGTCATCCCGGATCCGTGCCGCGAGTGCTCCGGGCAGGGACGCATCCGTGAGCGCACCTCACTGACCATCAAGATCCCCGCCGGTGTGGCCACGGGCACCCGGATCCAGCTCGCCGGCCGGGGCGAGGCCGGCCCCGGTGGCGGGCCGAACGCCGATCTCTACGTGGAGATCGAGGTGCGTCAGCACGAGGTGTTCGTCCGGGACGGTGACCACCTGCTGGCGACGATGAGCGTGCCGATGGCCGCCGCCGCCCTGGGCACCACGCTCACCCTGGACACCTTCGACGGTGAGAAGGAGGTGCCGGTGAAGGCCGGTACCCAGTCCGGAGAGGTGCAGACCCTCAAGGGGCTGGGCGTCGGGCGGTTGCGTAGCTCCGGCCGAGGCGATCTCAAGGTCACCCTGCGGGTGGAGACCCCCACCAAGCTCGACGACGAGCAGCGTGCCCTGCTGGAGCAGCTGGCCAGCCTGCGCGGCGAAGACCTGGTGCACGGCACCACGGAGCACCGCGGGCTGTTCTCCAAGTTCCGGGACAACCTCAAGAATCTGTGAGCAATCCCCTTTTCTACGTCGGTGACGGCGAGCTGGCCCCCGCCACGGCGGGGGCCACGGTCGTGGTCTCGGGTGCCGAGGCCCGGCATGCGGTCCAGGTCATGCGGCTGTCCCCGGGGGAGCGCGTGGACGTGGCGGATGGTTCCGGCCGGCGCGTGAGCGGCACCGTGCACTCCGCGGCACCCGACCGGTTGGAGGTCACCGCCGAGTCGGTCCACGACGAGCCGGCGCCGCACCCCGAACTCGTGCTCGTCCAGGCCCTCGCCAAGGGTGACCGCGACCTGCTGGCCATCCAGACGGCCACGGAGTTGGGCCTCGATGCCGTGTACCCCTGGCAGGCCGAGCGTTCCATCGTGCGGTGGAAGTCCGGGAAGACCGACAAGACCGCCAAAGCGCTGAGCAAGTGGGAGGCGGCCCTGCTCTCGGCTGCGAAACAGGCACGCCGCAGCCGGGTGCCCCGCACGGAGCAGATGCTCGACGGCGTCGGGGTCGCCTCGGTCTGTGGCCCCGGTTCCCTGGTGCTCGTCCTGCACGAGGACGCACGGCAGTCGTTGGGAGAAGCCGTCAGCGAGGCCGGCGTGCTGGCCGCCGACGCCGTGGAACGGATCGTGCTGGTGGTCGGCCCCGAAGGTGGCATCAGTCCGGCCGAGACCGCGGCCCTGACCGAGGCCGGGGGGCGGCCCGTGCTGTTGGGGCACCATGTGCTCCGGTCCTCCACCGCCGGTCCGGCCGCCGTCGCCGTCCTCCAGCAGCTGCTGGGACGGTTCGGGCCGCGCACGTAGACTGGCCTCGTAGTCCACCCGTCTCACTGTTTGTCCCACCAGATGTCCCACCAGCCAGGAGCTGAAGCACCTCCCTTGAGTCTTTCCACGGAACGTGACCACATCACCATCACCTTCGCCTCGTCGGAGACCATGGTGCGGACCTTCGGGCCGCAGGACCTGTTGCTGCGGATCCTTGACGGCCTCTATCCGGATCTGACCGTCTCCGTGCGCGGTGAGGACCTGGACGTGGAAGGCCCCGCACCGGAGGTGCAGCAGGCGCGCCAGGTGATCGAGGACCTGCACGGCCTGGCCCGGCGCGGTACCTCGATCACCCCGGAGGTCATCGAACAGGTGACCAGCCTGGTGCGGGGTGGCTCCGGAGCACAGGCATCCGGACTGCTCTCCGCCTCGATCCTCTCCAGCCGGGGCCGCCAGATCAGGCCCAAGACGGCGAACCAGCAGCACTACGTGGAGAGCATCGACCAGAACACCATCACCTTCGGACTTGGTCCCGCCGGCACCGGAAAGACTTACCTGGCCATGGCCAAGGCCGTGCAGGCGTTGCAGGCCAAGGAGGTCAACCGGATCATCCTCACCCGGCCGGCGGTCGAGGCGGGGGAGCGGCTGGGCTACCTGCCGGGCTCACTCAGCGAGAAGATCGACCCCTACCTGCGGCCGCTCTATGACGCCTTGCATGACATGGTCGAACCCGAGTCCATCCCGCGGCTCATGGCGGACGGGACGATCGAGGTGGCGCCCCTGGCCTACATGCGCGGACGCACGCTCAATGATGCGTTCATCATCCTCGACGAGGCCCAGAACACCACGGTCGAGCAGATGAAGATGTTCCTGACGCGCCTCGGCTTCGGCTCGCACATGGTCATCACCGGGGACACCAGCCAGGTCGACCTCCCGCGGGGGACCCATTCGGGCCTGGCCCAGTCCGTCTCCATCCTGGAGGGCGTGCAGGACATCGCCGTCATCCGGCTGCAGTCCGCGGATGTGGTCCGCCACCGCCTCGTGAGCCGGATCGTGGACGCCTACGAGAACGCCGGGGGGAACACCGATGGCCATTGAGATCGTCAACGAGTCCGGTACTGAGGTCGACGAGGAGTCGCTGCTCGCCCTGTCCCGTTCCGTCCTGGAGTCGCTGCACGTCCATCCGGGAGCGGAACTCTCCGTGGTGTGCGTGGACGAGGCCGCCATGGAACAGCTCCACCTGGAGTGGATGGACCTTCCGGACGCCACGGATGTCATGAGCTTCCCCATGGACGAGCTCCGACCGGGCACCGCCGAGGACCCGGGCCCGGAGGGGCTGCTGGGCGACGTCGTGATCTGCCCGCAGGTCGCCGCCGTCCAGGCCGCCCGCGGCGGGCACTCCGCCGCGGACGAGGTCCTGCTGCTGCTGGTCCACGGCGTGCTCCACCTGCTCGGATTCGACCATGAGGAGCCCGAGGAGAAGGCCGAGATGTTCGCCCTCCAGCGTCAGCTGCTCAGCGACTTCCTCGGCCGCCCGGCCCCCGACCCCACCGAAGCCTGATGCTCACCTCGCTCATCCTGGCGGTCCTGCTGGCCGCATTGCTGTTCCTGTCCTGGATCCTCGGTGTCGCCGAGGGGTCCTTGGGCTACCTGTCCCGCAAGGAGGCCGAGGGGATCGCGATGCGCCGCCCGCGCAGCCCGATCCTCACGGTCATGGCCCGCTTGCCGGAACACCTGCACGCCCTGCGGTTCTGGCGGCTGTTCGCGGAGACCACTGCCGCCGTGGCCGGCACCCTGTTCATCCACTCCCTCACGGGGACCATCTGGATCACCGCCCTGCTATCCCTCCTGCTGATGGGGCTGGTCGCCCTGCTGCTGACCGTGCTCTCGCCGCGCCAGGTGGGGACCAAGCATGACGTCGCGGCCGCCCAGCGCACCGCGGGCCTGGTCCGTTTCCTCACCTCCCTGCTCGGCTCGCTGCCGGCCCGCGTGGCGGCACCCGGCCCCAGATCGGAGGACGAGGAGGAGGAGGCCGCCGAGATCGAGGAGCGCCACTTCCGCGAATTCGTCGCGCGGGCCAACGACGCCGACGTCCTGGAGGATGCCGAGGCCGAGCTCATCCGCTCCGTCTTCGACATGGGGGACACCCTGGTGCGCGCCGTGATGGTGCCGCGCACCGACGTCGTCACCGTCGAGACCGGGACCACCTTGGAAGACGCGATGAACCTGTTCCTGCGCTCCGGCTGCTCCCGCATCCCGCTCATCGGGGACAACGCGGACGAGGTCTTCGGCATGGTCTACCTCAAGGACGTGGCCCGGGCGCTGCACCGTGGCCTGGGGGACGGCGCGGCGGATCCGGCCAGCCCCGTGGACGCCGTGGCCCGGGACGTGCGCTTCGTCCCCGAGTCCAAGCCGGTGTCCGTGCTGTTGCAGGAGCTCCAGCGCGAGTCCACCCACATCGCCGTCGTGGTGGACGAGTACGGCGGCACCGCCGGTCTCGTGACGCTGGAGGACCTCATCGAGGAGATCGTCGGCGAGATCTCGGACGAGTACGACCGCCAGGACCGTCCCGAGGTCGAACCCCTCGAGGATGGCTCGTTCAGCGTGGACGCCCGCATGGGCATCGACGACTTCGCCGAGCTGTTCGGCATGGACCTGGACGACGAGGAGGACGTGGACACCGTCGGCGGCCTGCTCGCCAAGACGCTGGGCCGCGTCCCCATCCAGGGCTCCCACGTGGCCGTCCAGGGCATCGAGCTGACGGCCGAGTCCCTGCAGGGCCGGCGCAACCGCGTGGCGCGCCTGGTGGTGCGGGAGTCCCCGCGGGACGGCGGCCATGCCCGACGCCGGCCCGGCACCGACCTGCTGCCAGCCCACCTGACCGATCGCGACGCCGCCTCGGCATCCACCCCAGCCTCCCGGGAGACCCCATGACGACCCTGTTCGACCCCAGCAACGCCCCGGAGGACTTCCGCGCCGGCTTCGTCTCCCTGGTGGGCCGGCCCAACGCCGGCAAGTCCACCCTGACCAACGCCCTGGTGGGGGAGAAGGTCGCCATCACCTCCTCCAAACCGCAGACCACCCGGCACACCATCCGCGGGATCGTGCACCGTGAGGGCTTCCAGCTGGTCCTCGTGGACACCCCCGGGCTGCACCGTCCCCGGACCCTGCTGGGTCAGCGGCTCAATGACCTCGTCACCCAAACCCTCGGAGAGGTGGACGCGGTCGGCTTCTGCATCCCGGCGGACGAGAAGATCGGCCCGGGTGACCGCTACATCGCCAGTCAGCTGGCGCTGCTCAACCGCAAGCCCGTGGTCGCCCTGGTGACCAAGACGGACAAGGTGAAGCCGGACGCGATCGCCGCCCAGCTGCTCGCCGTCACCGCCCTCGGTGACGAGGTGCTCGGGCCGGAGAACCACGGGGCCGGTTTCGCCGCCGTCGTGCCCGTCTCCGCCGTCCGCGGCCACCAGGTGGAGGACGTGGCCCAGGTCCTGGCCGAAAGGCTGCCGTTGTCCCCACCGCTGTATCCGGACGGCGAGCTCACCGACGAGCCCGAGCTGACCATGGTGGCCGAGCTGATCCGCGAGGCGGCCCTGGAGGGCGTGCGGGACGAGCTGCCGCACTCGGTGGCCGTGGTGGTCGATGAGATGAACCCCCGCGAGGGACGGCCCGCGGACCGCCCGCTGCTGGACATCCACGCCAACGTGTTCGTGGAGCGGGACAGCCAGAAGGCCATCATCATCGGCAAGGGCGGCTCCCGTCTCAAGGCCATCGGCTCCCAGGCGAGGGGCTCCATCGAGAAACTGCTCGGGACCGCCGTGTACCTGGACCTGCGGGTGAAGGTGGCCAAGGAATGGCAGCGCGACCCCAAGCAGCTGGGCCGGCTCGGGTTTTGATCCCGTCGGTCCGCGCGGTGCTAGGCTGAAATCATGTTCGACCGACTGGACCTCGCCGGGATCACCCCGGACACCGTTGAGGGGCTGCTACTACGCCGCCGCAACGGGGCTGAGCCGTCGGTCGTGGCGCCCGCCACGCTCTGACGCACCGGGGACATCGCACCCTGGCCGGGCCGGAACCCCGTTGCGGAGGTAGCTCCACGGTCCTTCCAGCAGCCAGACCCCTCCGGTGCACGCACCGGGTTTCACGAAAGGCAGGCGTCCAGCCCCATGCGCAACTTCCAGAAGCCCTCCGGGATGAAGTTCCAGAAGTACACCCCCTTCCAGGACCAGATCGAGGTCCACCTGCCGGACCGCACCTGGCCGGACCAGGTCATCACCCAGGCACCCCGGTGGTGCGCGGTGGACCTGCGGGACGGCAACCAGGCCCTCATCGACCCCATGGGCCCGGACCGCAAGATGCGGATGTTCGAACTGCTCGTCTCCATGGGCTACAAGGAGATCGAGGTCGGCTTCCCCTCCGCCTCCCAGACCGATTTCGACTTCGTGCGGCAGCTGATCACCGAGGACCGCATCCCCGAGGACGTCACCATCCAGGTGCTCACCCAGTCCCGTGAGCACCTCATCGAGCGCACCTACCAGGCCCTTGAAGGCTGCCACCGGGCCATCGTGCACCTGTACAACTCCACCTCGGTGCTCCAGCGGCGCGTCGTGTTCCGCGAGGACATGGACGGCATCGTGGACATCGCCACCACCGGTGCCCGCCTGTGCCGGAAGTACGAGGAGCAGATGACGGGCACGGAGATCGTGTACGAGTACTCGCCGGAGTCCTTCACCGGCACCGAGCTGGAGTTCGCCGCCCGCATCTCCAACGCGGTCGGTGAGATCCTCGAGGCCTCCACGGACCGCCAGATGATCCTGAACCTGCCCGCGACCGTGGAGATGGCCACCCCGAACGTCTATGCGGACTCCATCGAGTGGATGCACCGCAACCTGGAGAACCGCAGCGGCATCATCCTCTCGCTGCACCCCCACAACGACCGTGGCACGGGCGTGGCCGCTGCCGAGCTGGGCTACATGGCCGGAGCGGACCGGATCGAGGGCTGCCTGTTCGGAAACGGGGAGCGCACGGGCAACGTGGACCTGGTGACCCTGGGCATGAACCTGTACAGCCAGGGGATCGACCCGATGATCGACTTCTCCAACATGGATGAGATCCGCCGCACCGTGGAGTACTGCAACCAGCTGCAGGTCGCGGAGCGCGTGCCCTACGGGGGAGATCTCGTCTTCACCGCCTTCTCCGGCTCCCATCAGGACGCCATCAAGAAGGGCTTCGAGTTCATGGACGCGGATGCCGCGGAGGCCGGCACCGACCGGGACGGCATCCCGTGGGGCGTCCCCTACCTGCCGATCGATCCGCAGGACATCGGCCGCTCCTATGAGGCCGTCATCCGGGTGAACTCGCAGTCCGGCAAGGGCGGCGTGGCCTACCTGCTCAAGAGCGAGCACAACCTCGACCTGCCGCGCCGCGCCCAGATCGAGTTCTCCCACGTCATCCAGAACATGGCCGACTCCCAGGGCGGGGAGGTCACCGGTGACCAGCTGTGGCAGGTCTTCCAGGACGAGTACCTGCCGGCCGAGTCCGACGCTGACCACACCTCCCGCTGGGGCCGGTACCGCCTCGGCTTCGTCAGTTCGAAGACGGAGGAGGACGGCAGCTTCACCATGACCGCCGAGGCGGAGGTGGATGGTGAGAAGCGTGAGCGCACCGTCACCGCCAACGGTCCGATCGCCGCCCTCGTGAAGATCTTCGCCGACGATGGCCTGGACATCCGGGTGCTGGACTACTCCGAGCACGCGCTGTCCGAGGGCGGATCGGCGATGGCCGCCGCCTACGTGGAGTGCGCAGTGGGGGACCGGGTCCTCTGGGGCGCCGGTCTGGACTACAACACCACCATGGCCTCGTTGAAGGCGGTCGTCTCCGCCGTCAACCGTGCCCTCCGGGACGATGAGGAATTGGCTCAGTCCGTGGCTGGTGTGGGGGTCGGGACGGACACCCGGGCCTAGTGTCCGGTTCGGGTGGACGCGCATCGGGGCGGGGAGGTGCGGGCTACGCGGCGAACAGCTACCGCACGCACGCCCTGGTCCTGCGCACCTACAAACTCGGTGAGGCCGACCGCATCATCGTGTTGCTGACCCCCGGCCACGGCCAGATCCGGGCCGTGGCCAAGGGGGTCCGCCGGACCACCTCCAAGTTCGGCGCCACCCTGGAACCCTTCATGCTCTCCCGGCTGCAGCTCGTGCGCGGACGGAACCTGGACATCATCACCCAGGCCGAGTCCGTCACTCCCTACGGTCAGTGGATCGCCCAGGACTACGACGCCTACTCGGCCGCCTCCGCCATGGTCGAGACCGCCGAGCGGCTGACCGAGAGTGACATCGGTGAGGTGGGCGGGCACGGTCATGGGGCGGAGGCGCCCAGCCAATACCGGCTGCTCCACGGGGCGCTGGCGGCCCTCGCCCGCGGTACCCACGCCCCCCGGTTGTTGCTGCACTCCTACCTGCTGCGGTCCCTGGCCACCGCCGGCTGGGCCGCCAGCTTCACCGCCTGCTCCAAGTGCGGAACGCCCGGGCCCCACCGTTCCGTGAACGTCACCCTCGGCGGCAGCGTCTGCGATGACTGCCGCCCGCCCGGCTCGGCCACGCCGGCTCCGGCCACCGTGGAACTGCTCGCCGCCCTGCAGTCGGGCCGCTGGGAGGTCGCCGACGCCGCGCCGGACCAGGCGCGCCGGGAGGCGGCCGGTATCGTGGCCGGGTACCTCCAGTTCCACCTGGAGCGCCACCTGAAGTCCCTGTCCGTCATGGACCAGAGCCCCTGAACCCGAGGACCGAGTACATGCCCTCCCGCCCCTCTGCCCGCCGGCCTGCCCTCGCCGAACCGTATCCACACCCGTCGGGGGCTCGGCCGCCGCAGATGGACCCACGGTTCATCCCACGCCACGTGGCCATCGTCATGGACGGCAACGGGCGGTGGGCCAACCAACGCGGACTGCCGCGCACCGAGGGCCACCGGGCCGGAGAAGCCGCCCTGCTGGACGTGATGGCCGGAGCCGTGCAGCTGGGGATCGAACACGTCTCCGTCTACGCGTTCTCCACCGAGAATTGGAAGCGGTCCCCGGAAGAGGTCCGCTTCCTCATGGGCTTCTCCCGGGACGTGTTGCGCCGCCAGCGGGACACCCTCGATGCGTGGGGCGTCCGGATCCGCTGGAACGGCCGCCGCCCCCGGCTGTGGACCTCCGTGGTCAAGGAGCTGGAGATCGCCGAGGAGCAGACCCGCGGCAACACCCGGTGCAACCTGACCATGTGCGTGAACTACGGGTCCCGCGCCGAGATCACCGATGCCGTCCAGGCCATCGCCCGCGAGGTCGAGGCGGGCCGGCTGACGTCCTCCGGGATCCGCGAGGAGACGATCGCCCGACACCTGGACGAGCCCGACGTTCCGGACGTGGACCTGTTCGTGCGCACCTCCGGCGAGCAGCGGCTGTCCAACTTCCTGCTCTGGCAGTCGGCCTACGCCGAACTCGTCTTCCTGGACACACTGTGGCCGGACGTCGACCGCACCACCCTGTGGGACGCGGTCGAGGTCTATGCCCGCCGCGACCGCCGGTACGGGGGCGCCGTGGATCAGGCGGGGCCCGCGTAGGTCCCCAGCCAGCGGAACATCTCGCGGGCGGCGTCACGCCGGATGGCCTGCGGTGACGCCATCACGTCATGCAGGGCACCGGTGTGCCGGACGACCGTGACGTGCCGGCCGAGCCGGGTGGCGCGCTGGGCCAGGATCTCCACGTCCAGCACGATGTCCGCGGCCGTCATGTCCTGGCGCCACCCCGCCGCGAAGACCGTGCGGTCCGAGAGCATCACGTAGACCGGCTCCGTCAGGCCCAGCCCGTCGGCCACGGCGGCGTGGCCCGTCATGACCGCCTTCAGCCAGCCACCGGGTACCTCGAAGGCGTACTGCGGACGCCACAGCGGGTGCAGGTCCCAATCGCCGTCGGCGGCGGAGGACACCGTGCGCCAGTAGTGGTCCACCCGGGGCAGCTTGAGGAAGTTCTTCGGCTGCAGCCGCACCACCGGGTCCAGGACGGCGGTGGCCATGTGGCGGACCAGCGCGGAGCCCTGCATCTCCAGCCACGGACTGTTCAGCACGAGCGCCCGCGCCCGGCCGGGGTGCCGGGACGCCCACAGTGAGAGGATGAGCCCGCCGGTGGAATGGCCCATCAGCACGGGGGGCCGCGGATGTTCGCGGCCGATGACCCGCAGGGCCTGGCCGATCTCGTCGTCATACACCTCGAGGCTGTCCGCCCACCCCGGCGTCTGCCCCGGCCGCAAGGAGCGGCCGTACTTGCGCAGGTCCAACGCGTGGAAGGCGTAGCCACGCTCCTCGAAGTGGCCGGCGAGCGGCGCGTTGTAGAAGTAGTCCGACCAGCCGTGGACGTACAACACCGGAATGCGCGACGTCGGCTGGGCGCCGTCAGCGCCCGGCTCGCCCGGTGCGCTGCCTGGCTCGACTGGGCCGGCACCCGTCGGCACGCGAGCCGGAGTGCGGACCGGAAGGGAGGCAGGGCTGCGAGCCGTCCGGACCAGGGTCGCCGCATTGGGGCCCTCCTCGTCCACCTCGAGGGGGATCGTCAGTCGCTCGAAGCCCTCCAGCAGGTCCGGAACCCACACCCCCGGCGGGGAATCGGTCAGGAGCGTGGCCTCCGTGGAGGGGGAGAAGGGGGTGTCCCCGGACGGCTGGTCGGTGGCGCTCATATCAACGCCATGCTAGGGCCGAAACGTGGGCCGGACCAGCACCGGAATCGTGGTTCCATAAGTGCATGACTGCTCTGCCGCGCGAGGCCCGCCTCTATCCCGCCTTCTTCAACACGTTCTTCAAGGGCATGGATGCCGAGAAGGCGCACCACGTGGGCTTCTCGATGATCCGCGCGGCGGAGTCCACCGGTGCCTCGGCGGCCCTGCGCCGGGCCACGCGGCCGGCGAAGGCGCTGACGACCCGGGTGATGGGCCTGGACTTCCCCTCGCCGTTCGGGCTCGCGGCGGGCTTCGACAAGCAGGGCGTGGGCACGGCGGCCCTGGCCGACCTCGGCTTCGGGCATATCGAGGTCGGCACCATCACCGGTGAGGCACAACCGGGCAATCCCGCGCCGCGGCTGTTCCGCCTGGTCGAGGACCAGGCGCTCATCAACCGGATGGGATTCAACAACGACGGTGCACGCGCCGTGGCCCCTCGGCTGAAGGCCACCCGGCAGACGCTGACCCGGCGTTTCGGCCGGCGTCGTCCGGTGCTCGGGGTGAACATCGGCAAGACCAAGGCGGTGGCCCTCGAGGACGCGACGCAGGACTACCTGGCCTCCACCGCGGCACTGGCCGTCCATGCCGACTATCTCGTGGTCAACGTGTCCTCACCCAACACGCCGGGACTGCGCCAGCTGCAGGACATCGAGGCCTTGGCTCCGCTCTTGGCGGCGGTGCGCCGGGAGGCGGACCGGACCACGGGCCGTCACGTGCCGCTGGCCGTGAAGATCGCCCCCGATCTGGCAGACGACGACGTGGACTCCGTCGCCGCGATGACCGTGGAGCTCGGCCTGGACGGGATCATCGCCACGAACACGACGATCTCCCGAGACGGGCTGGTCACGTCCGCTGCGGACGTGGAGGCCATGGGCGCTGGGGGCCTGTCAGGGGCTCCGCTGAGGGCACGGTCGTTGGAGGTGCTGACCCGGCTGCGCGGCGCGCTGCCGGACTCGGTGGCCCTGATCTCCGTGGGTGGTGTCACCAGCGGGGCGGACGTCCGTGAGCGGCTCGAGCTCGGGGCGGACCTGGTGCAGGGCTACACCGCGTTCCTCTACGAGGGACCGTTCTGGGCCGCCCGGATCAACCGGGAGCTGGCCCGGTAGCCGCGCTCCGGAGGCCATCGGCCGGGCCCCGGCAACCGTCCGGAGTGGATCAGTCGGGGAAGTGACCGCGCTTGGTCTGCGGCTTGGGCAGGCGCAGCTTGCGCAGCTGCATGGCCCGCATGACGCCGTACCAGCGCACACCACGCTCGACCTCGCCGAACTTCTCGGCCAGGCGCTTCTTCAGCTGGAAGGAGATGAGGACGCCCTCCAGCACCACCAGCAGCACGATGGCCCAGAGGGAGAAGGTCAGCCAGATCTGCAGATCGGACTGGGGCAGGAACGCCAGGAAGACGTAGACCAGCACGATCACCATGAGCCATTCGCCCACGCCGGTGCGGGCGTCCACCCAGTCACGCGCGTAGCGCTTCTGCGGGCCACGGTCGCGCAACGGCATGTTCCGCTCATCGCCGGTCTCCATGGCCACGCGCATCTTCTGGCGCTCGAGCGTCTCCGCGTCGCGGGCCGCCTTGCGGGCCGCCTTGCGATCGTCCGGCACCAGCGGGCGGCGGCGGGCGGCCTCCCGCTCCGCGCGCGTCGGCGTCGGCCCCTTCTTGGCCTGATGGCGCGCAGCCGTCTGCTCGGGGGTCTCGATCACGGGCGCCGACTCAGGGGCGGGGGTCTCGGTCTTCTTGCGTCCAAACACCCAGCCATTCTAGGCGGAGCCGAAACCTCCCGGAGTCACTGCTGTGACCGCTGTCATCTCGCTAGGCTGAGTCCCATGCCTGAGACGTCCCAGACCCCGCCCGCCCTGCCCCTCGATCCGGAGGCGGTGGCCCGCATCACCGCCGCCGTGGAGGAGCGACTGCCCCAGACCGTCGCCACGCTCAAGGAGCTCGTGGCCATTCCCGGGATCGCCTGGGACTCCTTCGACCGCACGCCGCTCGAGCGTTCCGCGCAGGCCGTCGCCGAACTCATCCGGTCGCTGGGACTGGAGGACGTGCAGATCCTGACGGAGACGTTGGTGGAGGCGAACGGCACGGAACGCCCGGGGGGACCGGCCGTCGTCGCGCGCCGTCCGGCACAACCGGGGAAGCCGACCGTGCTGCTCTACGCGCACCACGATGTCCAGCCGGTGGGGGAGCTGGCGCTCTGGCAGACGGAGCCGTTCACCGCCGTGGAGAAGGACGGCCGGCTCTATGGCCGCGGAGCGGCGGATGACAAGGCCGGGATCATGGTGCACCTCGCCGCCCTGCGGGCCGTGCTCGACGCCGGCGCCGACTCGGGCGTGGGCGTCACCTTCTTCATCGAGGGCGAGGAGGAAGCCGGATCGCCGACCTTCCGGACCTTCCTCGAACGACACCGTGACAAGCTGGCGGCCGACGTCATCGTGGTGGCCGACTCCGCCAACTGGAAGGTCGGTGTCCCGGCCCTGACCACCTCGTTGCGGGGACTCGTGGACGGCACCATCGGCGTCCGGGTTCTGGACCACGCCGTCCACTCCGGCATGTTCGGGGGCCCGGTGCTCGACGCCCCGACCTTGCTGGCGCGCCTGATCGCGACCCTGCATGACGAGGAGGGGAACGTGGCCATCGCCGGTCTCGAGCAGCAGCACCACTCGTCGATCGAGTACCCGGAGGCGGACTACCGCGCCGACTCCTCCGTGCTGGACTCCGTGCGGCTGGCCGGCACGGGGCCCCTCGCCGACCGCCTGTGGAACAAGCCCGCCCTGAGCATCATCGGTACGGACGTGACCCGGCTCGACGTCGCGTCCAACACCCTGCAGCCCGAGGCGCGTGCGAAGTTCAGTCTGCGCCTGGGCCCGGGCATGGATCCAGCCACGGCGATGGCTGCCGTGCGCGCCCATGTGGAGTCGGTCCGATCCACCGCGCTGCTGGGAGCGGAGGTCATCTTCGAGCCGGGGGAGTCCGGGCAGCCCTTCGCCACGGACACCTCCGCCCCCGCCGCCCGGACCATGATGGCGGCCCTCCGCGAGGCCTTCGGGACGGAGCCGGTCGAGGCGGGCATGGGTGGGTCCATCCCGTTCACCGCCGACCTCGTGGAGATGTTCCCGGAGGCGACCCTGCTGATCACCGGCGTTGAGGACCCGGATTCCCGGGCGCATTCGGCCAACGAGTCCCTGCACCTGGGCGACTTCCGACACGCCGTGCTGGCCGAGGCCCTGCTGTTGGCCGCCGTCGGTCACTGACCTAGACTCGACACACACCGAAGGTCTCGATCCGGTCGGCGGGAATGAACCGTCCGGACCGGGTGTTGGGACCGGGGAGAGTGGCCTCCGGGCCGCCCCACCGGTCGGCCCGTCGCCGAGCCGGGGGAGCACGCACGCAGACGAAGGAGCGAGCATGAGCGTTTCCGCAGAATCCACCGAGATCGAGATCCCGACTGCCCAGTCGGCAGAAGGCCTGGACGCCCACGAGGTCCAGTTGAGTGAGGTGGCCGCCACCAAGGTGCGCACCCTGCTCGAGCAGGAGGGCCGCACCGATCTCCGTCTGCGCGTCGCCGTGCAGCCGGGCGGTTGCTCCGGACTGATCTACCAGCTCTACTTCGATGAGCGGGTGCTGGACGGCGACACGTTGCGAAACTTCGACGGCGTCGAGGTCATCGTGGACAAGATGAGCGTGCCGTACCTCAGCGGCGCCTCGATCGATTTCGAGGACACCATCTCTAAACAGGGCTTCACCATCGACAACCCGAACGCCGGCGGCTCCTGTGCCTGCGGTGATTCCTTCCACTAGGTCTTCAGTACCACGCGACGTCGGGCGTCCGAGCCAGGAATTGGTTCGGATGCCCGACTTTTTTTGCGTGTCATAGGGCAGACGACCAGGGCGGTAAGCTCTACAGTAGGTAGTAAACCTAGGGGTCCCCCTGTGGCTTTGCCGCTCCAATGCAGACATCGTCTGGACGGTGCGCGGCCACGGGAGGCATTCGCACTCGAGATTGAAGAGGAAGGGCCGTCTGTGAGATCGCAGAATCAAGCCGGCAGCCGTGGCAGGCGTCTCCTGAAGGGGGGAGCGCTTGCCGTCATGGCAGCCATGGTCCTGTCCGGTTGTTCGGAGCAGGTTCAACGAGGATTCCTGCCCGGATCGCGGGACACCACCAACCAGACCGCGCAGGTGACCGACCTGTGGGTCAACTCCTGGATCGCAGCCCTGATCGTGGGCATGGCGGCCTGGGGCATGATGCTCTGGTGCATGGTCGCCTACCGTCGGCGGAAGCATGACAGGGGCTACCCGCGTCAGATGGCGTACAACGTCCCGATGGAGACGCTGTTCACCGTCGTGCCGATCATCATGGTGCTGACCCTGTGGGGCTTCACCGACCGCGTCCAGCGTGAGATCGACACCCCGGTGGAAGATTCGCCGCTGACCGTCGAAATCTACGGCAAGCAGTGGGCCTGGGACTTCAACTACAGCTACGAGGGCGAAGAGAAGAACTACCAGGGCGTCCAAGCGCAGTTCGACGGCACCGAAGGTGTCGAAGAGACCCTGCCGACCCTGTACCTGCCGGTCGACGTTCCGGTCGAGTTCGAGCTGAAGTCGCGTGACGTCATCCACTCGTTCTGGGTCCCCGCGTTCCTGCGCAAGCTGGACCTAATTCCGGGCAAGACGAACTACATGTACCTCACGCCTCAAGAGGAGGGTAGATTCCAGGGCAAATGCGCGGAGCTCTGCGGCGAGTACCACTCGGAGATGCTCTTCAACGTCGAGGTGGTCTCCGAGCAGGAATTCATCTCGCAGCTGTCCCAGATGGAGGACGGCCACGTGGGGGACGAGTACAACCGCAACCCGAACCAGCATGAGGGTGGCGCCCGGAATCAGGAGAACCCGGTTCAGGGTGACGGAACCACCCGCGAGGACGCGGGTGGCCCGACCGGTGGCGAAGACCTGAATGGCGAGGGAGACAATTGATGACCACCTACGAATACGCCACGGATGAAGCCGCCGAGGCTCAGCCTCGGGTCGTGCCGGAGTCCAAGGGCAAGATCGTCGTCAACTGGATCACCAGTACAGACCATAAGACCATCGGGTACATGTACCTGATCGTCTCCTTCCTGTTCTTCTGCATCGGCGGCGTCATGGCGCTGTTGATCCGCGCCGAGCTCTTCGAGCCGGGCATGCAGCTGTTGCAGACCAAGGAGCAGTACAACCAGCTGTTCACCATGCACGGCACGATCATGCTGCTGATGTTCGCCACCCCGCTGTTCATCGGCTTTGCCAACGTCATCATGCCGTTGCAGATCGGTGCACCGGATGTGTCCTTCCCGCGGCTGAACGCCCTGGCCTTCTGGTTCTTCCTGTTTGGTTCCATGATCGCCGTGGCCGGCTTCCTCACCCCGCAGGGTGCCGCGTCCTTCGGCTGGTTCGCCTATGCGCCGCTGTCCAATACCACGTATTCGCCGGGAGTGGGCGGTGACCTCTGGGTCTTCGGCCTCTTCCTGCAGGGCTTCGGCACGATCATGGGTGGCGTCAACTTCATTACCACCATCCTGACGATGCGCGCTCCGGGTATGACGATGTGGCGCATGCCGATCTTCACCTGGAACACCCTGATCACCGCCATTCTCGTGATCATGGCCTTCCCCCCGCTGGCGTCGGCACTGGCCGGACTGGGCCTGGACCGTCGTTTCGGAGGGCACATCTTCGATCCGGAGAACGGTGGCGCCATCCTGTGGCAGCACCTGTTCTGGTTCTTCGGCCACCCCGAGGTCTACATCATCGCGTTGCCGTTCTTCGGCATCGTCTCCGAGATCATCCCGGTCTTCAGCCGCAAGCCGATCTTCGGCTACAAGACGCTGGTCTTCGCCACCACGTCCATCGCCGCACTGTCCGTGACCGTGTGGGCACACCACATGTACGTCACCGGCTCCGTGCTGCTGCCGTTCTTCTCGCTGATGACCATGCTGATCGCCGTTCCGACGGGCGTGAAATTCGTCAACTGGATCGGAACCATGTGGCGGGGCTCGATCACGTTCGAGACCCCTATGCTCTGGAGCCTCGGCTTCATGGTCACGTTCCTGTTCGGTGGCCTGACCGGTGTCATTCTGGCCTCGCCGCCGCTGGACTTCCAGGTCTCCGACACCTACTTCGTGGTGGCACACTTCCACTACGTCGTCTTCGGCACCGTGGTGTTCGCCATGTTCGCGGGCTTCTTCTTCTGGTGGCCCAAGTTCACGGGCAAGATGCTTAACGAGCGCCTGGGCAAGATCCAGTTCTGGATGCTGTTCATCGGCTTCCACGGCACGTTCCTCATCCAACACTGGCTGGGTGTCATGGGCATGCCCCGCCGTTACGCCGACTACATGGTCGAGGACGGCTTCACCATGATGAACCAGTTCTCCACGATCTTCTCGTTCGTCCTGGGTGCCTCCCTGATCCCGTTCTTCTGGAACGTCTACATCACGGCGCGCAAGGGCAAGAAGATCACCGTGGACGATCCCTGGGGCTTCGGTGGCTCCCTGGAGTGGGCCACGTCCTGCCCGCCCCCGCGCCACAACTTCCACTCCTTGCCGCGCATCCGCTCGGAGCGTCCGGCACTGGATTTGCACCACCCGGAACTGTTGCCGACGTCCCCGCAGCATGAGCCCGAGGTCTTCGGAGAAAAGGCGGCTGCCAAGTGAGAACCAACGTCAAGCTGTTCACGATCCTCGGCGTCTTCCTGATCGTCGTGGCCACGGTCTACGGCTTCTGGGTGCGGTGGACCGAGTGGGCTGGCATCCCGGCCCTCTACGCCGTGGCTGGCCTGTCTCTGATGGTCGCCGTCTTCCTGTGGCTCACCGAACGCAAGTTCGGTCAGGGCCCGGATGACGATGAGCATGGTGAGATCTCGCAGTACGCCGGCACCTACGGCAGCTTCGCTCCGTGGAGCTGGTGGCCGCTGGGCCTCGGCCTGGCGTGTGCCGCACTGGTGCTGGGGCTTGCGATCGATGCCTGGATCTCCTTCATCGGCGTCGGCGTGGGGATCTATTTCCTGGTCGGCTGGGTCTTCGAATACTCCAAGGGCGATCACGCGCACTGATCCCTTTGAGCCGCGGTAGCGGCCCTAGAAACGGCTGAGGCCGGGAAACCCTGAGGGGTCTCCCGGCCTCAGCCGTTTCGTCGTCTTCAGGGTCGGCGGCCGAGGACGAGGCGGGGGAGCCAGAGACACCGATCCCCGTCTCGGCCTGCGAGGGTGGCCACCATCTTGGGGCCAGCAGCGTCCATGAGGCCATAGAAGCCCCTCAGCAGCGTGATCAGCCACCCCGGCGGGTCCAGTGCGCGGACGACGGCGGCGGCGTTGCTGGCGTGGATCTGGACGGGGTTCATCCTGGGCCATCCGGTGGGATGGACCCGGTGGCCGTCGATCAGTGCAGCGGACCGGGACGCGGTCACGTGATCCACGGTGACGGTCTTGCGGCAATCGTCCAGGACGTCGCTCGGCACTCTGCCGATCCGGTGCAGCACCGCTGACGTGCCCGCTGATGCTGACCAGGGGTCTTCAGGGGTCTCCAGGGGCCTCTAGGGGTCTCCACGGACCTCAGGGAAGCCCTCGCGGACTGCTGGCGTGGGGACCGACGAGGGGCCTGATGTCCGCAGCCAGCCCGATGACCGCAGCCAGGAAGCTCAGCTGTCCGCCAGCAGGACAGGACGTGCCCGCCGTAGGGCAGCTGTCGCCCGGTCCTTCAGCACGGCGGTGACGTCAGGTCGTCCACCCATACCAGCGCCTCCGAGTGTCTTCCGTCGTCCGCTCTCGGCGCCCCATGCCGGTCGGTGGGTCCGGTGGTCACGTAGGAGGCACTCTGGGCGGCCGTGACAGCACGGCGTCATCACTTGGAGCGGATGCACACGCGGACAGCAGAAGGGCCCCACGGTGGTGGGGCCCTTCTGCTGTGGAGATCCGCGGTCAGTGACCGATGGAGGACTGGCTGTCCTGGCCTTCCACGGCGCTCGGAACGTCCGAATGATCGTGGGTCTTGGCCTCGGCCAATTCCTCACGGGTCACCGGCGCAACTCGCTCCTCGTAGAACCAGCGGTTGAACTTGGCCCGCTGCTTCTCTGCGGCCTTGATCTTGCCGTCACGACCTGGCTGGGCCGGAACCGGTTTCTTGTTCTCGAAGCTCACGAGCTTGTAGAGGCGGTAGTCGTCCAGGCGCTCATGGCGCTCACGGAACTCGCCCTCCGGCGTCATCTCGATGACACCGGCCTCGCGACCATGCAACACGATCTCGCGGTCCTTGCGCTGCAGGGCCAGGCACACGCGCTTCGTGATGATGAAGCCGATGAACGGACCGAAGACGAAGAGTGCGCGCAACCAGTACGTCACGTCGTTCAGCGAGACCGAGAAGTGCGTGGCGATCAGGTCGGAGGAGGCCGCAGCCCACATGACGCAGTACCAGATGATGCCGGCCACACCGACGCCGGTGCGGGTCGGGGCGTTGCGCGGACGGTCCAGGATGTGGTGCTCGCGGTTGTCCTTGGTGACCCACCGTTCGATCCACGGCCAGCCGAACATGACGGTGAAGAGGATGCCGGCAGGAACCAGGGCGGGCAGCAGGACGCCGAGTGCGAGGGTATTGGTGCCCCAGGGGAAGGGAATATCCCACTTGAAGGAGAAATCACCTAGCCAGCCCGGCATCAGGCGCAGGGCGCCGTCGACGAAGCCGATGTACCAGTCCGGCTGGGTGCCTGCCTGGACGGGGGAGGGATCATAGGGGCCGTAGTTCCAGATCGCGTTGATGGTGAAGAAGCCACCGAGCAGGGCCACCACGCCGAACACGATGAAGAAGAAGCCACCGGCCTTGGCTGCGTACACCGGGCCGACCGGGTAGCCGACGACGTTGTTCTCGGTGCGGCCCGGGCCGGGGTACTGGGTGTGCTTGTGCACCACGACCATGAACAGGTGAATCACGATCATCAGCAGGATCAGGGCCGGAACCACGAGCACGTGCAGGATGTAGAGGCGCCCGATGATGTCATCGCCGGGGAACTCGCCGCCGAAGAGGAAGAAGGAGATGTAGGTGCCGATGACGGGGATGGCTTTCACCACGCCGTCGATGATGCGCAGGCCGTTGCCGGAGAGCATCTCATCGGGGAGTGAATAGCCGGTGAAGCCGGCGGCCAAGCCCAGGATGAGCAGCGTGCAGCCGACGACCCAGTTCAGCTCGCGGGGGCGACGGAAGGCGCCGGTGAAGAACACGCGGAGCATGTGCACCGACATCGCCGCCACGAACAGCAGGGCCGCCCAGTGGTGGACCTGGCGCATGAAAAGGCCGCCGCGGATGTCGAACGAGATGTCGAGGGCCGAGGCATAGGCCACGGACATCTCCACGCCGTAGAGCGGCTTGTAGGAGCCCTCGTACGTGGTGTGGGCCATGGACGGGTCGAAGAACAGCGTCAGGAAGGTGCCCGACATCAACAGGATGATGAAGGTGTAGAGGGCGACTTCGCCGAACATGAAGGACCAGTGGTCCGGGAAGATCTTGCGGCCGAACTCCTTGACCATGGGGGACAGCCCGGCACGGGTGTCCATGAAGTTCGCGATCTTCCCCGTCGGGGTCGAGGCCTGGTATTCGTTGGTGGTTGAGGTGCTCATGAGTATCAGCCACGCTCCCAATATGCCGGTCCAACGGGCTCATGGAAATCGCTTCGAGCGACCAGGAAGCCCTCTTCGTTTACTCTGATCGGCAACTGCGGCAGCGCGTGGCCTGCCGGGCCGAAGATCACCTTGCACTCCCGCGCCAGGTCGAAGGTCGACTGGTGGCAGGGGCACAGCAGGTGGTGGGTGTGCTGCTCGTACAACGCGACCGGGCAACCGACGTGCGTGCAGACCTTGGAGTACGCGACGATGCCGTCGACATTCCAGTTCTCCCGTTCGGGGGAGACCTGCATGTCTTCGGGGTTCATGCGCATGAGCAGCACGACGGCCTTGGCCTTCTGGTTGAGCATCTCGTGCGGCTCGAGCTCGTTGAGTCCCTCGGGGATCACGTGGAACGCGGAGCCGATGGTGACATCGGAGGCCTTGATCGGGGTGCCGGTGGGGTCGCGCACGAGGCGGACATCGGTTGCCCACATGGTGTGCCGCAGTCGCTCCGGACCGAAGTTCTCGGTCGCCAGGTCGCTGCGGTTGTCCGTGTCGTCCAAGTCCCTGAAGATGGCGATGGCGGGCAGGATGGCGAGGACGCCGGCGCCAATGAGGGTGTTGCGCAGCAAGGGGCGGCGCTTCACCTGAGTCTCGTCGACGATGTCCTCGATCATGCCGACGGCGATCTGGCGATCGGCTTCGGTGCGGACCTCGTGGCGCAGCTCGGTGGTCTCGTGGTCAGGCATCAGGGTCTTGGCCCAGTGCACGATGCCGACGCCGATGCCCAGCATGGCGAAGGCGGTACCGAGTCCGAGGAGCATGTTCTGCAGGCGGACTGTGGCGACGGGAGTGTCAGGGCCGATCTGTCCGACCACGAAGTAGCCCACGAAGAACACGAGCGTTCCCACGATGGAGATGCCGAACAGGAAGGCGACCTGGCGCTCCGCGCGCTTGGCGGCCTTCGGGTCCTCGTCTGCCAGTCGCGGGCGATGCGGCGGGAGACCCGGGTTGTCGATAGCGTACTTACCCGACTCCTCCACACCGGCGTGCTCAACGGCGCCCGTGTGCTCCGGGCCTCCGTGGCTTTGCTCAGACATAGATCTGAATCCTTTACTTGAGTGATGTGACGTTGTGTGTGACCGGCGCCCCCACGGCGCCGTCAGGTCAGGAGGACCGCGTGGTCAGCCAGACCATGAAGCCGATGAGCACGGCGAGCCCTCCGGTCCAGACCAGGAGGCCTTCGGACACGGGGCCCAGCGAGCCGAGGGAGGCGCCGCCCGGGGAGCCCTGGCTCTCGATCTGCTTGAGGAAGGCGATGATGTCCCGCTTGTCCTCCGGCTTGATGTTGGCGTCACTGAAGACGGGCATGTTCTGTGGGCCGGTGATCATGGCCTCGTAGATGTGCTGTTCGGAGACGCCGGCCAGGGACGGAGCATACTTGCCTCGAGTGAGCGCACCGCCGGCAGCAGCCGCGTTGTGGCACATCGCGCAGTTCACACGGAACAGCGTGCCGCCATTGCCCAGGTCCACGTCTTCGCTGTCGGTGTCCAGGTACTGCTCGTCCGGGATGGCCGGCCCGGCACCGAGGGAGGCGACATAGGCGGCCAGCTGAGCGGTCTGTTCGTCACTGAACTGATTCGGCTTGGCCTGGGCCTGTGGTCCCTGCATCTGCATCGGCATGCGTCCGGTGCCGACCTGGAAGTTGACGGAGGCGGCGCCGACCCCGACGAGGGTCGGTCCGTCCTCGGTGCCGACGGCTCCGATGCCGTGGCAGGTAGCGCAGTTGGCGTTGAACAGCTTCTCGCCCTCGGTGATGTCCTCTGCGCTGTAGCTAGAACCCGTGTTGGAGGCCTGGGCCTGGTTCATGGTGCTGGCGACGGAGTAGAGGCCGCCAGTGATGAGAAGTCCCAGAAGCAGCAGCGCGAGCCCGGCGACGGGGTGGCGCCGTTTCTGTGAAAGTGCCTTCACGGTTGGTTCCTAACGTTTCTTTTGTGACCGGAGGAGGGTGACGTTCCGAATCCGGTCTACCTCGATGTGGTGCGGGTGTGCCGGGAGGACGGCTGGCCTATTTCAGGAAGTAGACGATGGCGAAGAGGGCGATCCAGACAACATCGACGAAGTGCCAGTAGTAGGAGACGACGATGGCCGAGGTCGCCTCGTGGTGACCGAAGCGCTTGGACAGGTAGGCGCGTCCGATGATGAAGAGGAAGGCGATGAGTCCGCCGGTCACGTGGATGGCGTGGAAGCCGGTCGTGATGTAGAAGGCCGAGCCGTAGGCGCTGGCGTCAATCGTGATGCCGTGGGAGACGAGCACCGCGTACTCGTAGCACTGCACGGAGACGAAGATCGCACCCATGATGAAAGTCAGGATGAACCACTCGACCATGCCCCAGCTCTTGAGGGCGAGCAGACCTCCGGTGCGGCGCGGCTGGAGGCGCTCGGCAGCGAACACGCCGGCCTGGGCCGTGAAGGAGCTGGCCACGAGAATCAGGGTGTTCACGAACGCCAGGGGAACGTTCAGGTCCGCGGTGCTCTCGGCCCACAACTCGGGGGAGGTGGACCTCAAGGTGAAGTACATGGCGAAGAGGCCACCGAAGAACATGAGCTCGCTGGAAAGCCAGACCATGGTGCCCACTTGCACCATATTGGGTCGGCTGGGGAGCCCTGTTGCGGGCCGGGGGAGGGCATGGGTTGCAGTCGTCACCCAGCCATTATGGCCCTAAAACACCCCACGGCTCCAATGCGACGAACGTTTCGGCGTTTCACGTTCTTCCCGGGTTGATCGATTTCCCACACAGTTCGCCATGAATGTCCAGCAATCTCGCAGGATTGCAGGTCAGTGGTTGTTTCGCTCCGGACGGGCCACCGGGTTACGAGTCATGACTATGTCCTAATGCAGGCCGCCAGGGAAGAGGGACGGGAATACTGGCTGGGAGGTGCTCGACGCCGGTCTCAGCACTATCCGCCCGCAGCAGAGAATATGACCCGCGCCACGTCGACTGCAACAGGCGGTCGCACACCTCAGGGATCTCGCGGCGCAGGGATAGCATGATTCGCGTGAGTACTTCGTCGACTGCATCCCTGTCCTGGCCCTCCGTCTTCGGGCGCCTGGTGTCCCGTCAGGACCTCACCACCGACGAGGCCATGTGGGCAATGCGGGAGATCATGTCCGGCAATGCCACGGATGCGCAGATCGCCGGATTCCTGGTGGCCCTCGCCGCCAAGGGGGAGACGGTCGGGGAACTGCTCGGCCTGACCCAGGTCATGTTGGACAACGCGGTACACCTTGAGGTTCCGGGGGAGACCTTGGACATCGTCGGTACCGGCGGAGACAAGCTCGGGACGGCCAATATCTCCACGATGTCGTCGCTGGTGGCTGTGGGCGCGGGAGCAACGGTCGTCAAGCATGGCAACCGTGGTGCCTCCTCCACGGCGGGGGCCGCCGATGTGATCGAGGCTCTCGGTGTCGACTTGTCCATGTCAGTGGACAAGGTGCTCGAATGTGCCACGACGGCGGGGATCACCTTCCTGTTCGCGCAGGGGTATCACCCCTCCATGAAGTACGTGGCCCCGGCGCGCAAGCAGCTGGGAGTGCCGACCGTCTTCAACTACCTCGGACCGCTGACCAACCCCTCCGGTGTGCGTGCCCAGGCGCTGGGATGCGCCAGTGCCCGCATGGCGCCGTTGCTGGCCGGTGTGCTCGCCGACCGTGGACTGCGCGGACTCGTCTTCCGCGGCAGCGACGGCCGGGACAAGATCACCACGTCCGGCCCGTCGACGATCTTCGAGATCCGCGAGGGTGTCGTGACCGAACATGAACTCCACCCGCAGGACTTCGGGATCGACCTGGCGGGCGTCGAGGCCCTGGCTGGCCGGGATGGCCAGCACAACGCCGGGATCGTCCGCGACCTGCTGGCAGGCCGGGCGGGCCCGATCAGGGACGCGGTGCTGCTCAACTCCGCCGCGGGCCTCACCGCCTTCGACACCGCGGCGGAGGGGCACCTCTTCGACCGGATCAAGGCCAACATGGTGCGGGCGGCAGAATCGATCGACTCCGGCGCGGCCCAGGGGGCCCTGGACTCCTGGGTGCAGGTCTCACACTCCTGAGTCCCCTTGCCCCGGTCGCCTTGCGGCTCCGGAATCGCCCGCATCGCCGGGATGCGTTGGTGGCGGGGTGCCCCGAGGGGCCCGGGATCGCTACTGCTCGATGTTCTCGAAACCGAGGGCGAAGCCCTCTTCCAGGTCATGGCGAGAGTAGGCGCGGAAGGCGAGCATGGTCTCGGTGTCCCGGATGCCCTCCACCTTGGACATCTGATCTGCGATGACGTCAGCCAGGTCGTCGTACTGACGTAGACGCACCATGGCCACGAGGTCCCAGTTCCCCGTCACCGAGTAGACGGACGTGACACCGTTCAAGTCGGCCAACTGCTCCGCGCACTCCGGGATGCGGTTCGGGTCGGTCTTGATCATGACGAAGGCTGTCACCATCGTGTTCCTCCTGGGTGGTTCGGTTGGTCCCGTCTGGTCTCCAGCCCATCCTAGGACCGGGTTCGGCGTCGCCACCGCAGGATCAGTGCGGTGACGGCGCGGCGGCCCAGCAGGAGCACGGCCAGGGCGCCCGCCGTCACCGCCTGGAATGCCAGAGCCGCCGTGCCACCGAAGGCCACTCGCAGGGCGAGGCCGCCCACCACGGTCACCAGCCACACCACGACGCCGGCCGGCCAGATCTGCGCCCAGGTGCGGTGCGGGCGCGTGACGGCGGTGGCGATGGCCCAGGCCAGCAGGAAGGGAAGCGCCGTGAAGAGAAGACCGCCGAGGTCCATGCCGGACTCGTGGGTCTTGCGCCCCTGCGCGGCGAAGAGGACGATGAGCACCGCGTCCAGCGTCAGGGTCATCCACATCCACGGTGAGGTCCGAGGGGGCATGTTCAGCGTCGTCGGCGCGTCGGCCGCGGATGGTGTCGTGGAGGAGGCAGGCATCCCTCCACTCTAACCGCGCCCAGCAAGACAAAGCCTGATCCTTGTGTACGTCTATACCAGGTGCTAGCTTTGTGAAATGTTCGTGATGACGATGGATCAGCGTGCTTCCAGCCGTGGGCCGGATCGGGTGACCGCCCTCATCGAGGGGCTCGTGGAGCAAGAGGCGGACGACTCAGGCCGTGGAATCGTCCGTCCGTTCCAGCGCACGGCCGGGGACGAGGTGCAGGGTGTGGTGGATCGCGCCGAGACCGTGGTGGGCATCGCCCTCTCGGCGGCGCGGTCAGGTCATTGGAGCGTGGGAATCGGGGTGGGTCAGGTGCGCCAGCCCCTGCCGGAGGAGACCCGCGCCGGTGCCGGGCCTGCCTTCGAGTACGCCCGCGTCGCCGTCGAGCGGGCCAAGCACTCGCCCGGTCGGGTGGCCGTGGCCGGGCCCGTCGTCATCGGTGGCTCGACTGACCCCACCGACTCCGCTGATTCATCCACCGCGGCTGCTGTGGGGGATGAGTCGTCCGAGCTGTTGGAGGCGATCGAGGCGAGCCTGCAATTGCTGGCCGAACTCGAGCATCGGCGCAGCGAGGAGGGACAGGACGCCGGGCGGCTGATGGACGCCGGCAAGACCCAACGTGAGGCCGCTCGCGAGTTGGGTGTCACGCAGCAAGCCGTGAGTTCCCGGCTGCGTACGGGCCTGTGGGGTGAGTCCCGTCGTCTGGCGTCCGTGGTCTCTGGCATGCTGGAGCGCGTTGACCGGTTGGTCGATGGCGGAGGTGGATCAGGGGGGTAGAGATGACAGGCATGGCAGTGACGTCAGTGGCCCTGCTGGTGGTGTCCGGCCTCGTCGCGGTGCCCCAGTATCTCGAGCGATGGCGGGGAACGCCGAGCCGCCCACAACTCTGGTTGTACTGTTCCGCGTTAGTCCAAATCCTCCTGTTGGGCGCCGCCGCCGTGGTGGCGCTGCTCTCTGGCGGGGGAGCGGGGTGGGCTGTCTCCGCGCCGTTGGCCGTTCTCGCCGCAACGGTGGGGGGCGGTTCCCCCACGGTGGCGATCTTGCGGCTGTCCTTCAACGCGTCCCACCCGGAGCATCAGCGGGTTCTGACGGGACCGGAGGGCGAGCAGGTCTTCAACGAGGAGATCAACGCGCAGCCCGTCTTGCGCGGTGGGGCGTGGATCGGTGTCCTCGAGCGATTGGCTGTGGCCTCAACGCTGATCATGGGCTGGCCCGAGGGGCTGGCGATCATCCTGGCGGTGAAGGCTCTGGGCCGGTATTCGGAACTGGGCAAGTCTGGTGCGGCCGAACGTTTTATCCTCGGGACCTTCGCGAGCCAGCTGTGGGCGTGCGCCTGTGTGGGCGTGGCCGTTCTACTGGCGTGACGCCCAGCACCTAGAGACAGAATTCGTTGCCCTCCGGATCCTGTAGAACAGTCCAGGTCCACGGACCTTGGCGTCCCGTGCCGACCTGCGTGGCACCCAGATCGATCAGCCGCTGCAGTTCACCCGTGCGGCGTTCATCATCAGCACCGGGTTCTCGCAGGTCCCAGTGGACCCGGTTCTTGACAGACTTGGATTCGGGGACGGCCTGGAAAAAGATGCGTGGCCGATCGCCCCCGCGTTCAGCGTCCCCGGGTGGGTTGATGGCGGCGCCGGTCGCCCATACCAACCGGCCACCGTGAGTCGTGGTCTCGGCGTCGCTGGCGTGGCCTTCGGCCACCATGCGGCGGATGAAGTCCTCGTCCTGGGCCTCGACCTCCCAGCGAAGGGCCTCGGACCACCAGTCGGCGAGTTCATGTGGGCGCGCACTGTCAACGCAGAGCTGGAGGCCGTAGGCGGGCCCTGCGGAACTCGGGGATGGATCAGTGGTCATCGCCACAGCCTAGGAGTGAAGCGGGCCGGGAGAACAGTCTCAGGCGACGGGCTCTGCGGTGGGTGCGTAGCCGGCGTCGCGCACCGGTGTTCCTGTGGATTCCGGAGACCGGGCGGCCCAGGTCTGCCAGCCGACATAGGACCCCTCCAGCTCGGCGATGGTGAAGCCGGCCCGGCGCAGGGCGGAGGCGGCCACGGAGTTGCGGATGCCGGTCTGGCAATAGGTCACGATGACTCGTTGGCGGGGGAGCTCGTCCTGATTCCAGAGGACCTTGCCGGCGTTGAGTTGCCGGGCACCGGGGATGTGGCCGTCGGCATACTCGCCCTTACTGCGCACATCCAGGAGGACGGGCTGGCCGGCGGAGTGGAGTTCCGCGGGGGAGAGAACCAGGGGAGTGGCGCTCGGTAGCCCCTCGATGTCCCTGACGTAGCCCACCACCCGGTCGATGCCGACGCGGACGAGATGGTCCCACAGCCGCTGAGCCTGCTCACCGTCCCCGGCCAGGAGGACGATCGGGGTGGAGTCCCGTTCGGGGTCATAGGCCCACGCTCCGTGACTGGCTACCTTGTCCGGGTTGGGCAGGGACAGCGCATCCCGGACTGTTCCGCCGTGGACCGCCCCGACCGGGCGGGTGTCCACGAGCACGAGAGATCGGTCGTCCAGGCCGGCAGCGACCGTGGCGATGTCCAGTTCGGCCAGCGCAGCCCTGGGTCCCATGACCGCTGGTCCCTGGCGGTTCTGGTGTTTCATCCGTCCGAAATAGGCGTGGGCGTCCGGTTGGCCATCGAGCAGCTCGCGGATGAATCCGTCCTCGTCCCCGGCCGCCAGGTGCCTGGCCCACCACGAGTACAGCCGCTCATAACCCACGGAGGTGGACGGCAATGCTCCGAGCGCCTTGCCACACGGCGACCCTGCACCGTGCCCCGGAAAGACCTGGAGGTGATCGGGAAGCGTGAGGAAGACGTCCCGGAGGGAGGCGAACAGCTGCCGGGCCCCCTCGAATCGGGTGTCCACGCCACCGGCCGCCTCATCGAGGAGATCGGGGCGACCGAGGTCGCCCGCGAACACGAAATCTCCCGAGAGGAGATACCCCGGCTCGGTGGTCACGGCGCCATCGGTGACGAGGAAGGACAGGTGCTCCGGGGTGTGCCCGGGGGTGTGCAGTGCCTGGAGGGTGATGTTGCCCACGGTGATCGTATCACGCTCACGTAGCCGTTCCGCCCCGAAGCCGTACTGCCAGTCCGGGCCGCCTTCCGCCGAGACCCAGAGCGTCGCGCCAGTCGCGTGGGCGAGTTCGCGGGAGCCGGAGAGATAGTCGGCATGGATGTGTGTCTCCGTCACCGCAGTGATCTCCAGACCGTTCCGGGCCGCGAGGTCCAGGTACTCCTGGACGTCCCGCCGAGGGTCCACCACGATGGCTTCCCCGGTCTTCTGACAGCCGAGCAGATAACTGGCCTGGGACAGGTCGTGGTCGTAGATCCGTTCCAGCAACATGGCGGTGCTCCTTGAAGGCGGTGGTGCTCAGATTAGTGGACAGTGGGGCCGCGGTGGAGGCTTGGTTGCCGCCGTCCCGCCGTTCCTCCAGCCGATAGGGTGATCGGATGACTTCCACCAACACGCTGCAGACCACCGCGATCACTCTCCGGGACACTGAGTACACGACCCTGCCGCTCGTTCTGGGCGGTAACACCTTCGGCTGGACCTCGGATCGGGAAACGTCCTTCGCCGTGCTGGACGCCTTCGTTGAGTCGGGTGGAACCTTGGTCGACACCGCAGACCTGTACGCCGTCTGGGCCGGCGACCATACCGGCGGTGACTCCGAGAAGGTCCTGGGGGAGTGGTTCGCCGCCCGGGGCACGCGGGACACCGTGGTCCTGGCGACGAAGATGGGCGGCCTGGCGCCTCATGACAACCAACAGCATGATTCCGTGGTGGCGGCTTTGGAGGCCTCACTCGATCGACTGCAGACCGACTCCATCGACGTGTACTACTCGCACTATGACGATGAGAACGTCTCGATCGAGGACCAGGCCACCACCTATGACGGCCTGGTCGCCTCCGGCAAGGTTCGTCACATCGCGCTGTCCAACTACTCGCCGGAACGCATGCGCCAGTGGTTCGAGTACACGACCGCGAACGGTCTTGCGGTGCCGGTGGCCCTCCAGCCGCAGTACAACCTGGTCCACCGCCACGACTTCGAATCCTCGTACCAGCCGTTGGCGCGCGAATTCGGTGCTGCCACCTTCCCGTACTTCGCACTGGCTTCCGGGTTCCTCACCGGCAAGTACCGCTCGGCCGCCGACCTCGAGGGCAGATCCCGCCAGAGCATGGTCGAGGGATACGCCACCGAGGAAGGCTTCGCCGTGGTGGATGAACTGGTGCGGGTGGCCGAGTCCCGCGGTGTCGAGCCCGCGACAGTGGCTCTGGCCTGGCAGCTCGCCCAGGGGGTCACCGCCCCGATCGCCTCTGCATCGTCTCCCGAGCAGCTGCCCGCTCTGCTGGCGGCCGGCTCCCTCACGCTGACCGACGCCGAGCTTCAGGGACTGGACGCCGCGTCCCGCCCCTTCGCCTGACGGTGGGGGAGGCCTGGACCGTGAGCCTCCGACCCCGTCACGCCTTGGATGCCCGGAGGTCGTCCGCGCCGTGCTGGTCTGTACGCCGGAGGCCGACTCACGGGACACTGACGCCATGCGAAAACTGACGTGGGGGATGAACGTGAGCCTGGACGGCTACATTGCCGCGCCCGGCGACGGCCTCGACTGGAGCGTGCCGAGCGACGAGCTGTTCCAGTGGTGGTCCGACCGGGTGGGGGCGACGGGTTTAGCGCTGTACGGGCGCAAACTGTGGGAGGCGATGAGTTCCCACTGGCCGACCGCCGACCAGCAGCCCGACGTCACGCCGGCGCAGATCGAGTACGCCCGCCGCTGGCGCCACATGCCGAAGGTGGTGTTTTCCTCGACGACCAGCACGGTCGACTGGAACGCCCGGTTGGTCACCGGTGACGCTGTCGAAGAGATCAGTCGACTCAAGAGTGAGGACGGCGGGCCGATGGACGTCGGTGGCGCCACCCTCGCCGCGGCGGCCATGCGTGCCGGGCTGATCGATGAGTACGCGATCGTCACGCACCCGGTCCTGGTGGGTGGCGGCACGCGGTTCTTCCCGACCCTGGACCACTGGATGAACCTGAGCCTGGTGGAGACCCGGACGTTTCCCGGCGGCGTGCTCCTGACCAGGTACGAGACCAGGCATTGAGGACCCGCCAATCCTCTAGTTGACATAATGTAGATTATCGGCGTTCCCGGCCAGGCCGCGAAGAGGGGTCTTCCGCCTGCTTCCTGCCTACTTCAGCTCCACGAATATCACGTGGGTGTCACTCGACCCCACGTTGTGTCCGACGTGGTCCTGCGCCGGAAGCCACTGCGCCCGATGCGCGTCCAGCGACACCGGGTGGACGGTCCCGCCCACGGTGATCTCCCGCTCGAAGTCACTCAACGTGATCATCACACTGTCACCGTGGTGGTGTTCGTGCGTGATGGCTCCAGGCGTGTCTCGATACTCGAGCACCCTGACCCGCTCGTTCTCGAACACGACGGCGTAGAGGTCGCCATCCGTGACGGTTGGATCCTGTTCCATGACATCTCCGATGTGGATCGACATCTCCGATGTGGATCGCCGGGTGGAAAAAAGGTAGGCCCGGCTGGCCGCGGGCGCAAGGCTTCCAGCGCGATCAGTTCACCGCCCCTGGATCACCCCGCTTGATCACCCCGCTTGACCACCCCGCTTCATCACACCTTGACCGCGGCTTGAACACCCGTTTAGTCTTTTGAACATGCGTTCAAGGGCCGATGACCAGACCACCAAGGCCCGCATCCGCGACGCGGCGATCCTGCGGTTCGCGCAGGATGGGCTGGAGGCCACGGTCCGATCCATCGCCGCGGACGCCGGGGTCAGTGCGGGGCTGATCATGCATCATTTCGGCTCCCGTGCCGGGCTGCGTCAGGCCTGCGACGACCACGTCCAGGCCGTCATCCGGGACAGCAAGTCCGAGCTGATGGCGCCGACCGGTGCGCCATCGGCGATGTTGGCCCACCTGGCGCAGCTCGAGGGCTATGCGCCCCTCGTGGGCTATGTGCTGCGCTGCCTGCAGGCGGGCGGGGTCCTCACCGCCCACCTGGTCGAGGGCATGGTCGCGGACGCCGTCGAGTACCTCGACCAGGGGGTGGCGTCGGGCACCCTCTCCCCCAGCCGCGACGAAGCCGCGCGGGCACGGCTGCTCACCGACTTCGCCCTCGGCTCGCTGCTGCTCAACCTGCCCGCCGGCAAGGACCCGCTCGACCTGGACGCACTACCCGGGTGGTTCGCGGCCTACTCAGAACGGATCCTGCTGCCCACCCTCGAACTCTTCACCGAGCCCCTGCTCACGGACTCCTCACTGTTGGACGCCTACCTGGACTCCGCCGAAAGGACCACGCCATGACCACGCAGCACCCGAGCTCCCACCATCCCGCCCCGGGCACCCTCGCCATCGAGGCCCGGGACCTCGTCAAGACCTTCGGCACCACCCAGGCCCTGGACGGCTTCGACCTCTCCGTCCCCGCCGGGCAGGTCACCGGATTCCTCGGCCCGAACGGTTCCGGCAAGTCCACCGCCATCAGGGTGTTCCTCGGCATGCTCCGGGCCGACTCCGGATCCGCCCGGGTGCTGGGCCGCGATGCCTGGTCCGAGCAGGTGGCCATCCACCGGCGGCTGGCCTACGTCCCCGGGGACACCAGCCTGTGGCCGAACCTGACCGGGGGTGAGGCCATCGACATCCTGGCCCGCCTGGGCGGGACGGGCCGTGGCAGGCATCGCGCGGGCCACCGGGACCGGCGGGACGAGCTGCTGGAGCGCTTCGAACTGGATCCGAGCAAGAAGGCGCGCACCTACTCCAAGGGCAACCGCCAGAAGGTCGCGCTGGTCGCGGCCCTCGCCTCGGACGCGGAGCTGTTCGTCTTCGACGAGCCCACTTCGGGACTGGACCCGCTGATGGAGGCCGTCTTCACGGACGAGGTCCGGGCGCTCCGCAACGCCGGGAGGACCGTGCTGCTCTCCAGCCACATCCTGGCCGAGGTGGAGAAGCTCTGTGACACGGTCACCATCATCCGCGCCGGGCGGGCCGTCGAGAGTGGCACGCTCGCGCAGATGCGCCACCTCACCCGGTCCACCGTCAGCGCCACCCTGGAACCGGGGCCCGACGCCGGCCCGTCCGGTTCCGCTGATCAGTCCGGTTGGGCTGGCCTTCCGGGCGTGCACGACCTCGCCGTCGACGGGCAGCGGCTGCGCTTCGACGTGGACCACCACCACCTGACGGACGTCCTCGGGAGGCTGGCGGAGTCCGGGGTGCAGAACCTGACGATCGCACCGCCGTCCCTCGAGGACCTCTTCCTGCGCCACTACGGCGATCGGGTGGACGCGCCATGAGTCCCTTCACCGGCATCGGGGCCCTGCTCCGACTGAACCTGCGCCTGGACCGGACCCGGATCCTGATCTGGACCCTGGCCGTCGGTCTCGGCGTCTACGGCTCGGTGTACTCGCTGGTCGAGGCCTTCCCCACCCCGGAATCGATCCAGGCCCGGGGCGCGCTGCTGAAGAATCCGGCCACCCTGATGATGACCGGCCCCGCCTTCGCCGCGGATGACTACACCTTCGGCGCCATGGTCGCCAACGAGTTGAGCCTGTACGTGTTCCTCACCGCGGGCATCATGGCCATCCTGCTCTCCGTCCGCCACACCCGCGCCGAGGAGGAATCCGGCCGGCTGGAGATGATCCGGGCCCGGCCGGTGGGCCGCTTCGCACCTTCCGCCGCGGCCGCGTCCACCGTGGCCCTCGCCTGCCTGCTGGTGGGTGCCGCCACCACGGCGGGACTGCTCGCCGTCGGCCACGAAGGTCTCGACGCGGCCAGCTGCCTCGCGCTCGGAACGGGGACGGCCATCACCGGCCTGGTCTTCGCGGCACTGGCCACCGTGGCCGCCCAACTGACTGAGCATGCCCGCAGCGCCACGGGGATGGCCATGGGGGCGCTGGCCGTGGCCTACCTGGTCCGGGGCGTCGGGGACGTCATCCACCCCACCGGATCGTGGTTGTCCTGGTTCTCGCCCTTCGCCTGGGCGCAGCAGACGAGGCTGTTCGTCGACCTGCGGTGGTGGCCGTTGGCGGTGCCCCTCGCGGTGACGCTTGTGGCCTTCGCCCTGGCGGCCGTCCTGGCGCACCGTCGAGACCTCGGCGCCGGACTGCGCCCGGCCTCGGGTGGATCGGCGACGGCGGCCGGTTCCCTCCGCTCCCCCGCCGGCCTGGCGGCGCGGCTCCTACGCGGCTCCGTGATCGCCTGGTCCATCGGCATCTTCTTCTTCGCGGTGGTCATGGGCTCACTGGCCAGCTCCCTGGACGGCATGCTCGAGGAAAACCCGGCCCTGGCCCAGTGGATGGCCCTGGAGGGCACCGACCTCACCGCCGAGTTCGCCGGGGTGATCCTGTCCTTCGTGATGATCGCCCCGTTGATCATCGGCGTCTCGGGCGTCCTGGCCCTCAAGGGGGAGGAATCCGCCGGGCGGTCCGAGCTGTTCGTCGTCTCCGGGCGGGCCCGCGCCGGGCATCTGGCCGGATGGTCGGCCACCGTGGCACTGCAGCTGGTCTTCCTGAACCTCCTCGGCGGGGTGGGCGTCGGCCTGGGCGTCTGGGCCGGCACCAGGCAGGGACGCTGGATCGGCGAGATGACCCTGGCTGCCGCCGCCTACCTGCCCGCCCTGCTGCTGGTGGCCGCACTGGCCATGGCCCTGTTCGGGCTGCTCCCCCGGCTGACGGGGCTGGCCTGGGCGGCCGTCGTGTGGATCGCGCTGGCGCTTTTCCTCGGGGGGCTGCTGCAGCTGCCCGCGTGGGCCCTGGACCTCTCGCCCTTCACCCACGTCCCCGCCCTGCCGGCCGCGGGGCTCTCATCCGCGCAGGCGGCACCCCTGCTAGTGATGACCGGGATCGCCGCGGTGCTGGCCACCGCCGGGATCCTCGGCTACCGGCGCCGGGACATCGTCTCGCGGTAGCACCGGGAACCACCGGCGTCAGCCCTGTTCCCGACCAGTCGCCACGACGCATACTGGAGCACCTCCGTTCGTCATCCAGCGCCAAGGATCATCATGACTTCTGCCACCGCCTTCAACAGGTCGGCCTTCGGCACCTGGATCAACAGCCCGCCCGGACGGGTCTTCCGCATCATGGCGGGTTCCGTGTTCCTGCTGATCGGTCTGCGCCGACGCAGCACGGCGGCAGGAAAGGCCAGCATCATCTGGGGACTGCTTCCCCTGTCCGCCGGTGTCGGTGATCTCTGCTACGTCAGCGCTGCACTCGGCGGTCCGATTCGTGGCGACGAATGTCGCCACAGCGCCCGGATCCGCTGAGATCCGCGGCCGGTCAGCCGCTGACGTACTCCTTCAGGTGCCGGCCGGTCAGGGTCTCCCCCGCGCCGCCCACCCCGGCCACCAGCTCGGCCGGCGTGCCCTCGAAGACGATCCGGCCGCCGTCGTGCCCGGCGCCCGGGCCCAGGTCCACGATCCAGTCCGCATGGGCCATCACCGCTTGGTGGTGCTCGATCACGATCACGGTCTTGCCGGAGTCCACGAGCCGGTCCAGCAGACCCAGCAGGTTCTCGACGTCGGCCAGGTGCAGGCCGGTGGTCGGCTCGTCGAGGATGTAGACCTCGCCCTTCTCCCCCATCTCATTCGCCAGCTTGAGGCGCTGCCGCTCACCGCCCGAGAGCGTGGTGAGCGGCTGGCCCAACTTCACATATCCGAGCCCGACGTCGGCCAGGCGCACCAGGATCTTGTGGGCCGCGGGAAGGCGGGCCTCACCTTCGGCGAAGAAGTCCACGGCCTGGGCCACGGAGAACGCCAGCACCTCGGCGATGTTCTTCTCCCCCAGCGTGTACTCGAGGACGGCGGGCTGGTAGCGCTGGCCGTCGCAATCCTGGCAGGTGGAGGCCATCGTGGACATGAATCCCAGCTCGGTGTAGATCACGCCCGCACCCTTGCAGGTGGGACAGGCACCCTCGGAATTGGCGCTGAACAGGGCCGGCTTGACCCCGTTGGCCTTGGCGAAGGCCTTGCGGATCGGCTCCAGCAGGCCGGTGTAGGTGGCCGGGTTGGAACGGCGGGAGCCCTTGATGGCGGACTGGTCCACCACCACCACGCCGTCACGGCCGGCCACCGAACCGTGGATCAGCGAGCTCTTGCCGGAGCCGGCCACCCCGGTGACGGCCACCAGCACGCCCGTGGGCAGGTCGACGTCGACGCCCTGCAGGTTGTTGGCGACCGCCCCGCGGACCTCGAGGTGACCGGCGGCGGTGCGCACCGACTCCTTGAGGCGGGCACGGTCGTCCAGATGCCGCCCGGTCAGGGTGCCCGAGGCGCGCAACCCGTCCAGGTCGCCCTGAAAGGTGATCTGACCGCCCTCGGTGCCGGCCCGCGGACCGAGGTCCACCACGTGATCGGCGATCCGGATGGTCTCCGGCTTGTGCTCGACGACCAGGACGGTGTTGCCCTTGTCCCGCAGCTCGAGCAGCAGCTGGTTCATCTTCTCGATGTCGTGCGGGTGCAGACCGATCGTGGGCTCGTCGAAGACGTAGGTGACATCGGTCAGCGAGGAACCCAGGTGGCGGATCATCTTGGTGCGCTGGGCCTCGCCCCCGGACAGGGTGCCGGCGGGGCGGTCGAGGCTGAGGTAGCCCAGGCCGATCTCCACGAAGGAGTCCAGGGTATCGGTGAGGTTCCTCAGCAACGGGGCGGCGGCGGGCAGGTCCAAACCCTTGAGCCACGCGGCGAGGTCGGAAATCTGCATCTGACACAGCTCGGCGATGTTCTGGCCGTTGATCCGCACCGAACGCGCCTCCTCGGCCAGCCGGGCGCCCCCGCAGTCCGGACAGGTGGTGAAGGTGACGGCCTGGTCCACGAAGCGGCGGATGTGCGGCTGCATGGCATCCCGGTCCTTGACCAGCATGGACTTCTGGATCTGTGGGATCAGGCCGAGATAGGTCAGGTTGATCCCCTCCACCTTGATCTTGGTGGCCTCGCGGTAGAGCAGGTCGTGCAGCTGCTTCTTCGTATACTTCTTGATCGGTTTGTCCATGTCGAAGTACCCGGAGCCCTCGAAGATCCGGCCGTACCAGCCGTCCATGGAGTAGCCGGGGATGGTCAGGGCCCCCTCGCGGAGTGACTTCTCCTCATCGAACAGGGCGGTGAGATCGAAGTCCGTGACGGAGCCGCGGCCCTCGCAGTGCGGGCACATGCCGCCGAGCACGGTGAAGGAGGCTTTCTCCGCGATGGTCTTGCCGCCGCGCTGCACCGTGATGGCCCCCGAGCCCGAGGCGGAGGGCACGTTGAAGGAGAAGGCGTTGGGCGGGCCGATGTGTGGTTCACCGACCCGGCTGAACAGGACGCGCAGCATGGCGTTGACGTCCGTGGCCGTGCCCAGGGTGGAGCGCGGGTTGGCGCCCATCCGCTCCTGGTCCACGATGATCGCGGTGGTCAGGCCCTCGAGGACATCCACCTCGGGGCGGTCCATGGACGGCATGAACCCCTGCACGAACGCCGAGTAGGTCTCGTTGATGAGACGCTGCGACTCGGCCGCGATGGTGCCGAAGACCAGCGAGCTCTTGCCGGATCCGGACACCCCGGTGAAGACGGTCAGCCGGCGCTTGGGGAGATCGAGGCTGATGTCCTTCAGGTTGTTCTGCCGTGCGCCGACCACCCGGATCGTGTCATGCGCATCGGCCGCGTGGCTCGGTGCTGTTCCAGTGGACTGGCCGGTGGACGTGCTCATGCGGGCTCCGATGCGGGATGTGGGGTGAACGAGGACGATGCGCCGGCATGAGGTGTCCGGCACGGTGGGACTGTGGTGCGCTGGGTTCAGCTGGACTGCTGGACGCGAACCATATTCCCGGATGGATCACGGAAGGCGCAATCACGCAGGCCGTACGGCTGTTCGATGGGCTCCTGGACCACGTCCGCCCCGGCGGCCTGAACCCGCTCGAAGAAACCGTCCAGGTCGTCGGTGGCGAGGTTGATGCCGGCGTAGGTGCCCTTGGCCATCATCTCGGTGACGGCCTGGCGCTCGGTCTCGCTGAGTCCCGGGTCCACCGTCGGTGGGGTCAGCACGATGGCCGTGTCCGGTTGGCCGGCCGGGCCGACGGTGATCCACCGCATGGCGCCCTCGCCCACGTCGAGGCGTACCTCGAATCCGAGCAGGTCCCGGTAGAAGGCCAGGGAGGCCTCCGGATCGGTATGGGGCAGGAAGCTGGAGTGAATGGTGATGGTCATGGGTTCAGCGTAGGACGGGGCCGGAGCCGGGCGCTTCTTCATTCCTGATCGGATTCCCCGCCGGATTCCCCGCCGGATTCCCCGCCGGATTCCCCGCCGGATTCTCCGCCGCATCCCCCGGTGGCTTCCGCAGCGGCCGGGTGGCGTGCCGGACCACGCAGGTGGGCAGCCCGTCCGGGTCGTGGTCCGCCCGGTCACGGTATTCGCTCGGGGGCATGCCGACCAGCTCGGAGAAGCGGGTGCTGAAGGTGCCCAGGGAGGAGCTGCCCACCTCGAAGCAGACCTCCGTGACGCTCAGACCGCCCTGGCGCAGCAGGGACATCGCCCGCTCGATCCGCCAGGTCATCAGGTAGGAGTACGGGGATTCGCCGTAGGCGCGCCTGAACAGTCGGCTCAGATGGCCTGAGGACAGGGCCACGCCGCGGGCCAGGGCCTCCACATCGAGCGGCTCCCGGTACTCCCGGTCGATCCGGTCCCGGACCTGGCGGAGGCGCACCAGGTCCTCCACCGGGATCCGGCGGCCGGCAGAACTCGACGTGCGGGGTGCGGTGGTGGACCCGCGCAGCGGCCCGTCGCTCATCATGCGTCTATCCGGGTGTCGCCCGGCATCTCCCCTTCGACACCCGGATGTTCGGATGACGAATCAGACAGCCCCGTGCCCGGCATCGGCTCAGGCGGGTTCGTCCGTGTTGAGGCTGAAGATGATGCCACCGCCCCCGGGCCAGGTGGCCCACAGCCGGCGGGATTCGGCGAGGTGTTCGGAGCCGGCCGTCTCCGGGTCGGAGACCACTCGGTGGACCTGGACCCGTCCCGGCTGTTCGGCCAGGGGGCCCAGCACGGTCACGCTCACCTCGTCGGCCTCATGGCCGATGTACTGGCCGTCCTCCTCATAGAGATGCACCTCGGCCTGTTGCTGCAGTCCGTCGAGGGCCCGCTGGAAGCAGGCGGTGGCCACCGGGTCCGCCATGGCGTCGTAGACCCAGCGCTGGCCGAGCACCGAATGGTCCACGGTGCCGATCAGATAGGGTTCCGCGCCCTCGAGCGGGGCGCCGCGGTAGGACATGGGCACGTGCAGGACCTGGTCGCTGCCCTCCCGGTGGACCAGGTGGCCCTCGACGCCCACCTCGCCGTCCGGATCGTCATAGCGGTAGGCCCCGACCCTGATCAGCTCGCCCTCACCGGACCACGGTTGCTGGGCCAGCCAGGACTCCAGGAGCTCCTGCTTCGAGGGCACCAGGGTTGCTTGGTAGACGGTAGCCATGCGCCCCAGTGTACGGGGAGGCGGACGGACGCCGCAGGCCGTCAGAGCGCCGCGGCCACCCGCGTCGCCTGCTCGATGGCGCGCTTGGCGTCCAGCTCCGCGGCCACATCGGCACCGCCGAGGAGCACGACGTCGGCCCCGGCGGCCTCCAGCGTGCCGTACAGCTCGCGCTGGGAGACCTGGCCGGCGCACACCACCACGTCGTCCACCTCCAGGACGCGGCGGACGCCGTCGATGTCCAGGTGGAGGCCGTCGTCGTCGATCCTGATGTAGCTCGCGCCGGTGATGAAGTCGACACCGCGGGCCTTCAAGGCCGCGCGGTGGACCCAGCCCGTGGTCTTGCCCAGACCCGCCCCCATCTTGGTGGCCTTGCGCTGGATCAGGTGGACGGCCCGGGCCGGGGCCTCCGGCCGGGCCGGTGCCAGTCCGCCGCGGCCGGAGAATTCCGGGTCCACACCCCACTGACGCTGCCAGGCCTCGAGGGGTGGGGCGCTGGCCAGGGTGCCAGGCTCGGGGCGGTGCGGTTCGGTCAGCAGTTCGGACACGTCGAAGCCGATGCCGCCGGCACCGATCACCGCCACGCGCGGGCCGCACTGCACCCGGCCGTCCACCACGTCCGGGTAAGCATGCACGTTGGGCCGGTCCGCCCCGGGGAGGTCCACGGTGCGGGGCACCACGCCGGTGGCCAGCAGGATGCGGTCGTACCCACCGTCGAGCAGCTCGGTGGCACTGGCCCGATGGGCCAGGTGCACGGTCACTCCGGTCTCCATCAGCTGACGCTCGTAGTAGCGCAGGTTCTCGGCGAACTCCTCCTTGCCGGGGATCTGCCGGGCGAGCCGGAACTGTCCGCCGATGGTGTTCGACGCCTCGAACAGGTCCACGTGATGACCTCGGGCGGCCGCCTGGGTGGCGGCCGCCAATCCGGCCGGACCCGCGCCGACGACCGCCACGTGCAACGCCGAAGCCGCGGCACTGCCGGCAGCCGCCGGCACCGAGTCCGCCTGCCGAGCGCCAGGGCCTGGACGAACGGCCGAGGAGGGGCGGCCCGTGCCCACCGGGGTCAGTGGCAGGAGGGACCGGTCCGGCAGTGGCGGGAACGCGGGATCGGTCTCCCGGCCGGCGCGCGGGTTGACCAGGCAGGACGCGGGCTTGTTCTGGAACGTGTGGTCCAGGCAGGCCTGGTTGCAGCCGATGCAGGAGTTGATTCGGTCCGGTGTCCCGGCATCCGCCTTCAGCACCCAGTCCGGGTCGGCGAGGAACGGCCGGGCCATGGTGACCAGGTCGGCCTGGCCCTCGGCCAGGATCTGCTCCGCAGTGTGGGGCATGTTGATGCGGTTCGAGGCGGCGACGGGAACCGAGACCGCCTCCCGAATGCGGCCCGTGAAGTCCGCGAACGCGGCGCGGGGAACCGACGTGACGATGGTGGGCACGCGCGCCTCATGCCAGCCGATCCCGGTGTTCAGCAGGCTCACGCCAGCCCGCTCGAGGTCCCGCGCCAGGTCCAGGGTCTCCTCCCGGGTCTGGCCGTCCGGGACGAGATCCACCATGGACATCCGGAACGTGATGATGAAGTCCTCGCCGGCGGCGTCGCGGATGCGGCGGACGATCTCCGTGGCGAAGCGGCGGCGCCGTGCTGCCGAGCCACCCCACGCATCGGTGCGGGAGTTGGTCCGGGGTGAGAGGAACTGGTTGATCAGGTAGCCCTCGGAGCCCATGATCTCCACGCCGTCGTACCCGGCCTGGCGGGCATAGCCGGCAGACCGGACGAAGGCCTCGACGGTCCGCTCCACGGCGCGGGCCGAGAGGGCCCTCGGCGAGAACGGGGTGATCGGGGACGGAGAGCTCCCGGGGGCGGCCGAGAAGGGGTGGTAGGCATACCGGCCGGCGTGCAGGATCTGGAGGGCGATCCGCCCGCCCTCGGCGTGCACCGCGTCGGTGATGACCCGATGGATGGTGGCATCCCGCCCCGAGCGCATGGTCCCGGCGAAGGGAGTGAGGCGGCCGGTGAGGTTGGGCGCGTAGCCGCCGGTGATGATCAGTCCCACTCCCCCGCGGGCCCGCTCCGCGTAGAACGCCGCCAGCTTGACCGCGTCCGCACGTCGATCCTCCAGGCCCAGGTGCATGGAACCCATGATGATCCGGTTCGGCAGGGTTCCGCCGAGGACCGTCAGGGGGCGGAACAGGTGCGGGTACGGCGAGGTCGGGCTGGCCGGGGAGGTCTCGGCGGAGAGGGTCATGCGCTCATACTACTCGTCGGTAACTTGTTGGGCGAGGTGCCGGTCCCACCACCGGAGGACGTGTTCGAAGCGCACCCGCCGGTGCCAGGGGGTTCCGGACCGGGACAGCTCGTGGTCCTCCCCCGGGAAGATCAGCAGTTCGGCCTCCACACCTCGGGCCCACAGGGCCTGGTAGTAGCGCTGCGCATGCTCGATCGGGCAGCGCAGGTCCTCCTCCGAGTGGATCACCAGGGTGGGGGTGCGGACCCGGTCCACGTGATGCAGCGGACTCTGCTGACGCAGGTGTTCGGGATCCGAGCCCATGTACTGCTCGCTGAAGAACCAGCCGATGTCGCTGGAACCCAGTGCGGAGACAGGATCCAGGTAGCCGCGTTCCACGATGGCAGCGGTGAACCGGTGGTCATGGGCGGTGATCCACGCGGTCATGTAGCCGCCATAGGAGCCGCCCTGGACGCCGATCCGGCGGTCGTCCAGCTGGCCGCCTCCCCCGGGGCCGAATTCCTCGAGGGCACCGTCCAGGAAGGCGATGATGTCCTGGTGATCGACCGTCCCCAGGCGCCCCTGGATGGCGGCCCCGTGGGCGGCCCCGTACCCGTCGGATCCGCGGGGGTTGCACATCACCACGGCGTATCCGGCGGCCACGAGCACCTGGGTCTCGTCAAACCAGGACCAGGTGTACTGGGCGTACGGCCCGCCGTGGATGGTGAGGATCACCGGATGGGGCCCCGGGCCCTCCGGCAGGAACACCCAGCCGTGGACGGCAGGCTGGTTCGGACGGTGACCACGCGGGCCGCCCGCACCGTCCGGACCGCCGTACTCGCGCTCCATCGCGGCGGCCGGTGGAAGGTCGGCGCGCCAGGAGGCGTTCGGGTCGAAGAGCTCCCGCAGGCCGCTGCCCCGGTGCTGGACGCCCACCGCGCCCGGAGAGGCCGCACTCGTGGATGACACGGCGAGCGTGCCGCCCGCCTCGCAAGCCCCGGTCACCTCACCCTGCTGGTCCACCAGCACCTCGGACCGGCCGTGGTGGGACACCTGCACCAGCACGGTCCTGCCGCGGCTCGCCCCCAACGCCAGCACCTGGTCCTGGCCGGAGGGGCGCAGGGAGCCGGCGAAGCCCAGGGCCGCGGGGTCCGTCAACAGCCGCGGTTGCAGGCCGGCCGCCGGACGGTCCCATCCGATGGTGGCCTCCCGCACGGCACGGTCCGCCGGGAGGGCGTACACGGCACCGTTGGATGCCACGAACTCCAGGCCGGACTCCCCCAGGTCCTGGCCCAGCAGATAGAGCCACTCCCCGTTCCGGGAGACGCACGGAGATCCGAACCCGACGGGCACCTCGATGCCGCCGGCCACGAGGCGCACAGTGCCGGCGTCGGAAGCTGCCGTCGGCCCGGGTCGGTCGGAAGCATCTCGACGCGCCTCCACCACGGCGACGGCGGTGCGCAGGCTCTGGCCGAACCCCGCCTCCGGGGTGGTGGCGAAGAAGACATGACGGCTGTCCGCGGCGTAGACGGGGTCGGAGGCGTCCCGCTCTCCCCCGGTCAGCGGACGTGCGGCCGGCAACGCCGGTGGGCCGGCCGGGTCATCCTGCGGGGCCGCCATCCGGCCCCGGGCCGCGAAGGCCGGTTCGCCCGACGGATCGGGTACCTCGATCTCGAAGAGCCGGGAACGCTGATCCGCCGTGTATCCCTTGCCGTTCAGCCGGTGGTCCGGGCCCGTCACCAGACGCGGGTCCTCCTGCCCTGGCCCGACGCCGGCCACGGTCCCATAGCGGCCCGGTTCCGGTTCTGGAGAGGAGAACGTGATCCAGCGGGAGTCCGGAGACCAGGTGAACCCCGTGACGCCCAGCCGGCGATCGGTGACGATCCGGCCCTCCCCGCCGTCCAGCGGGATCAGGGCCAATTGAGGAGCGGACGGCGCCCCGGAGTCGGAACCGGGCGCCGGAGACCGCAGGAACGCCACGGTAGAACCGTCCGGGGACAGTTGCGCCCCGGCGTCCCGGTAGCCCTGGGTGAGGCGCCGCGGCGGGGCGGAACCGTCCGTGGGCATGACCCACAACTGGCCGGTGTAGCCATCCGTCCTGAAGTCCGGGCGGGACGTGCCGACCACCAGCCGGCCGCCGTCCGGGGTCAGCGTCGGCGCATCCACAGTGGTGAGGAGATCCAGTTGATCAGGTCGCATGTCCATAACCTACGTTGTCCCTGGCCCGTTGAGCAGGCAGGATGGGGGGAGAAGGCTAATCGAGGAGGCCGCAGTGATCGAATGGTTGGGTGACAACCTGTGGGTGCTGTGGCTGAGCCTGGCCGTGGTGTTCGCCGTCGTCGAGACCATGGTGCTGGACCTGGTCTTCCTCATGCTGGCCGCGGGTTCCGCCGCTGCGCTGGCCACCGCCCTCGTGGGCGGCGAGGCCTGGTTGCAGATCGTGATGTTCGCCGGAGTCTCCCTGCTGATGCTCGCGGCCGTCCGGCCCACGGCGTTGAGGCAACTGCGGAAGGGCTCATCGGACCAACTGACGAACGTGGATTCGATGCCCGGCCGCACCGTGGTGGTCCTGGAGGACACCGGGTCCACCGCCGGCCTGGCCAAGATCGACGGCGAGACCTGGACGTCACGCTCGGCCACCGGCGTGACCATCCCCGCCGGCAACGAAGCGGAGATCGACGAGGTGGACGGCGCCACGCTGATCATCCACCCGAAGACCGCCATTGACTGGGATTCCGGCACCGCCGGACTCCCCGAAGGAACCTGACGCCGCGACCGCCGCGGCACACCGTCTGCACCACCAGCAGACTCACAACGTGGTCCGACCAGGGCCGCAGGAGGGAGCATCGGCGTGGAAGTCCTCATCGTGCTCATAGTCGTCGCGGTCCTCGTGGCCATCATCCTGATCCGAGCGGTGCGCATCGTGCCCCAGGCGCGGACCGGCATCGTAGAACGGCTGGGAAAGTACCAGGCCACCAAGGGCGCCGGCCTGACCCTGATGATTCCCTTCATCGACCGGATGCGTCCGCTCATCGACATGCGCGAACAGGTGGTGTCCTTCCCGCCGCAACCGGTGATCACGGAGGACAACCTCGTGGTGTCCATCGACACCGTGGTGTATTTCCAGGTCAACGACGCCAAGGCCGCGACGTACGAGATCAACAACTACATCCATGCCGTGGAGCAGCTGACCACCACCACGTTGCGCAACGTGGTGGGCGGCATGAACCTGGAACAGGCCCTCACCAGCCGTGACTCGATCAACAACCAGCTGCGCGGGGTGCTGGACGAGGCCACCGGCAAATGGGGCCTGCGCGTCTCCCGCGTGGAGCTCAAGGCGATCGACCCGCCCCTGTCCATCCAGGATTCCATGGAGAAGCAGATGCGAGCCGAGCGCGATCGCCGCGCCGCCATCCTGACCGCGGAGGGGACCAAGCAGGCCGAGATTCTCACCGCCGAGGGCCAGCGCCAGTCCGCCATCCTCGAGGCGGAGGGCGACGCCCAGTCCCGCATTCTGCGCGCCAACGCGGAGGCCGAGGCGATCCATGTGGTCTTCGAAGCCATCCACGAGGGCCGTCCGGACCCGGACCTGCTGGCCTACAAGTACCTGGAGACCCTGCCGAAGATCGCCGAGGGCGATGCCAACACGATGTGGGTGATCCCGGCTGAGCTCACCGATGCCCTCGGTCGTCTGGGCGACGCCTTCGGCGGGTCCGGCGCCGCCGGCGGCGCGGCGGGCTCCGCTCAGGTGTCCCGGTCGTCCGCGGCCGGCGCCGTCGATGGTTCGGATGAGTCGGACGACGCGGACCGCCCGGGTGAGGTGACCTCCGGTGCCCGGCGCCGCCGTCGGGAACCCCGTCCGACCACGGCCGCCGAGCTGAACGAGTCGAGCCAGAGCGTGGCCAAGATCGTCGACACCCCGCTGGAGGAGGCGCTGGCACCGCCCGCGATCCTCGAGGACGAGCACTCGGAGACGGCGGAACGTGCGCTCCGGGCGACGTCCGACCCGGCAGGCCTGTCCTCCCGGCCGGCACGGGCCCCGGGCCAGGACACGGGTCAGGACACGAGTCAGGATCCGGAGCAGACACCGGAAGCCGAACCAGGCCAGGGCGGCAACCCGGCCTGACCCTCCGTCCAACGTGGTCGGCGCCCCGGCTGCGGGAACAAAACCCGCCGCCGGAGCGTTGGCCCGGAGAGCACCCCCACACCCACTAGACTGGGTGGTCGACGTTGTACCGCCCCGCCGACGGGGCCGGAAGGAGATCGAATGAGCGACCGTAGCCTGCGCGGCATGCGCCTTGGTGCCCAGTCCATGGAGTCCGAGGCCGGAGTCGAGCCCGCACCGCGTCAGCGGGTCGAGTACCGCTGTGAGGACGGGGAGAAGGTCCTCGTGACCTTCGCCACCGACGCGGACATCCCCCCGACGTGGACCTCCAAGACCGGCAAGGTGGCCTTCCTCGTCAACGGCGACAAGCCGGACGAGTCCGATGCGAAGCCCGTGCGCACCCATTGGGACATGCTGCTCGAGCGCCGCAGCATCGACGAGCTGGAGGACACCCTCAAGGGACAACTGGACAAGTTGCGCGAACGCCGCGGCGAGAAGGTCTCCTGACCCTGCCTCAGCCCGTGTGAACGCCAGAACCCCCGACCATCCGGTCGGGGGTTCTGGCGTTGGTGGTGCGCGTGGACCGCACGTGTCCGGTCCGGTCAGAGGCCGAGTTTGCCCTTCAGGACGTCCCAGCGGGCGGCCAGTCCCCATTGGGTGACGGAGGTGACGGCCTCGGTGATGATGTTGCCGCTCATCTTGGACTCGCCGTATTCGCGCTCCACGAAGGTGATCGGCACCTCGACGATCTTCTTGCCCAGCAGGGCCGTCCGGAAGGTCATGTCGACCTGGAAGCCGTAGCCCTTGGACTGGACCTCGTCCAGGTCGATGGACCGCAGGGTGTCCGCACGGTAGGCCCGGTAGCCGGCGGTGACGTCGGTCAGGTTCAGTCCCAGCATGATCCGCGGATACAGGGACCCGCAGATCGAGATCAGCTTGCGGTGGGCGGGCCAGTTGACCATCTTGCCCCCCGGCACGCGGCGCGAGCCGATGACCAGGTCGGCGCGGTCGATGGCCTCGATCAGGCGGGGCAGCTGTTCGGGCTGGTGGGAGCCGTCCGCGTCCATCTCCACCAGGACGTCGTAGCCCTGGTCCAGGCCCCAGTGGAAGCCGGCGATGTAGGCACCGCCGAGACCGTTCTTCCGGGTGCGGTGCAGCACGTGGATCTGTGGATCGGCCACGGCGGCGCGGTCCGCCCAGTCACCGGTCCCGTCCGGTGAGGCGTCGTCCACCACGAGGACGTCGGATTCCGGCACGGCGACGCGCAGTCGGTCGAGCGTGCGGGGCAGCGATTCGATCTCGTTGTAGGTGGGAATGATCGTCAGCAGGCGCATAGGCGAAGAAATCCTTTGGGTGTGTCCGAGGGCATCGGGGGTCAAGTATAGGCCGGTGGGCGGGGCACAGGTCCGGGTGGCGCCGTTCAGGTCCACGCCGGGGAGCGGTAGACCTCGGTGCCGTCCACCAGGGTGGCCAGGCATTCCGGTGCGGCGGTGCCCTCCTCCAGGACGGGCAGCAGGGGTGTGCCCGCTCGGGTGTCGGTGCTCCACGCGGCGACCCGTCCGTCCGGTGCCTGCACGCTGAGGGCCTCGGCCGCCCAGATGCCGAACGTGGCCGGTGAGGAGGGGGCGATCCGGCCCGCCATCGAAAAGCCCGCACCGATCGACATCGGGAGGGCACGGAGTCCGGCCTTGGTGGCGGCCGTGAACCCGGAGCGGGCGGAGATCCGCTGGTCCGGATCGGCGTGTTCGAGGCTCGCGCGGATGGCCGACCACAGATCGGGGGTATGGGAGCCGCTGCCGAAGGACACCGGCACGGCGTTGGACAGGAGGGAAGCGATCGGGGCGGTCAGGGTGCCGTCGGCAGCCGGGATGGCCGTGAAGGACAGGCTGTTCTCCGCCAAGGTCTGGATGGCGTCCTGCTCCACCGGCCCGTTCCAGGATAGGCGGTGGCGGACCATGCCGAGGGCAGCGGTACCCTGGGCCTCCGCCGTGGACTGGAGGGCGGAGACGATAGCGCCCAGGGCGTCCGGATCCTCGGGCAGCAGGTACACCTGGATGCCGGCGGCGGTCGCCGTGGAGACCAGCCGGGTCACGGACGCGGCGTCCAGTCCCCCGGGACCGACGACGGCCGACAGTCCGGCGACCGCGTCGGCGGACACCAATGCCGCGAGCTCCTCGGCCGTGCCGGACGCCTCATCCGCGTCGATGGCGCGGTAGTGGATGACCTGGGTTCCGCGTGCCTCGGCTGCCGCACCGGCGGCCGAGCCGCCGGTGACGGACAGGAAGACGCCGGCGGAGCCGGCGTGGTCAGCGTGAGTGAGCGGGCCGGCGTCGGGCGCGTGATGGTGGGCGGGGGCCGGGGGCAGGACGAGGGAGTCCACGAAGGCCGGCACCACGAGGGCGCCGTCCAGGTCCACGACCTGCCAGTCGGCGCCGGAGCGGGAGCGCATCGAGGCCGCCGTGTCCTCGGCGCCCACCCAGGCCACGGAACCGGAGTCCACCAGCATGGCGGTGGCATACGGATCGGCGGTGGAGTGGAGGGTCCCGTTGATGTAGAGGGTGCTCATCCCTCCAGACTATCCACACCCGAGTAGGCCACCACGCCGCGACGGACGAGATCCGTAGCACGTCGGCACTGGCCGGAGAGACCGGGGCGGCCGGGCACCTTGGCCAGCTGGTCCAACAGGTCGATCACCTGGCGGGCCCACCGGACGAAGTCGCCCGCCGCGAGGTCGGTGCCCTTCAGCGTGTCCCTCAGGTTCCGGCCGCGGGCCCACCGGTGGATGGGCCACACCAGGCCGGGGTCCGGCTCCGCGGTCGGCTCGAGTTGGGCCCCCCGTTCGGCCAGCTGCAGCTCATACCAATGCTCGGCGGTGCCCTCCAACACGTGCTGGAGGGCGGCGGTGGGCATCTGCGGTATCCCGACGTTCTCGGCCCCCTTGGACTGGAAGACCAGCAGGGCGGCGAGGCCGGCCAGCTCCTCCGGGTCCAGCCCGTCCGCCAGCCCATCCTCCAGCACCAGGGAGGTCAGCAGGTCCCGTTCACCGTAGATGCGCCGCAGCGTCTGGCCGGCGGCGGTGACGCCGGGTGAGTCCTCGGTGCCGGCCACGGCTCCGGGCACGGTCCGGGTGCCGTCCCCGACGGCCACGTAGCCGTAGGTGGTCAGCAGCCCCACGAGCCGGTCGAAGGCCTTGGCGATGGTGTTGGTCCGGCCCTGGATCCGGGAGGACAGCTGGTCGATCTCCCGGCGCAGCTTCCACCAGCGTTCGGCCCAGCGGGCGTGGTCCTCGCGGTCCTTGCAGCCGTGGCAGGGATGCCGTTCGAGCTGGCGCCGCAGGTCGTCGACGCGGCCGGTGCTGCCGTCGTCCTGGAACCTGAACCCGGCCCCGGGACGCCGGCCCGGTGCCGGGCGATGCTCGCGCAGGGCCGTACGCAGGGCGGCGGCGATGTCCTTGCGCTGCGTGGGGGTCTTGACCTGGATATTCTGCGGCAACCGGGCCCCTCCGACCGGGTCCACGGGCTCCGTGACATCGTCCGTGCCGATGCGGCGCAGCTGCGCCTCCTGCGTGATGATGCCCACCCGGGGATTGGCCGGGTTCCCGGCGGGGAACACGACGACGGCGGTGCCCAGCCGGCGCGGACCCGGCACCTCGATGATGTCCCCGGGCAGCAGGTTGGCGAGGGAGTCCTTGACGGCCCGCTGGCGAGCCCGGTTGCGGCCCTTCGACGAGTCCTTCTGCGCCTCCGAGAGCTCCTTGCGCAACCGGGCGTACTCCGTGAAGTCCCCGAGGTGGCAGGTCATGGACTGTTCGTAGCCAGCCAGGGACTGTTCCCGGGTCCGGACCTCCCGGGCCAGTCCGACCACCGACCGGTCCGCCTGGAACTGGGCGAAGGAGGACTCCAGGATCGCCCGGGAGCGCTCGAGGCCGAACTGGGCGATGAGGTTGACGGACATGTTGTACGTGGGCCGGAAGGAGGAGTTCAGCGGATAGGTGCGGCGGGAGGCCAGCCCGGCCACGGCCGCCGGGTCCAGCCCGGGACGCCAGAGGACCACCCCGTGGCCTTCCACGTCGATGCCGCGCCGCCCGGCACGCCCCGTCAACTGGGTGTACTCCCCCGCCGTGATGTTCACGTGCGCCTCGCCGTTGTACTTCTCCAGCTTCTCCAGCACCACGGTCCGGGCGGGCATGTTGACCCCCAGCGCGAGGGTCTCCGTGGCGAAGACGACCTTGACGAGCCCGAGGCCGAAGAGCTTCTCCACCACCTCCTTGAAGGGAGGGAGCATCCCGGCGTGGTGGGCCGCGAACCCCCGGGACAATCCGTCACGCCAGCCCCAGAAGCCCAGGACATCCAGGTCCTCGGCCGGCAGGGACTGGCCGGCCTCGTCCACCATCGCCTGGATCTGCTGCTTCTCCCCGGGGGTCGTCAGATCCAGCCCCACGGCAAGGCACTGCTCCACGGCACCGTCACACCCGGCGCGGGAGAAGATGAACGTGATGCAGGGCAGCAGGCCCTCCCGCTCGAGCACGCGGACCATCCCGGGGCGGGAGATGCGCAGCTGCCCGGGGTGTCGCTGGGCCTCCCCCGGCCGTCCCCCACCGGAGGAGGCCTGCGAGGAACCGGCCGCGCCGCCGTCGTACCGGGAGGTGGCGGTGCGCTCGTCCCGGCCATAGGGGGCGGGGCCGGACCGCCGGCGGTCCCGGGGCTGGCGGCCGCCGCTCTTGCCCCCGCCGTCCCTGCCGCCACCGGACTTGCCGCCGCCGCGACCCCGGGGGCCACCGCGGCCGCCGCGGTAGGTGCTGCGGCCGGGACGCCCCCAGTCGCTGCGCTCCTCGCGGCGCCGCTGGTCCTCGGCCAGGCGTGCCAGCTCGGGGTTGAGGACCAGTCGGCCGCCCGAGGTGTCCTGGGGCTCCGGCGCGGGCTGGGCCTCCGAGGCAGGGTCGTCGCTGACGGGGGCGACCTCGTCGAAGGCCACCTCCGTGGCGAACAGGTCGTACAGCTGGTTTCCGGCCATGACGTACTGCCACAGCGGGACGGGGCGATGCTCGGAGACCACCACCGAGGTGGAGCCGCGCACCGTGTCCAGCCAGGCGCCGAACTCCTCCGCATTGGAGACGGTGGCGGACAGGGAGACGAGTTGCACGTGCTCGGGGAGGTGGATGATCACCTCTTCCCACACGGCCCCGCGGAACCGGTCGGCCAGGTAGTGGACCTCGTCCATGACCACATAGGCCAGGTTCGTCAGCGTGTCGGAATCGGCGTAGAGCATGTTCCGCAGCACCTCGGTGGTCATCACCACCACCTCCGCCTCGGAGTTGATGGCGGTGTCCCCCGTCAGCAGACCCACCCGCTCGGCCCCGTAGGTGGCGACGAGCTCCTGGAACTTCTGGTTGCTCAGGGCCTTGATCGGCGTGGTGTAGAAGGCCTTCTGGCCGTGGGCCAGGGCGAGGTGGATGGCGAACTCGCCGACCACCGTCTTGCCGGCTCCGGTCGGGGCGGCTACCAGGACGCCGTTGCCGGCCTCAAGTTCACGGCAGGCCTCGGCCTGGAACGGGTCCAGCTCGAAGCCGAGGGTGGTGGTGAACCGGCCCAGCTCGGTCCGGGCGTCGGCGACCCGGCGTTTGGCGGCCGCGTAGCGCTCCGCGGGGCTCGGCTGGCCGGTGGTGTTGTCCGCGGAAGGTGCCATGGGGCCAGCCTAGGACATGGCCAGCCCCTGCCGCCGATGGGACCGGCAGAGCCGACGCAGGGCCGACGGATGCCTGACGGGTGGCCGGTGCCTACAGTTCGTCGAGGGACGCCGGGCCTGTGGTGAGGTACTCCTCGTTATCCTGCTCGGCCTTCGCCGCGCGCTTGGCCCGTCGCTTGTCATTGAACAGGCAGATGATGATGGCGACGCCGAACAGCAGGATGAGCGGCATCGCGAGGTAGAACATCGTGATGGCGTCCGAGCCCGGGGCGGCCAGGGCGGCGATGAGCGCGATCAGGAAGACGGTGATCCGCCAGTGCTTGATGATCTGGCGGCCGGGAAGGACGCCGATCATGTTCAGGCCGACCAGTACTACGGGCAGCACGAGGGCGAAGCCGAAGGCCAGGAACAGCCGCAACACGAAGGGGATGTAGACGTCCGCCGAGATCACGTTGGCGGTGCCGTCCGGGGACAGCCCCACGAAGAACTGGACCGCCTCCGGGAGGACCAGCCAGCCCAGCGCGACACCGAGGACGAACAGCGGGACGGCGGCGCCGATGAAGCCCAGGGCGTAGCGCTTCTCCTTCTTCTTCAGTCCCGGCACCACGAAGGCCCAGACCTGGTACAGCCAGATGGGGCTCGAGATGACCAACCCCACGAACAGCGCGACCTGCAGCATGATGTCGAAGGGCTGCCCCACGGCGCTGAAGGACACCGTGACGATGCGACCTTCGTCGGAGAGCCGGTGGACCGGATCGATCAGGGCCGAGAAGAAGGGCGGATAGATGATGAACCCGACGATCGCGCCCAGGGTCAGGCCGACGCCGGCGATGATGAGGCGGTTGCGCAGTTCCTTGAGATGGTCCTTGAGGGCCATCTCCCCCGCGGGGTTCTTCTTGCGGGAGGCCCGGGTGACCTTGATGCGCTTCGTGCGGGCCGCCTTGGGAGCAGACGTCATGGAGGCGGAGACCTGCTGCTACTGCTGGTCGTTGGTGCCGGTCTTCCGACCGTTCCGCGTGCCGTCGGCGTCACCGTTGACGATGCGACCCTCGACGGCGTCCGAGCCCTGGGCGTCGTGACCGTCCGCGGAGTCCGAGGTGTCCTGGGTGGACTTCTTGTCGGGGCCGTCGTCCTTCATCTGCTTGACCTCAGACTTGAAGATCCGCATCGACTGGCCGAGGTTGCGGGCCATCGCGGGCAGCTTGGGCGCCGCAAACAGCAACAGCACAATGGCGATGATGATGACGAGCTGCCATCCCTGAAGTCCAGCCATGGGGGGCGTCCTTTCGATTGAACGTTGTCGAGTTTACGTCACGCCGCCGGGCCGGCGCCCGTGGAGAGACCCGCTGACGGTGAATTCCCGGTGACGTATCCGGTTCGGGCACGCTGGAGCCAGTCGACGGTCGAGTCGACGAGCTCCTGGGGGGCCAGCACCCGGAACTCCCCGCCGAAACGAGCCGCCTGGGCGTGGGCATAGTCAGCGTGGGCGAGCCTGACCTCCGCGATCACGGAGCCGTCGTCCAGGACGGCGGTCCTCTCCGGATCGAATCCGGTGGCCAGGTCACGGATGCGGTGGGCGAAGTGGATCGTCACGGCGGCCTCGTCACCGTGCTGGGTGAACAGACGGTCGTCCACGGGCAGCTGACGGGGTTCGAAGGTCTCCCCGGTCTCGCGGACGGCGGCGATCCGGTCGAGGCGGAAGTTCCTCCGACCGTCGCTCGAACGGCACCAGGCCTGCAGGTATCCGTGGCCGCCCTCGCTGGTGATGCGCAGCGGCTCCACTGTGCGGGCCGAGGTCTCATCCCTGGTCGCGGAGTGGTAATCGATGGAGAGCAGCGTCTGCTCGCGGACGGCGGCGTGCAGCCGTCCGGCCAGGTCGGTGAAGGATCCGAAGTCGAACCCGGCCACGATCCCGGCACCGGCCTGCTCCACCTCGGGACCGGACACCGCCAGGATCTTGTCCAGTGCCGTCGTCGTGTCCTGCCGTTCGGTGTCCGTGAGCCCCGGGATGCCCGCTGCCGCGCGGAGGCCGATGGCCAGGGCGGCGGCCTCAGGAACACTGAGGCGAAGGGGGCCGGAGAGTCGTTCGGCCTGGGTGATGCGAATCCGGCCGTCCTGCTCCACGACCTCGAACTGCTGTCCGGCGAACTGCCGTTCGGGCATGCCGCAGAACCAGAGCTCGTCGAGGATGGCGGTGAGCTCGCGGTCGCCGACATGGAGCCGCTCGGCGAGTTCGGCGCGGCTGATCCCGTCCCGCTGGTTCGCCAGCCCGACGGCGTCCACCACCGCAGCGACCTTGTCCCGGTCGGTCCTGCGGTTGCGGCGCCGTTTCGGCGTGCTGAGCGTGTACTGCGGCCGTGCCGCCTCCTGGGCGGCCAGGGCACCCTCGAGCAACGTCACGACGGCGGCCCGCAGCGGGTCCTCGACGTCCGGAATCCGGGCCAGCGGACCGGCCGCGGCAATGCTCCCAGCCAGTTCCGCCGGGCGGGTGTAGGTGAGCCGGACCTCGTCCCAGCCCTCCGGCGCCGTGGTGGTGTTCCCGGTGGGATCGGCACCGATCCTCAGGTGGACGGCCCGGCCGGTGGCCAGGTGCAGCACGGTGGATGCCGGTTGCCGTTGCCCGGATACCACGTCGTGGACCGCCTGGACGTCGAAGTCGGCGGGCCGGCGCGGGGCGCGGTCATGGCCGGGGTCGGTCGCAGCCACCCGGGGTTCGGACTCGATGCGGGTCAGCCGGAAGGTGCGTTGTTGCTGCCGGTCGAGGTCCCAGCCGACGAGGTACCAGACGCCCGTCGGGTTGGTCAGCGCCCAGGCCCGCACCGTCCGCTCCTCGGCGCGCTCGGCATTCACGGTCCGGTAGCTGAAGCGCACCACCGACTGGTCGCGGACCATGTCCCCGAGTTCTGTCAGGTAGCGGTCCGCCCCCGCCAGGCGAACCCCGAAAGCCTCGTGGTCAGAGTCCGATCTGGCCTCGAGCCAGTCCTCCCCCGCGTCCACCCGGCCGAGGGCCCGGACCACGGCATGGCCGATCTCCGAACCGGCCCAGGCAGATTCCGCCCGCATCAGGGCGAGACGCTCCCCGTTGGTGAAGGGAACGGACGGCAGGTACATCCGGTCCTCGTCGATGCGGTAGCGGATCTCCCCGCCCGGCTCCGAGGACTCGAAGCCGGACTCGTCCTGGACCATGAAGGACTCGAGCGGCACGCCGATGCCCTTCAGGACCTCCTTGTCACGGGTGAACATCTTCTCAAACGCCGCCGAGGACGGGGACAGCGCGTAGGCGTCCACGGAGGTGACCAGGTACTCGCGGGTGACCCCGCGGCGGCCGCTGGCCAGGAGCACCCACAGGAGGGAGACGATGCGCTCCGTGGAGCGCGCTGGCGACGCGGCGGACACGGTGGGTTCAGTTGATCCCGACGAGGTCCACCACGAAGATCAGGGTCTCGCCCGGGCCGATCTCGCCGCCGGCACCGGCGTCCCCGTAGGCCAGGTGCGGCGGGATCTCGAGACGGCGGCGGCCGCCGAGCTTCATGCCCAGCAGACCGTCGTCCCAGCCCTTGATGACCTGGCCGACGCCGACCTGGAAGTCCAGCGGCTGGCCGCGGTTCCACGAGGCGTCGAACTCGGCGCCGGTGGACCAGGCCACCCCGAGGTAATGGCAGGAGACCCGGTCGCCGGCCTCGACGACCTGGCCGGAGCCCTCGGCGATGTCCTCGATGACCAGCTCCTCCGGTGGGTTGTCACCGGGGAACTCGATCTCCGGGCGGGTGCGGTCGTAATTGCGCTGTCCAAAGGACATGGGTTTCTTCCTTCCAGAAGGTGCGGCAGAGATCAGTTCTGCTCAGTTCTGCGGTCCGTCCCAGCCTACTCAGACTCGGGGGACGCTGATGCCGCGGGGGCCGACTCCGCCGGTGCCGATGCTGAGGGTGCCGGCTCGGCCGGCTCCGGTGCCTCAGCAGGCTCGGCCGGGGCCATGGCGTGCAGGATGTCCACCACGAAGACCAGGGTCTCATCCTGGAGCTCGTTGCCCTCGGAATCGCCGTAGCCCAGCTCCGGCGGGACGACGAGGAGTACCTGGGACCCGACCTTCTGGCCCTGCAGACCCTCGTTCCAACCGGCGATGAGCTGGTCGAGCTGGAAGCCCGCCGGCGCGCCGGTGGACCACGAGGAATCGAACTCCTCGCCGTCGGACCACTTCACGCCCTTGTAGTGGATCGTGACGTAGTCGCCCTCGCCGACCTCCTCGCCGTCGCCCTCGATGAGGGGCTGCACCACGAGTTCGGTCGGGGCGTCGCCCTCGGGCGCGGCGATGGTGGGCTCGCCCGAGTCCTCGTTGAGGGTGACGGCCGGCAGGGAGTCGTCGGTGACGTCCACGGACTCACCCTCGGCGCGCGCCGGCCGGACGTCAGAGATCTGGAAGACCATCAGCTGGTCCGGGGCCCCCTGGCCCATCTGGGCTCCGGGCATGAAGAAGGAGATCTGCGCGCCGACCTTGTTCTGGTCGAGCATGTTGTAGAGGACATCATTGCCCTCCTTCAGCGCGTCGTTGAGGAACACGGCCTCGGAGCCCTGGGTGAAGTTCTCGGCGGTGACCTCGCCGGAGGCCGGATCCACGATGGCGGTCTGCACCAGGGCGATGTCGCCGTCGTTGACGTCCTCGCCGTCGCCGTCCGTCAGCACGCGGGAGGAGACCTCCTCGGCCTGGATCTCCCCGTCCACGGTGACCTCGGGGACGCCCTCTTCGTTGACCTCCATGGACACGGGCTCCAGGGCCTCGATGTCACCGGCGCCACGCGGCTCCGGGGCGGCACAACCGGCCAGCAGCAGGGCGCCGACGAGGGACAGGGACAGGGGCGCGGCGGCGCGGGACCGGCGCGATCGAGACTGCTGGCGGGGCACAGAGCGGGACATGGGATCCTTCGGTAGTACGGGACGGGGCCAGCTCCCGGCCGAGGAGGGCGGCGGGGCGACAGCCAGGCCGGGCCATCACCCGGCCTTTTCAGTCTGTCACGTCAGACTGGATGGACGCTGGATGAGTCGGACTCCCCGCCAGTCGTGTGGCGTAGATGCTCGATAAGCGCATCCAGCCGATCGGACTCGGTCTGGAAGGGGTCTTTGATGCTGATGGCCTGGAGCGGCCGGTCATTGAGCTTCAGGTGCGTCCAATCGACGGAGTAGGTCTGGCGCGCGTCCCGCGCGGCCCGGATGAACCGGCCCCGCAAGGTGGCCCGAGTGGACGGCGGCGGATGCTCCACCGCATCCTCGATGGCGGCATCGTCCAGGAACCGGGCGGCGGCTCCCCGCGACTGCAGCAGCGAGAAGAGACCGCGCTGGGGTGTGATGTCGTGGTACGAGAGGTCGAGTTGGGCGATCCGCGGCGCATCCCAGTCCAGGGAGTTCTTCGCGGCGTACCGGGACAGGAACCGATGCTTGATGGCCCAGTCGATCTCGGTGTCGATCCGGGAGTAGTCTCCGCTCTCCACCGCCTCCAGGGTGCGCTCCCACAGATCGAGCACGGCCGGCACCCGATCATGGTGGGGTCCATGCTCCCGCACGAAGGCGGTGGCCTGCGCCAGGTAGTGCCGCTGCAGCTGCAGGGCCGAACGGTGACCGCCGTTGCGCAGTTCGAGCTGCGCGGTTCCGGTGAGGTCGTGGGACACCTGCCGGATGGCCCGGATGGGGTTGGCCAGCTGATGGTCGCCCAGGGGCGTTCCGGCCTCGATCATGCGCAGCAGCAGGTCGGTGGCCCCGAACCGGACCAGCTGGGTGGTCTCGGACATGTTCGAGTCTCCGACGATCACGTGGAGGCGGCGGTACTCGGCGGCGTCCGCGTGGGGCTCGTCCCGCGTGTTGATGATGGGTCGGGACCGGGTGGTGGCGGAGGAGATGCCCTCCATCACGTGGTCGGCCCGTTGTGAGAAGGCGAAGTGGGGTTCCGGAGGGCCGGACATGGGCCCCTCCGTCCCACCGGACCCGTGCAGCCCGCCGTCACTGACCCCGGTGCGGACTCCGATGGCCTTGCCCGCTCCGGAGACCAGTTGCCGGGTGATCAGGAAGGGGATCAGTGCCTCGGAGAGCCGGCGGAACTCGGTTCGGCGGTTCAGCAGGTAGTTCTCGTGGGAACCGTAGGAGTTGCCCGCGGAGTCGGCGTTGTTCTTGTACAGGTAGATGGTGCCGGTGAAGCCGTCCGCCCTCATGTGCCCGGTGGCCTCGTCGATCAACTCCTGCATGACCCGTTCGCCGGCCTTGTCCACCGCGACGAGCTCGTCCAGGGTGGAGCACTCCGCCGTGGCGTACTCCGGGTGGGAGCCGACGTCCAGATACAGCCGGGAGCCGTTGCTGACGAACACGTTGGAGGAGCGCCCCCACTCGACCACGGGACGGAACAGGTACCGGGCGACCTCCTCGGGTGTCAGCGGCCGTGACCCCGGATGGGAGTAGTGCACGCCGAATTCCGTCTCGACGCCCATGATCCTGCGGTCCATGCGGGCTACTGGCCGCCCTTCTGGACGAAGCCCTTGACGAACTCCTCGGCGTTCGTCTCGAGCACCGAGTCGATCTCGTCGAGCAGGCTGTCCAGGTCAGCGGTGCTGGTCTGGCCCGCGGCGCCCGTGGGTGCCGGCGTGGGATCCGCGTCCGGACCGTTGGCGGAGTCGTCCTCGCGCTCGAAGGATGAGCCGTACTGCTGTGACATGGTCGCTCCTGATGGTGGTGATGGTTGTCTGTCGATGAGGGGAGTCAGCGGAGTCAGGGGTGTCCGTGATGCCGGTGCGGGCCGGCCTGCACCCGGGCCAAGGCCTCGAGCAGCCGCCCGTAGGACCCCTCCGCCGCGGGCTCGTCGAACACCCCGGGCAGCTGTTCCGCGGAACCGGCCAACGGCTCACGCTGATGGAACCGGTAGAGGGGACCCTCGCCGTCCTCGCGCACCAGGAGAGTGTCCCAACTGGCCCCGACCACGTGACGTCCGTACACGTCCACCGTCCGGCCGCGTGCCCAGGCCCGGGTGTCCCGCGGAGGCGAGCCGACGGCGTCGCGAATTTTCTCGTCCGGCACCAGCCGGCGGAGCGAGCCACGGCGCAGCATCGCCTGGTAGAGCCCCTTGTCCGGGCGCAGGTCAGCATACTGCAGGTCCATCATGCCGAGGCGGGGATGGTCCCAGTCCAGACCGTGGCGCTGCCGGTACCCGGACAGCAGCTGGTACTTGGCCACCCAATCCAGCCGGTCGGCCATCGCGGCCGGCTCGGTCCCGAGGGTCTCGACGGACTCCCGCCAGGCGTTCAGCACGTCCAGCGTGGCCTTGTCCCCCATGCCGAAATGGTGGACATGCCGCTCTGCGGCCTCGAGATAGACCCGCAGGATCTCCAGCCCGGTGGCCTCACGGGAGCCGCCCGGGCCGGGACCCTCCAGGGGACGCACCAGGGGCACGGTGGCCCGCAGGGTGGGGTCGTGGCTGATCCGCTGCAGGGCCGCCACCGGGTCCATGAGTTCCACCTCCGGGGCGGTGCCCAGCTCGATCATGGAGAGCACGAGGGCGGTCATGCCGCAACGCAGCCAGGTCGCGTACTGCGAGAGGTTGGCGTCCCCGATGATCACATGCAGTCGGCGGTACCGGTCGGCGTCGGCATGCGGCTCGTCCCTCGTGTTCACGATGGGACGCCGCACTGTGGTCTCCAGGCCGACCTGCTCCTCGAAGAAGTCCGCCCGCTGACTGATCTGGAACCCTGGACCCGAGCCGGTGACACCGAGCCCGACGCGACCGGCCCCGCAGATCACCTGCCGGACGGTGAAGAACGGCACCAGGTGCCGCGCGAGCTCCTCGAAGTCCAGGCCGCGGGCCACCAGGTAATTCTCGTGGGCACCGTAGGACACCGATTTATTGTCCGTGTTGTTCTTGTACAGCAGCACCTGGGGCTCCCCCGGCGCCGCGGCGATGCGTTCCGAGGCGGTCAACGCCACCAGGTCGCCCGCCTGGTCCCACACCATGGCGTCCAACGGGTTCGTGGTCTCGGGTGAGGAGTATTCGGGATGGGCATGGTCCACGTAGAGGCGGGCCCCGTTGGGCAGGACCAGGTTCGTCAGCAGGTGCACGGGACTGCCGTCCTCGCCCATCAGTGGCTGATCCGTCAACTGCGTGGGATGGGCAGCCGAGCGGGGCAGCTGCCAGCCGCGGGCGTCCACGAGCGGGGATTCCTCCCCGTAGTCCCATTCCGTGCCCGCCACGGTCCCGCCCCGGGAGGTCACGAGGTCCGCATAGGCGTTGACCACCTCCACGGAGAGCACCGAATGCCCCGCACCGGGGTTGGCGGGGGCGTGGACGCCGTACTCGGTCTCCAGCCCCATCACCCGGTGGACTCCCCACCCGGCGGTGTCGCGTCCGGCCGGAAGCACGGCCTCGGACGGGACCAGCCCGTGCCGGTCCGCCACCACGGGCCCGGCGCCGGCCGCTCGGTCAGGAGATGGGGGCACGTGCGTCACCGTGACTCCTGCTGGGAGGCGCTCGCCGTCGTCGTGCCGGGGTTCCCTGAGATGCCAGGGGTGCCGGAGGTGCCGGTGTGTTCGGTGGAGGTCGGGGTGGCGTGGGAGCTGGCGGAGTCCGGGGAACTATGGCGGATCAGCATGCGGATCCCGGCGACTCTTCCGCCGCGGTGACCGGAGACCCGGGCCCACTCCTCGGGGGACGCGTTGTTCGGGAGGTCCTCCTGCTCGGTGAACTCCTCCCGGACCGCCTGCACCAGGTGCTCGGTGCGCAGCCCCTTGGCCTCCTCGGCGGAACCGGCGGACAGGTAGTCCTTGATGGCCTGCTTCTTGGCCCGGTCCACGATGTTCGCGATGACGGCGCCGGAGGTGAAATCGGCGAAGTACAGCGTCCGTGTGGTGCCGTCCACGTAGGTGACCTCGAGGTACTCGGTCTCCGGCCCGCGGGTGAACAGGTGGTCGGTGACGGCGGCGATCATCGCCGCGACGGTGTCCGCCCGGCTGCCATGACGCTCCAGCTCGGCGGCGTGCAGCGGCAGGGCGGTGGTGAGGTACTTGCCGAAGATGTCTGCGGCGCCCTCAGCATCCGGCCGGGAGACGCGGATCTTCACGTCCAGGCGGCCCGGGCGGAGGATCGCCGGATCGATCATGTCCTCGCGGTTCGAGGCACCGATGACGATGACGTTGTCCAGCCGTTCCACGCCATCGATCTCGGCCAGCAGCTGGGGAACGATCGTGGTCTCCACGTCCGAGGAGACGCCGGAGCCGCGAGTGCGGAACAACGACTCCATCTCATCGAAGAACACCACGACCGGGTAGCCATCCGAGGCCTTCTCGCGGGCGCGGGCGAAGATGGTGCGGATGTGCCGCTCCGTCTCCCCCACGTACTTGTTCAGCAGCTCGGGGCCTTTGATGTTGAGGAAGTACGAGCGTCGCTCCTCGGTGGAGCGGGCGGCCAGGGAAGAGGCCACCGCCTTGGCGATCAGGGTCTTGCCGGTGCCGGGGGGCCCGTAGAGCAGGATGCCCTTGGGGGCCTTGAGTCCGTGCTCTCGGTACAGACCCGGGTGCAGGAAGGGCATCTCGATGGAGTCGCGGATCTGTTCGATCTGGTCCCGCAGGCCTCCGATGTCCTTGTAGCTGACATCCGGGAGTTCCTCGAGGACCACGTCCTGGACCTCGTTCAGGGGGACCACATCGAGGGCCTGGCCGGTCCGCGAGTCATAGGTGACGGCGTCCCCGACGCGGATGCGCTGACCCGAGAGGCGGTGCGACCGGCGCACCACGCGTTCCTCGTCCCCGCGCCCGACGACGACCAGCAGGCCGTCGTCCAAGGTCTCCTTCACCCGGACCAGCTCCCCGGCCCGTTCGGCCTCGAGCACGGACACGATGGTCAGGGACTCGTTCAGCAGCACGTCGGAGCCGGGAGTGATCCGGGCGGGCTCCAACAGGGGGGATGCGGTCACCCGCATCCGGCGGCCGTTGTGGATGACGTCCACGCCACCCTGCACCGTCGCCGCGATCTCGACGCCCTCGACGGGCTCGCGGGCCGGATGGACCTCCAGGACCGTGGCGAAAGCGAAGGGCGCCTCCCCGTCCAGCTCCAGGGCCGCCTTGAGCGTGGTGATCTCGTCCCGGGTCTCCTCCAGCAGGTCGACCATGCGGCGGTTGTTCCGGGCGGCGGTCTGCAACTGGTACTCGAGCGTCCGGTTCTTCTCCACGAGGGTGGTGGCGCGACGCTTCGCCGCATCCAGCTGGTGCGTCAGGCCGGACTCCATCGGTGTGGTTCCGGTGGTGGTGGGATCGCTCACGGATACCTTTCCGGCCAACCGGATCGGGGAATGCCTGAGGTCAGCCTTACCTATCCATCCTAAGCCTGTCGGCAAACGCTGTGGTGCGCTTGGCTGGTGGCGTAACGAGGCTCCGGCCGGTGGACGGTCCGTCGGTCAGAGGTCTGCCGGGTCGACCGGATCCGCTGCCACGGCCGGGCCCTCTTCGGGATCCGTGTCCGCGAGGTGGCGTCGCGCGCCCTTCTGCTCCATGGACGCCGCCTCGCGGGCCGCCTTGCGCGCCTTCTTGTCCGTCACGGGGCGTTCGCCCAGGGCCTGCGGGGTCCAACGCGACTCGTCCGCCGGTTGCCAGGCCTCCACGTCCACGGCCTTGAACTCGGAGACCTTGGAGCGTTTCTTCAGCGCCAGGGCCTCCTGGCCGGTGGCAAGGCGGCGGCAGACCAGCAGGAAACCGGTGTGGGCGACCATGCGGTGATCGGGCCGCACGGCCAGGCCGTCGAGGTGCCAGCCGCGGACCATGGTCTCCGAGGCCTCAGTCTGGGTGAACCGTCCGTCCTCACGGATCGCCTCGGCCACGCGGGAGAGCTGGGTGGCGGTGGCGACGTAGTTGATCCACACCCCGCCCGGCGCCAGCACCGTCGCGACCGCGTCCAGGCATTCCCAGGGTGCCAGCATGTCCAGCACCACGCGGTCGACGGAACCGGGTTCATGGACCGCGGTCATTTCCTCCTGCGCGTCGCCGAGGTGGATCTGCCAGGCCGGGTGCTCCCCGCCGAAGAAGGTCTGGACGTTGGCGCGGGCCACGTCCGCGAACTCCTCGCGGCGTTCGTAGGAGTGCAGTTCCCCCGCGTCCCCCACCGCGCGCAGCAGGGAGATGGACAGGCCACCGGAGCCGACGCCGGCCTCCACCACCCGCGCACCGGGGAAGATGTCCGCCATCTGCACGATCTGACCGGAGTCCTTGGGGTAGACGACGGTGGCCCCGCGCGGCATGGACAGGACGAAGTCGCTGATCAGCGGGCGCAGGACCTGATATTCGTGACCAGCCGAGTTCCTCGCCACCACGCCGTCCGGGCCGCCGATCAGGTCGTCATGGTGCAGGACGCCCTGGTAGCTGTGGAACTGCCCGCCCTCCGTGAGGGTGATGGTGTTCAGGCGACCCTTGGCGTCCTTGAGCTGGACCCGCTGGCCGGGGCGCAGGGGGCCACGGCGTTCATTGACGCCGGCGGGGCTGGGGAAGTCGGTCATGCGGCGGTGGTCCTTCTGGTGGGTGGTCAGGGTCAGCGACGGCGGCCCGTGGTGAGCCACTGGACCACATCGGGTTGGCGGAGCACGCCGCAGACGGTGCCGTCGGGCGCCAAGACAGCGTATTCTGCGCCGTCCACTGCGGCGAGCCGGTCCACCAGGGGGCGGCCGGCATCGGTGGCGCGGACCACGGCTCCGCGGGCCAGAGCCCGGGCCGTGGCCGCAGCCAGGACGGACGAGGCGTCCCGGCCCTGGACGCGCGCCAGAGCGGTCTCGTCCACGATGGCCTCCGGCTGACCGGTGGGGGCCACGAGCACCGCGAGCGTGCCCGAGGGTCGGTCCCGGACGTCGGCCACGGTGGCGGTGTTGAGCAGGCCGATGGCCGGATGCATGAGCTGGGCGGCGGTCAGGCCCGGGACCCGCAGCCGGAGCTGGGCGCCGCGGATGGACTCGGTGGCACCGGTCCAGAGGAAATAGCCGACCATCACCAGGATGACGATCAGCGGGATGTCGGCCGGCCGCCCTTGCACCAGGGGCACCACCACCACTCCGACCACCAGGGCCAGCACGATGATCCGTCCGGCCCAGCCTGCGGCGATGGTCCCCTTGTCCTGATCCCCCGTGGCCGCCCACACGGCTGATTCGACGATGCGGCCACCGTCCAGCGGAAGGCCCGGGAGAGCGTTGAAGACCGCCACCAGCCAGTTCGCGTAGGTGAAGATGCCGAGCAGCAGACTCCCGACGCCGTCAGGGGCCCACGTGACCATGAGCAGTTGGCCCCCGAGGGCCAGCAGCACGTTGGCGGCTGGCCCGGCCAGCGCCGTGACGAGGGAGCGGCCCGGCGTGGCCTGGAAACTGCCGAACTGGGTGTGGCCGCCCCACAGGTTGAGGACGATCTCCGTGGTGGGCCAGCCGAATGCCTTCGCGCTGGCGGCATGGGCCAGCTCGTGGACCAGGACCGAGAGCAACAGGAGCACGGCGTAGAGGAAGGCGATCCCATAGGCACCGATCCCCAGTTCGGGGAACAGCCGTTGGACCTGAGGCCCGAACAGCACCACCACGAACAGGGCGATGAGCGTCCAACTCCAGGACAGGTAGACCGGAACCCCGATCAGTGAGCCGAGGCGGAGCTTCCCGCGGCGGTCGGAAACGGGCTCGAGGGCGTCGCCGCTCACGGGGCCGCCGACATCCGCGTCGCCACCGCGGCGAGGTCGCGGGGGGTGCGGCCGGCGAGGGTGGTCCACTTCTCCCACCGTGGGTCATCGGGCAGGGCGAGGACGTGCGGGACCGCCACGACGGCCAGGCCAGCGCCGGCCGCGGACAGCAATCCGGGCATCGAGTCCTCGACCGCGACGCAGCCGCTCCGGTTCAGGCTCTCGTGGCGGCGCGCCATGACGTCCAGTGCCGTGACATAGGGCTCCGGGTCCGGCTTGCCCCGCAGGACCATGTCCCCCGTGACGAGGAACTCGAATGAACCGGTGGGGACGGACTCGGCGATCACGGCGGCCAGCGGGAGGTGGGACATGGTGACGAGGGCACAGGGTACGGCGGCATCCCGCAACGAGGTGAGCAGTTCCCGGGCACCCGGGCGCCACGGCACTGATCGGCGCACGCCGTTGGCCACGTCCGTCATGGTGTGCTCGATGATCTTCCCCACGCTGAGCGTGACCCCGGCCTCCTGGAGCAGGCGGGCGCCGTGGTCCAGTGCCTGGCCCACCAGCCCGTGCGCCAACTCGGTGGTCCACCGCCCACCGGCGGCCTCCACGAGGGCACGCTGGCTCTCGTTCCACAGCGGTTCGGTGTCCACGAGGGTGCCGTCCATGTCCCAGAAGACTGCTGCGGGCACCGCCTCCGCGGCGGGACCGTGCTCGGGCAACGGGGTCGACTGGCGGTCCTGGGGGCGCGGAGCGCCTGCGGAGGATCGGATGGGCATGCCTGCCAGTCTAGTGGCGCACGGACGGGCTCTTGACGAAGGTCGGGCCGGACACTTCACGTCCGGCTCACGTCCGGCACACGTCTGGCACCCCCTGTTCACACGGGTCTAGGGTGGCCATCATGGCAGAGATGGACGGAACACCAGCCCGGCAGTCGGGACTGCGCGACCATCTGGCCGGAATGGTCTCCGGACGCCGGCCAGTGGTCATGGTCGCGGCCTTCGAGGGCTGGAACGACGCCGGCGAGGCGGCTACCAGCGCGATCGATCTGCTGCGCCGCCAATGGGGTGCGGCCGCGGCCGGCTCCCTGACGGACGGCGACTACTACGACTACCAGTTCACCCGTCCCACGGTGGCGCGCGACGCCGATGGGCTCGGCACGTTGTCCTGGCCGCAGACGCGCATGTTCCGGGCGACCGATCTGAAAGGCCTGGACGTCATCCTGGTGTCCGGGGCCGAGCCCAGTTACCGATGGCAGGCCTTCACGGCCGAATTGCTGACCCATGCCGCAGAACAGAACGTGGACGCCGTGATCATGCTGGGGGCGCTGCTGGCCGACGTTCCGCACACCCGGCCACTGCCGGCCAGGCCCTCCAGCGCAGATCCGGAGCTCCGTGAGGCCTTAGGCGCACAACGGCCGACGTATGAGGGGCCGACCGGGATCGTGGGCGTGGTGACGGACACGGCCGCCCGGGCGGGGCTGCCGACGGTGTCCGTGTGGGCCACGGTCCCCCACTATGTCTCCCAGGCTCCCTCCCCCAAGGCGGAACTGGCCCTGTTGCGCCGGATCGAGGACCTCGTCCAGGTCAGCCTGGACCTCACGCCGCTGGTCGAGGACGCCGAGGCCTGGGAACGCGGCGTGAACGAACTCGCCGGAGAGGACCCCGATGTCGCCGCCTACGTGGAACAGCTGGAGCGCGCGCGGGACACCGAGGAATTGCCCGAGGCCTCTGGCGAGGCCATCGCCCAGGAGTTCGAGCGGTACCTGCGCCGGCGCGGCCGGGACTAGCCGGACCTCAACCTGTCCCCTACGGCGGATCCCGTCAGGTCACCACGTTGATTCAGGGCGTCGGCCGGTTCAGAGGGTCGGGCCGGCTCAGAGCATCAAGCCGAGGAGGCCGCTGGCCACTGTCCGGACATCTGGGGCCGAGAGGTCCGAGGAGTGCGCCACGGTGGCCGGATCCACGGTATCTCGGGCCATGGCCCGTTCGGCCCAGCGGTCCAGCTCGGCCAGCGCGGCCGGAGCATCCAGGTCGTGGGACAGCGCGCGGTGGGCGGCGGCCAGCACGGCGGAACCGTCCTCGGCCGTCTCGAGGCCGAGGGCCTGGCGCCACCGGGCAACTCGGTCCATCGACTGCCGCAACAGCTCTGGGGTCCACTCCCAATCGGCACGGTAGTGGTTGGCGAGCAGCGCGGCCCGGATGGCCACCGCCTCCACACCCTGCTGGCGCAATCGGGAGACCAGGACGAGGTTGCCCAGGGACTTGGACATCTTCTCGCCCTCGTAGCCGACCATCCCCGCATGGACGAACGTACCGGCCAGGGGCTGCCCGTCGGCGGCCGTGGCGTGGGCCGCACTGAACTCGTGGTGCGGGAAGCGCAGGTCCGAGCCCCCGCCCTGGACGGTGAAGGGAGCCGGAAGCAGACGCCGGGCAATGGCAGAGCACTCGATGTGCCAACCCGGCCGGCCGACGCCCAGGGAGCGGCCGTCCCACGTCGGTTCGCCGGGGCGGGCCACCCGCCACAGCAATGGATCCAGCGGGTGGCGTTTGCCCGGCCGCTCCGGGTCACCCCCGCGGTCCGGGAAGACCGTGGACATCTCCTCGGATCCGAGTCGGCCGATGCTGCCGAGGGTCCAGTCCGTGGCCTCCTCGGCGGCGTCGATCGAGAAGTAGATGTCGCCGTCGGGTCCGCCGTCCACGCCTGGAACGGAGTAGGCGGTGCCGTTGTCCACGAGGGCCTCGACGGACTGGACCACCCAGTCCACAGTCTCGGTGGCACCGACATAGTGGTCCGGCGCCAGCACGTTGAGGGCCTCCATGTCCGAGCGGAACAACTCGGTCTGGTCTGCGGCCAGGTCCCGCCAGTCCACACCGGTGGCGGTGGCCCGTTCCAGCAGTGGATCGTCCACGTCGGTGACGTTCTGCACGTAGGTGACCGGTAGGCCACAGGCCCGCCAGTAGCGGTTGAGCAGGTCGAACGTCACGTAGGTGTTCGCATGGCCGAGGTGGGTCGCGTCGTAGGGCGTGATCCCACAGACGTACAGGGACGCCTCGGCCAGGTTGCCCGGATGGCGTACTGCCTGGGAGGAGGTGTCGTGGATTTTGAGCCGGTCCGGCTGGACGGGCAGCCGAGCCGGGAGGGGGGTGTTCCAGGATTCCATCAGGCGTTGATCACTCCGAAGCCGAGCAGGATGTAGAGAAGCAGGCCGAGTCCGATGCGGTACCAGACGAAGGGCCTAAACGAGTGGGTTGAGATGAACTTCATGAGCCAGCCGATGACGACATAGCCGACCGCGAAGGCGACGAGCGTGGCGACCAGGGTCTCGCCCATGCCGTAGGCGGCCGAGGCACCGGGCTCCCCCAGGGCCTGGAACAGCTTGTAGAAGCCGGACGCGAAGACGGCCGGAACGGCCAGCAGGAAGGCGTACCGGGCGGCGGCCTCGCGGGTGAATCCCAGGGCGAGGCCCATCGTGATGGTGCCGCCGGAGCGGGAGACACCGGGGATCAGGGCCATCATCTGGGCCAGCCCGAACAGGATGCCGTCCTTGAGCGTGAGCTTCTCCAGGGGCTTGGTCTGCCGCCCGAGTGCGTCGGCGACCGCAAGCAGCAGGCCGAAGACGATCAGCATCGTGGCGACGATCCACAGGGACCGGAACGAGGTGTCGATGTAGTCCTCGAAGAGCAGACCGGCCACGGCGATGGGCAACGAGCCGATGATGATCAACCAGCCCATGCGGGCGTCCGGGTCGTTGCGTTCGACCTTGCCGAAGAGCGAGCCGAACCAGCGCGAGATGATCCGGACGATGTCCTTCCAGAAGAAGATCAGCACCGCGAGTTCCGTGCCGATCTGGGTGATGGCCGTGAAGGCGGCCCCCGGGTCCGAAGCCCCCGGCAGGACCTCACCGACGATGCGCAGGTGTGCCGAGGAGGAGATGGGGAGGAATTCCGTCAAGCCCTGGACCAGGCCCAGGATGATCGCTTCTAACCAGTTCACATCAGAGAACCCTACGTCACAGGCTCGTGGACCCCGTCCCCGCGACGCACCCGCGCTGGAAGATCGGGACGAAGATCATCCCCTGGTCGTAGATCCGCCGTTGAGTCACTCGTTGATGTGCCTCGTTGGCTTGCCTCGTGGTCCGGCTGGCAGACCGGTCAGGCGCCGGAGTCTTGACCGTACTGGTCGTCCTGGTCGTCCTGGTCGTCCTGGTCGTCCTGGTCGTCCTGGTCGTCCTGGTCGTCCTGGTCGTCGTAGACGTCCAGCGGGGTGAACTCACCGGTAGCGGCATACAGGGCGTCCTCGTAGGCCTCGAAGGAGTCGGCCACGTTGAAGAATGCCGATTCGACTGCGGGATCGTCATCGTCACGCTTGCCGGTGGCGGCCGCCAGATGTTCTTCGAATGCGGAAACCAGGGCCTCAAGGGCCACACGCGGGTCGATGCTCATGGCACCACGGTAGCCGTTTTTTCCCGGCCTGGCATAGGGTTTCACGGAAGCGGGCCCGCTCGTGTCGGATACTGGTCAAAGTCCGGCCACGATCCACGGAGACCGGGTCCGTTGTCCCGCCGGTTCCCCAAGGAGATGGATGCGCGAACAGGAGATCACGAGCGGTCTGGAGTCGCTGGAGCAGCGGGACCACTGGGAGTACCTGGTGATGACCGTCGCCCCACGGGACTCGGTGAGCGAGGCCCGGCGTCGGGTGGTGGAGCACGCGGAGTACGGCAAGTGGGAGTTGCAGCGCACGGTCCTCTACCGCGGCGGTGCCCGGCGGTACTGGCTGCGGCGCCGGATCATCCGCGTCCGGTCGACCCTGGACGTGCGCGCCTGAGCCTACGCTTCCGGGCCCTCGACGGGCCCCAGCAGGTGGTTCGCCAGAGTCTGGTGCGCCGACTCGTCATCCGAGGGGTGGAACACCCCGGCCATGACATCGCGGTAGAGGCGGGACAACTCGTTGCCGCGGTGATACGAGGCACCCCCGGAGGCCTCGAGCGCGAAGTCCGCCTGAGCCTTGGCCGTGCGGACGGCCATGGTCTTGTTCGCCACGAGTCGCGGGAACCACTCGGCACCCAGGTCGGTCCCGGCGTCGATGTCCGCAGCCACCGCCCGCAGGTGGGTGTCCGCCGTCAGCTGCCGCAGGGCGGCCTCGGCGGTCTTGTACCGCAGCACCGGGTCCTGGGACAGTGCCTGCCCGGTGACCTTCGACGTCCTGCGGGCCAGGTTCTGCGTGGCCAGTTCCACGGCCCGGTCGCCGATCCCCGTGTAGACGGCCGCGACCAGGGTCAGGAAGGACGCGAAGATCCCGAACGTGAGCGGGTCGGCGTTCGGACCGGTGGGGATGTGCCGCACGATCCGCTCGGCGGGGACGAGGGCGCCCTGCAACCGGGTGGCGTGAGAGTGGGTGGCCCGCATGCCCAACATGTCCCAGGAGGAGGCGTCGGCCTCCCAGCCGTCTGCGGAACGGTCGAGGAATCCGAAGACCAGCTGGCCGCCGTCGGGTGTCTTGCCGAAGATCCCGAGCCGCGTCCACACCGGTGACAGGGTGGTGAAGATCTTGGTCCCGGTGAACCGGTAAGAGCCGTCACCCAGGGGCTGGGCCACGGTGTCCGAGTCGAACAGCACCGCGTCGTTGCCCGCCTCGGAGATGCCGAAGGCGAAGACCTCCCCCGCCACCGACTCGCGGAGGATGAAATCGAGCGAGTCATCTCCCTGGTGCGCCAGGATCGAGGCCACGGCGTTCCAGATCTGGTGCATGTTCACCGCCAGCGCGGTCGCCGGTGCATGCATGGCCAGCACCCTCTGGGCGGCGACGACGGTCGAGAGGTCCCAGCCCAGGCCGCCGTCCGCGGCGGGGGCGAGGGCCCCGAGGTAGCCCGCCTCCCGCAGGACCTCCAGGTCCTGCTGCGGAAAGGCGTTCGCCTCGTCGAATCCGCGGGCGCGGTCGCGGATCCCGGCGAGGAGGTCCGCCGTCAGGATGGTCCCGACGGCGGCCAGCTGGGGATTCTGCGGGGTGGGCATAAGGGGGTGTCCTCCTGGGGTTCGGCGGCCGATCGGCTCGGGGATGACGGTTCCGCCACGGCGTGACGGCGGCGGGATCTCAGCGGAGTCTCAGCGGGGTTCGAGCATCCGGTGCAGCACGCGGCAGCCGAAGGTGAGGGCCTCGACGGGGACGCGCTCGTCGATGCCGTGGAACAGGCCGGTGAAGTCAAGGTCGGCCGGCAACTGCAGCGGGGCGAATCCGTAGCCGGCGATGCCGAGCTGCGACAGGGACTTGTTGTCCGTGCCACCGGACATCATGAACGGCAGCACCGGGGCGCCGGGGTCCTCAGCCTGTAGGGAGTCGACCATGAGGTCCACGAGGTCGCCGGAGAAGGGAACCTCCAGGGAGATGTCGCGGTGCTCGTGACTGAAGTCCACGCCCTCGCCGGCGAGTTCACGCAGGGTGGTCATAACCTCCTCCTCCTGCCCCGGCAGGAAGCGGACGTCCACGGTGGCCTGCGCCTTGCCCGGGATCACGTTGTGCTTGTACCCGGCGGTCAACCCCGTGGGGTTGGTGCTGTTGCGCAGGGTGGACCCGACGAACCGGGACGCTGTGCCGAGCGCCTCGAGCTGCGGGGTGGGATCCGCCTCGTCGAACTCCACGCCGCAGATCTCGGCGACCTGTTCCAGCAGGGCGCGCGTGGTCTTCGTGTAGTCCAGGGGCCAGGTGTGGTTGCCGATCCGGTCGATGGCCCCGGCCAGCCGGGTCACGGCGTTGTCGGGATGCACCGATGATCCGTGGCCCGGCGCTCCCGCGGCGGTCAGGTTGAGCCAGGCCAGACCCTTCTCGGCGGTCTGCAGCAGGTAGGCGCGTTGTCCGCGGAGGTCCGTGGAGAAACCGCCGACCTCACTGATCGCCTCTGTCGCCCCCGCGAAGACCTCGGGATGGTGGTCGACCATCCAGCGGGCCCCGTAGACGCCGCCGGCCTCCTCGTCCGCGAAGAAGGCGACGATGAGGTCCCGGCGCGGCTGCTGCCCGGAGCGGTGGAGACGGCCCAGGACCGCGAGGATCATGGCGTCCATGCCCTTCATGTCCACGGCGCCCCGGCCCCAGATCATTCCGTCCCTCAGCTCGGCCGAGAATGGGTCCACCGTCCACTCGCTGGCGTCCGCGGGAACCACGTCGAGGTGGCCGTGCAGGATCAGGGCGGGAGCCTGGGTGTCCCACCCCGCGACGCGACCCACCACGCTGGCCCGGCCGGGCGACGACTCGTAGACCGTCGGTTCCATGCCCGCGTCCCGCATCAGGGCCGCGCAGTACTCGGCGGCCTCGCGTTCTCCCCGGGAATCGTTGCCCCCGTAGTTGGAGGTGTCGATCCGGATCAGGTCTCGGCAGATGCGGACGACGTCGTCCGTGAAGTCGTGGCTGGAGGTGGCAGTCATGGTGCCACCCTAGCGAGGTGGAACGGTCCGTGTCCGGCGCGTGTGCGGAGGCATGCGAAAAGGGTGTTAGGATTATCAGCGCTGCCTTTCGAGGCAGTGGAAATCCGGTGCCAACCGGATTGTGCGCGCGGGTGGCGGAATTGGCAGACGCGCAGCGTTGAGGTCGCTGTGCCCGCAAGGGCGTGGGGGTTCAAGTCCCCCTCCGCGCACAACAAGCGCCCACCTCAGGGCGACCCAGAACGGGGCTGGTGACAACCAGCCCCGTTTTTGTCATCGTGGGACGAGTTTCTGGGAACCATCGCGACCCGTGCCTCTGAGGGAGGTCGGCCTGGATCCTTCGTGGGGCGACGACTTCCAGTACTTCCAGGTCCACGGGTCTGGGCACCTGCTGTCCCTACGTGATAGGGGACGCCACCGGACGCTCTGGTACCCCACCACTACTCGTCGGCCACCACTGCCGTCGTCACCGCGGATCCGCGCTTGTAACCTCAGTCTCATGATCACATCCGAGACCGTAGCGGGCCCCTTGGGACGGTTCGCGAACCGCCTCAAGCGGGAGATCCTGACCAATGTCACGCCGGTCCGCTGGGCCGCCGACGGCATGCATGAGGAGCGCCGCCGCAAGTGGGCGCCGCATCTGCCACCTCTCGACCTGGCCCAGGCCGGTCTGGTCTCCACCCTGCAGCGGCAGGGTGTCCGCATCGGGCCCCTGGACGATCTCGCGATCCCCACCACGGACGCGCTCAAGCCCGCCCTGGACCGCCTCGTGGCCCCCTTGGCGAACCTGCCGACGGGCGGTGCCAGTACGCTGCGACCCTCCACGGATGACCTGTTGGCCGACCTGTTCATCTGGCAGTGGGGCCTGCAGGACCGCATGCTGGACATCGTCGAGAACTACCTGGGCGTGCCGGCCCGCTACTACGGGGCAGACGTGCGCCGCGAAGTCGGCAATAGCCAGACGGTGGGCGTGCGCCGATGGCACCGTGACGCCGAGGACCGGCGCACCGTGAAGATCCTGGTGTGGCTCAACGACGTCGACGACCAGGGCGGGCCGTACGCCTACATTCCGCTGGCCGAGACGCTGTACGCCGTGGAGAAGCTGCACTACGTGGCCGGATTCGTGGATGATGCCCGGGTGGCTGACATGGTCCCCGCAGGAGCCGTGACCGCGGCGACCGGGGTGAAGTGGACGGCCGTGGTGGCGGACAACTGCCGTCTGCTCCACCGGGCTACTCCGCCGATTGCCCGGGACCGTTTCTCGGTGACCTTCACCTGGTCCTCGCGCACACCGATGAAGACGGAGGCGGCCCCGGACTACACCCCGGACCAGGCCCGGCGCATCCGGTCGGGGCTGTCCGCACGCCAGCTGGCCTGTCTGCCTCCCGCCCTGGCCTGCGGCTGAACCGCGCCTGGCGGTGGCCTGCCATAATCGGACCGGGCCCCGGAACCGGTGGCCCGGCCGCACCCGCACGTGAAAGAGGCCCACCAGCCATGACCGAAGCCCGCGACCTGCTCCAGCGGCTGGCCCACGCCTATGGCATCCAGACGTCCTACCGAGGTCACGACGGTCACGAACACCCGGTCTCCGACCTCACGCTCACCACGGTGCTGGCGGCCCTGGGCTGCACCGTCGAACCGGACGGCACGGCCGGGCTGGAGGTGGCACTGGAGCGTCGGCGGTTGGCTCCGTGGCGCCGCATGCTGCCGCACACCACGGTCTCCCACGCGGGATCGGGATCCTCGGTACAGGTCCACGTCCCCCACGGGAGCGCCGTCACGGTGGAGGCGTTGCTGGAGACCGGAGAGACCCGTCCCCTCGAGCAACTCGAGGACTTCACGGAACCCCAGGACATCGACGGCGAGCTGATCGGGCAAGCCACCTTCCGCCTTCCCCGGGACCTGCCAGTGGGATGGCACCGGTTGGGCGCCAGGGTGGAAGACGGCAACGAGGTCGAAGCCACCCTCGTCGTGACGCCGGAACGTCTCACGACCGCAGACCGCTACCGCCGTCAGCGCGGCTGGGGGCTGTCCGTCCAGCTGTACTCGGCACGGTCCTCTACTTCCTGGGGCCTGGGCGACTTCCGGGACCTGGCAGCACTGGCGGTCCAGACCGCCGCGCACGGTGGCGACTACGTCCTGTCCAACCCCCTGCATGCCACCGCGCCACAACCGCCAGTGGTCTCCTCGCCGTACTCCCCCTCGACCCGCCGGTTCACCAACCCGATGTACCTGCGCATCGAGGACCTCGCCGAGTACGCCGCCCTTGACCCACGTGCTCGCCGAGAGGTGGACGGCCTGGCCGCGGCCCTCCAGGCGGACAACGCAACCGCCGACTCCCTGGACCGCAACGCCGCCACCGCGGCCAAGCTGACGGCCCTGCGCCGGCTCCATCAGGTCACCCCAACGCCGGAACGGGCGCGCGCCTACCGCGCCTACCGGGAGCTGGAGGGCCAGGGTCTGGAGGACTTCGCGCTGTGGTGTGCCCTGCGCAGCGTCTTCGACGCCACCGATCCGATCTGGCGGGATCCCGAGTTCACGCCGGGGGGTCGCCTGGCCGAACGCTATCGCCACGAGCTGGCCGAGGACATCGACTTCCACCGCTGGATGCAGTGGTTGTGTGACACCCAATTGGCCACGGCTCAGCAAGCGGCCCGGGAGGCGGGCATGCGACTGGGACTGATGCAGGACCTGGCCGTCGGGGCGGACCGCAACAACGCGGACGCCTGGATGCTGCAGGACCAGCTCGTCGCTTCCATGTCCGTCGGCGCCCCACCGGACATGTACAACCAACGCGGTCAGGACTGGTCCCAGTCACCGTGGCACCCCGAACGTCTGGCCGAGACCGGTTACCGCGCGTACCGCGACATGCTCCGCTCGATGTTGCGCCATGCCGGCGGCATCCGAGTCGACCACATCCTGGGACTGTTCCGGCTGTGGTGGATCCCGGTGGGCCAGTCCCCCACCGAGGGTGCGTACGTCACCTACGATCACGAGGCGATGATCGGCATCCTGGCCCTTGAGGCGGAACGCGCGGGGGCCGTCGTCGTGGGTGAGGACCTGGGCACCTTCGAACCGTGGGTCCAGGACTATCTGGCGCACCGAGGGCTGTTGGGCACGTCGATCCTGTGGTTCGAGCAGGAGGACGGCCGGCCCCGGCCGCCCCAGGACTACCGGGTCCAGTGCCTGTCCTCCGTCAACACCCATGACCTGCCCCCGACCGCCGGGTACCTGGCCGGCTCGCACCTGGACCTGCGCGAACGCCTTGACCTGGTGGCCGGCGATCCCCACGCAGAGCGGGACCGGGCCGGTGCCGAGCGCCGGGCGTTCCTCCAGGCCGTCGTGGAAGCGGGTTTCCTGTCCGCCGATGCCGCCGCTTCCCTCACCTCGACCACCCCGATCACCTCAATCACTGCGGCTGACTCAGCCGATCCGGCCGTGGTGGCTGACATTGTGGTGGCCCTGCACCGGTACCTGGCCCAGGCACCGTCCCTGCTGCACGGCATCGCGCTGGTGGACGCCGTGGGCGAACGTCGCATCCAGAACCAACCGGGCACCCAGCAGCACGAGTATCCGAACTGGGAGATCCCACTCGCGGACGCAATCGGGCGGCCCGTGCTCATCGACGATCTGGACGCAGTCCCGGGATTCGCCCGACTGCTGGATGCGGTGCACCACGAGCTGAACTCTGGCCCGACCTCAGACCGGCAGCCCGACCACGGGATTCCCACACTGTGACGCGGCCCTTCGGCGTGGTGATGGTGTCCCTGCACACCTCACCGTTGGCACAGCCGGGTCAGGGCGACGCCGGCGGCATGAACGTCTACGTCCGCCAGTTGGCGATCACCCTGGCCGCGGCGGGACATCCGGTCTGGGTCCTCACCCGCCGCGACCGGACCGGTCAGCGCGTCCAGGACCTGCCGGTCCCCGCCGTGCCGGTCCCCGCCGTGCCGGGGGCGGCCCGCGCCCGGGTGGTCCCGGTCCCTGCCGGCCCGGCCACAGACGTCCCCAAGGAGGAGTTGCCGAGGTGGGTGGACGACTTCGCCGCCGCGGCTCCCGGTGCCCTGACGGCCGCGGGCGGATGCCATGGGGACGACTGCCGCTGGGTGGTGCATTCCCACTATTGGCTCTCCGGACTGGCCGGATTGGCAGTGGCCGGAGACCTGAACGCCCCGATCGTGCACACCATGCACACCATGGCGGCCGTCAAGAACGCCCGGGACGCGCGGTCCAGCGAATCGGAGGAACGGGAGGCCGCCGAGCAGCAGATCGCCGCAGCGGCCGACCTGCTGGTGGCCAACACCCCGGCCGAGCGGGACGAGCTGAGTGACCACTACGGAGCCGATCCAGCCCGGATCAGGGTGATCCCCCCGGGCGTGGACACCTCCGTCTTCCATCCCGACGGCGGCGCCCACTGGCCCGGTCGCTCTGCAGGGCTCAAGGTCCTGTTCGCCGGGCGTATCCAGGGGCACAAGGGCCCGCAGGTGGCCATCCGGGCCGCAGGCCTGGTGAACCGGCGTGCCTCCGGTGTCCCAGCGGTGCAGCTGCACCTGACCGGTGCCCACTCGGGTGCGGACAAACTCGACCTCCGCGCCCTGGTCCATGCCGCCGGACTGGAGGGCCAGTGCACGGACTCCGGTCCCGTGTCCGCGCAGGAGTTGGCCGAGGTCTACCGGGCTGCGGACGTGGTGGTCGTGCCGAGTTTCTCGGAGTCCTTCGGTCTGGTCGCCCTTGAGGCACAGGCCTGCGGGACCCCGGTGCTGGCGCACCGGGTGGGAGGGCTCGCCTACGCCGTGGCGGACGGTGAGACCGGCCGACTGGTGGACGGCCTGGACCCGGAGACCTGGGCGCAGGAGCTGGAGCGCATCGTGGCAGACCTGCCCGCATGGCGGCGGATGGGCCAGGCGGCGGCGCGCCGGGCCCGGACGTTCGGCTGGGAGGCCATGGCGGCCCACATGTCAGAGGCGTACGAGGTGCTCTCCGCCGAACGGTAGGGTCGCGCTCCTGCTCCTGCCCCCATGGCTAATCCGACCACTACGCCTGCCCCGATCCCTACTCCGAACCTGCGCCCGGGACCGTGATCGAGCCGGTGAAGTGCGGCTTGCTGGTGCGGCCGTTCCACGCCGTGACCTCGGTTGTGGCCTCAGTGCTACGGCGATCTCTGTGGACGACGCCCAGGGACACCGTTCCGGGGAGCAGCACCGGAGTGGCGAAGGAGATCTCCCACTCGTGGCCGGCACCCGCCGGTTCCCGGCCCGCGAGCATCCGCCCGGCCAGGTACATGCCGTGGGCGATCATGCCCTTCTGCCCCAGGAGCGTGGCGGTCACCGGGTTCAGGTGGATCGGATTGAAGTCCCCGGATACGGCGGCATACTCCCGGCCGGTGGACGCGGGCAGGCGCCACTGCGCGGTCAGCTGCGGTGCCGTGAATGGCGGGTGGCTGGCCTTGGCCGGGCGCTCGTGGGCTGGCAGGTGGACTCCGGCGGCCAGATACGTGGACGTGCCCTCCCACAACAGCTGCATCTCCCCGGTGCCATCGGTGGGGCCGCTGGCCGGGCCGTCGACCGGGCGGCCAACGCGCGCTGGCCCGTGGACGGTGACGACCAGGTCCACGGTGGTCCCGGACGGATGGGGGCTCAGGCGGGTGGCCGAGGCGGCCACCTCCACCGGGGTGCCAGCCGGTACCGGGGCATGGTGGACCACACGGTTGCAGAGGTGGACCATGCCCAGCAGGGGCAGCGGGAAATCCGGATCCGCCATGAGTTCCATGGCCGCCGGGAAGGAGGCGACGTGCACCAGCACCGAGGGCAGGTCGGCCGGGTCCAGCACCGGACCGTTCCGGTGGAACATCCGGGCGTACCGGACGGCGAGCTCGGCACTGATCTCGTGGTCGTGGACCACCACGGTCCGTCCCGGCAGCTGCTGCGGTCGGCGCCGTCTGACCAGCGCGTCCTTGGCTGCCGTGGACAGGGCGGCCCGGTAGCTCGAGCTCAAGGGAGTCATGGTCTCGCGTTCCATCTCAGGCCCCCATCATGCCCTGGCCGCAGACACGCAGCGTGGAACCGGACGTCCCCCCAGCCGCATCGGAGACCAGGTAGGCGATGGCCTCCGCCACGTCGACGGGCCGGCCCCCCTGCTGGAGGGAGTTCAACCGGCGTGCGACCTCACGGGTGGCCATCGGCATCCGGGCAGTCATCTCGGTCTCGATGAAGCCGGGGGCCACCGCGTTGATGGTTCCTCCGCCGGCCGCCTCGGCAGTGCTCATCAGCTCCGCTGTGGCGGAGACCATCCCCATGACGCCCGCCTTGGACGCGGCGTAGTTCGTCTGGCCGGCGTTGCCCGCGATCCCGGACGTCGAGGCGAGCGAGGCGATCCGTAACTCGTCCGCCACCATGCCCTGGCCGACTGCGGCCAGGAAGACCCGGTTCATCGCCAACTGGGACTCGATGTTCACCGCGAGCACGGAGTCCCACCGGGCGGCATCCATGTTGGCAAGCTTCTTGTCCCGGGTGATCCCGGCGTTGTGCACCACGATGTCCAGCCGTCCATGGCGCTCAGCGCAGTGCGCGAGGATCCGCTCGCCCGCATCCGCCGCGGTGATGTCCAGTTGCAGTGCGGTGCCGGCGAGCGAGTTCACGACGCCGGCCAGTGCCTCGCCGGCGGCCGGTACGTCGACCCCCACGATGGTCGCCCCGTCGCGGTGCAGGGTCGCGGCGATCGCGGCACCGATGCCGCGGGCGGCACCAGTCACCACGGCCACCTTGCCCGCCAGGGGCTTCTCCCAGTCCCGGGGCAGGGCGCCGGCATCGGAGGAGACCGGGATGAACTGGCCGGAGACGAAGGCACTCTTGGCCGATAGCAGGAAGCGCAGGGCCCCGGTGGCTCCCGGGGCGGACAGCGCCGTGTGCTCGCCCAGCACGATCCCGTTGGCGGTGGCCCCGCGGCGCATCTCGTGGGCGAGCGAACGGGTCAGGCCTTCGACGCCCTGGCGGGCTGCCCGCACGGCGGGCCGGTCCGAACCGAGGGGATCACGGTAGACGGTGACCACGCGGGCGGACGGGCCCAATTTCCGCTGCACGGCCCCGAGCTGCAGGGTGGTGGCGGACAGGTCGGCCGGCGTGCCGGCGTCGTCATAACAGGCGACGACGGCGCCATAGCGGTCGGCCGGAGCCGACTGGCGGCGGACATCCAGTCCCCAGTCCAGCAGGACGGCTGCGGCCTCGTCGGCCGCATGGCCGCCGCCGAGGACGAGCACAGAGCCCTCCACGAGGGCCTGGCCCGGCTCGTAGCGCCGCAGGACGGCCGGCCGGGGCAGCCCGAGGGCCCCGGCGAGCTTTTGGCCGAGCGGCTGGTTGACGAGGGCGGTGTAGGTATCAGTCTGCGGTGCCTTGACCATGCGCTCAGCGCCCCCGGACGATCGCGACGATGCCCTGGCCGCCGGCCGCGCAGACCGAGATCAGACCGAGTGAGCCCGGCCCCTTCTCGTGGAGCATCGTGGCCAGGGTTGCGGTGATCCGGCCGCCAGTGGCGGCAAAGGGGTGGCCGGCGGCCAGCGAGGAGCCGTTGACGTTGAGTTTGGACCGGTCGATGGCACCCAGGGGCGCGTCCAGACCCAGCTGGTCGCGGCAGAAGTCCTCATCCTCCCAGGCCTTCAGGGTGGACAGGACCGTTCCGGCGAAGGCCTCGTGGATCTCGTAGTAGTCGAAGTCCTGCAAGGACAGTCCCTGGCGCTGCAAGAGCCGGGACAGGGCGTAGGCCGGCGCCATGAGCAGGCCCTCCTTGCCGTCCACGAAATCCACGGCGCCGGTCTCGAAGTCCACGAAGTCGGCGAGCACGGGCAGGCCCCTGTCAGCGGCCCATTCCTCGGAACCGAGCAGGACGGTCGAGGCCCCGTCCGTCAGCGGGGTGGAGTTTCCGGCGGTCATGGTGGCCTCGTCCCCGAGGTCGCGGCCGAAGGCGGGCTTGAGCTTGCCGAGCTTCTCGAGCGTGGTGTCCGCACGCAGGTTGTTGTCCCGGGTCAGCTTGCCGAAGGGCGTCACGAGATCGTCGAAGAAGCCGCGGTCATAGGCGGCCGCGAGGTGGTGGTGGCTGGCCAGGGCCAGCTCGTCCTGAGCCTGCCGGGTGATCCCCCACTGGTGTGTGGTCCGTGCCTGGTGTTCCCCCATGGACAGCCCCGTGCGGGGTTCCTCGGTGCCCGGGGCCTCCGGTGCCAGGTGGCCGGGGCGGAACTTCAGGACGGCCTTGATCCTGTCCTGCGTGGTGCGGGCGCGGTTGAGCTCCATCAGCACGGCGCGGGCGGCGTCGTTGAAGACGAGGGGGGCGTCGGAGATGCTGTCCACCCCGCCGCCGATGGCCGAGTCGAGTTGCCCCAGCCGGATCTTGTTGGCGAGGCCCCCGATGGCCTCCATGCCCGTGGCGCAGGCGATCTGGACCTCGTGGGCCGGGGTGGCAGGGTCCAGTGAGGTGCCGAGGACGGATTCCCGGGTCAGGTTGAAATCCTTGCTGTGCTTGATGACCGCGCCGGCCGCGACCTCCCCGATCCGCTCCCCCTGCAGCCCGAACCGGGCAATGAGACCGTTCAGGGCGGAGGTCAGCAGGTCCTTGTTGGTGGCCTTGGCATAGGCGCCATGGGACCGCGCGAATGGGGTGCGGTTTCCGCCGATGATGACGGCCTGCCGCACCTCGCCACCGGCGATGGCGGGCTGGCCTGCGGCGATCCGCGCTGAGTCCTGCGGAGAAGCTGAGATGTTCGCGGAGTTCGTGGCGGTGTTTTCGGTCATGGTGATCCCTTCGGGTTTCACGGCGGGCCGTGGGTACAACGTGACGGGGCTTACTGATACCCAGAGTACCTGATACGCTCGGTATCGTGAATACTGCAGTCAACGACGCTGAAATGCCGGATGGCCGCGCCACCCGATGGGACGAGCACCGCCTGCAGCGGCGCGTAGACCTGATCCGGGCCGCCCGTCATGCCGTCCACGATCTCGGACCCCAGGCGTCCATGGGCGACATCGCCACGCATGCCGGGACCTCCAAGAGCGTCTTCTACCGGTACTTCGGGGACAAGAACGGATTGCAGGCCGCCGTGGGCGAACGCGCCATCGATTTCATGGAACGTGAGCTGCTGGCCGCCGCGGAGACCTCGGACAATGCCCTGGACGGGTTGTACGCGATGGTCGCCGTCTACCTCAGGCTGGCCGAGTCCTCGCCCCATGTCTATGCCTTCTCGACGCGACTGCCACCGGAGGCTCCCGAGATCACCGAGGGGTCCAGCACCTCCGGCCCGTCCGGCAACCCCGGTACCTCCAGCGGACAGCCGGCCGCCATGGCCGACTTCTTCGAGCGGATCGCCGCCGTGATGGATGTCCACTTCCGCGACTACTTGCGCCAGCAGGGCCGCCGGCCCTCCGCGGCCTCCGCCACCTGGTACTGGCCGCGGGCCGCCATCGGCATGGTCCGTTCGGCAGGCGAATCCTGGTTGGCGACCCCGTCCGGAACCGACCGGCCGGATGCCGGCCGGCTGGCACGCAAGATCACCGCGTGGCTCACGGTGGGCCTGTCCGGCACGTATGCCGCTGTCGATCTACCTGATCTGCCTGATCACCCCGTACACACGACGTCCACCGATCCGTCCACTCCCGAACAGGAGCAGTCATGACCACCACCTCTGATTCCAGCACCACCGCGGTACCGGCCGGTGCGGTGCCGCCCACCCAGGCGGAGCCGGACACCGGGGCGCCGGGCGCCTTCAGTGCCATCTCCGCGGCAGAGCCCGGCGGACTGGACCTGGAAGCCGTCCAGCAACTGTTGCTCGGGCGGTGGGCCGCGGACCGGCTGGAGGGACGGGAGAACGTCAAGGACCCGGACCTGCACAAGTTGGAGAACCTCACCATGGAGGACCACCGTGAGCGAGTGATGGGTCAGCTGCGCATCCTCGTCGACCGTGGTCAGGTGAACAAGGCGTTCCCGCAGCGCCTCGGTGGCAGTGACAACCACGGCGGGAACATCGCCACGTTCACGGAGCTGGTCAGTGCCGATCCGTCGCTGCAGATCAAGGCCGGGGTGCAGTGGGGTCTGTTCGGCTCCGCCATCCTGCACCTGGGCACGGAGGAGCACCACGAGCGTCTCCTGCCCGCCGTCATGAGCCTGGAGGTGCCGGGTGCCTTCGCCATGACGGAGATCGGCCACGGCTCGGACGTCTCCTCGCTGGCGACCACCGCGACGTACGTGCCGGAGACCGATGAGTTCGAGATCCACACGCCCTTCAAAGCGGCCTGGAAGGACTACCTCGGCAATGCCGCCCTCCACGGCAAGGCCGCAGTGGTCTTCGCCCAGCTGATCACCCGCGGCGTCAACCACGGGGTGCACGCGTTCTATGTGCCCCTGCGCGACGAGGCCGGCGACTTCCTGCCGGGCATCGGCGGCGAGGACGACGGATACAAGGGCGGGCTCAACGGCATCGACAACGGCCGGCTGCACTTCGACCACGTGCGCGTCCCCCGCATCAACCTGCTGAACCGCTACGGCTCCGTGGACGAGAAGGGCGGCTACTCCTCGGATATCGCCTCCCCCGGCCGCCGGTTCTTCACCATGATCGGCACCCTGGTCCAGGGCAGGGTCTCCCTCGCCCTGTCCGGTGCCTCCGCGTCCGCTCTGGCACTGACCGGTGCCATCACCTATGGCAATCAGCGCCGGCAGTTCAATGCGACCTCGGACACGCACGAGGAGGTGCTGATGGACTACCAGCTTCACCAGCGCCGCCTGATCGATCGTCTCGCCCGGACCTATGCCGATACCTTCGCCGCCAACGAGTTGCTGGAGAAGTTCGACGCCGTGTTCTCCGGGGAGTCGGACACCGACGAGGACCGGCAGGAACTCGAGACCCTGGCCGCGGCCATCAAGCCCCTGGCGACCTGGAACGCGCTGGACACGCTGCAGGAGGCTCGCGAGGCCTGTGGTGGTGCAGGATTCATGGCGAAGAACCGGTTCGCCTCGTTGCGCCACGACCTGGACATCTTCGTGACCTTCGAGGGCGACAACCACGTGCTGCTCCAGCTGGTCGGCAAGCGACTGCTGTCCGACTACTCCAAGGACCTGACCAATCTCTCCATCGGCGCCCTGTCCCGTTACGTCCGGGGTCAGGCCACCGAGGCCGTCGTGTACCGGTCCGGCCTGCGCCGCGTGGTGCAGTCCGTGCAGGATGCGGGCTCGGAACGCAAGAGTGCCAGTTGGTTCAAGGACGCCGAGGTGCAGAGGGCCCTGCTGGAGGACCGGGTGCGGACCAAGACCGGGGCTGTCGCCCAGGCCCTGATGCCTGTGGCCCGGAAGTCCCAGGCCGAACAGGCCGCCACCTTCAACCTGCATCAGGCCGATCTGATCGATGCCGCCCGCAATCACGGGGAGTTGCTCGAATGGGAGGCGTTCACCCGGGCGGTCGGGCAGATCGAGGACGATCACACCCGTCAGGTCATGACCTGGATGCGCAATCTCTTCGCGCTGCGGGTGATCGAGGACGACTTGGGCTGGTTCCTCGAGACCGGCCGGATCTCCGCGCAACGTGCCCGAACCCTGCGCACCTACATCAACCGTCTGGCGGCCCGCCTGCGCCCGCACGCGCAGACCCTGGTCGACGCCTTCGGCTACGAGCAGGAGCACCTCCGGATGGACATCACCACCGGGGACGAGGCCCGGCGCCAGGACGAGGCCGCTGAGTACTACCGCAAGCTGCGCGCCTCGGCGGACGCTCCCATCCACGAGAAGGTCCTGCACCAGCGGGAGAAGAACGCGGCCAAGGGCAGAAGCGGCAGAAACCAGGACAGGAAATAGGCCAGCCCCTAGGCTCGAAGGGACCTGCAGGACGAGCCGAGGGAGACAGCCGTGACCGAACCAGGGCCCGCACGCCGACGACCTGAACGCACCACCGTGGTGGTGGCCACTCGCAATCGCCGTGAGGAGCTCCTGACCTACCTCGGACACCATGAGGCGCCCGTGATCGTGGTCGACAACGCCTCCACGGACGGCTCACCCGAGGCCATCGAGTCCGCCTTCCCCGGGGTGCGCGTGATTCGGCTGACGCTGAACCGCGGAGCGGAGGCCCGGACCGTGGGCGCCCGGCTGGCGGAGACGGAGTTCATCGCCTTCGCCGATGACGACTCGTGGTGGTCACCTGGTGCCTTACGGCGCGGCGAGGAGCTCTTCACGGACCATCCGCGCCTGGGGCTGCTGGCCGGCTCCATCGCGGTGGGGCCGGACGAGGTGCCCGACCCCATCAATGCCGAGCTCGCCGATTCGCCCCTGGGGCCGGCGTCGACCGGAGGGGGGCCCCGCCTCCTGGGCTTCGTGGCCTGTGCCGCCATGGTGCGCCGCTCAGCGTTCCTGGAGGTGGGAGGATTCGACTCTGTGGTCCGGTTCCCCGGCGAGGAGGAGCGGGTGGCCCTGGACCTGGCTGCCGCCGGCTGGGAGCTCGCCTATGCCCCAGAGCTGTGGGTGCACCACCACCCCTCGGCCCTGAGGGAACCCACCGAGACCCGCCAGCGGGACCTGCTCCGGAGCCGGTTGCTGACCACGGTGATGCGTCGGCCGTGGGCGGCCGTGGGGCTGGAGGTCCGCATGGCGACGGCGGCCGGATCGCGGGGATGGCGCGCGTTGGCAGCAGCCCTCCCGCGCGTCCCGGCAGCGGTGCGCCGCCGCCGCCTGGTTCCCGTTGCCGTCGAGACCGACCTCGCCCGGTTGCTGCCCCAGGTGACGGTGACCGCCACGCCGGCACCGCCGCCCGGCGCACCGGAGTCCCTCCACCCACGGCTGTCCGTGGTGATGATCACCTACAACCGCCGAACGGAGGCTTTGCAGTCGCTGGAACGCCTGACGTCGCTGCCGGAGCGGCCCCGCGTGGTCGTCGTGGATAACGGGTCCTCCGATGGCACGGCGCCCGCCATCCGCGAGCGGTACTCGGGCGACCCGCGGGTCGTGCTGGTCGCCAGCCCGGAGAATTTGGGAGCCGTGGGCCGCAACCTGGCCATGGAGCAGGTCACCACCGAGTTCGTGGCCTTCTGTGACGACGATACGTGGTGGGAGCGCGGCGCCCTGGACCTGGCCGTGGCAGCGTTGTCCGCCCATCCCCTGCTGGGTGTGGTGACCGGCCGGATCCTCGTCGAGCCCGGCGGGCGGGAGGACCCCATCAACGCGGAGCTGTTGCACTCGCCCGTGCAGGGCCCCGAGTGGCTTCCGGGCCCGGCACTGGGCAGCTTCCTGGCCGGGGCCTCGGTGATGCGCGCAGCGGCCTTCCGTGAAGTCGGCGGGTTCAGTCCGCGGCTCTGGCTCGGCGGCGAGGAGGAGTTGATGGCGGCGGACCTCGCCACCGCGGGCTGGGAACTCTGCCACCTGCCCGAGGTGTTGGTGCACCATCAGGCGTCCACGGTCCGCGACCCCCACCTGCGCCGGCGCCACGGCCTGCGCAACACCCTGTGGTTCATCTGGTTGCGCCGCCCGGTGGGTGCCGCAGTGCGTCGAACTCGTGATGTGCTCAGCACGGCACCACGGGACCGCACCACCGCCGCCGGCATCACCGACGCCCTGGCCGGCGCCGGCTGGGTCCTGCGCGAACGCCGGGTGCTGTCCCCGCGCGTCGAGCAGCGCTTCCTCGCGCTGGAGGACTCCCAACGCCGCAGCACGGCACGTCAGTACGTCAGTTGAATCCGCCGCCTAAGCCTCGGGGCGGGTCGACGGCGACCGTCGGTCAGTCCTGACGGGTGGCCGTCTCAAGGTTGTCCTCGTCAACGGCCGTGCGGAACCACTCCACGGTGCGCGCGAGTCCCTCGGTCCACGGCACCTCCGGAATCCAGCCCAGCTCCCGGGTGGCCAAGGCGGTGTCCGGCCGGCGGACCAGGGGATCGTCCACCGGGCGGTCGATGAACTCGATCGGTGAGTCGGACGCCGTGGCAGCCACCACGTCCTGGGCGATCTGGAGGACGGAGAGCTCGTGGGGATTGCCGAGGTTCACCGGACCGGGGTGGGTGTTCCAGGCCATGGCGAGGATCCCGCGCACCAGGTCGGAGACGTAGCACACCGACCGTGTCTGGGTGCCATCGCCGGTGACGGTCAACGGTTCACCGGCCAGTGCCTGCCGGATGAAGGTCGGGATGGCCCGGCCGTCGCGGGGCCGCATCCGCGGGCCGAAGGTGTTGAAGATCCGCACGATGCCCGTATCCACCGCGTGCTGTCCGCGGTAGGCCACGGTCATGGCCTCGGCGAACCGCTTGGCCTCGTCGTAGACGCCCCGCGGGCCCACCGGGTTGACATGACCCCAGTACTCCTCGGGCTGGGGATGCACCTGAGGGTCGCCGTAGACCTCGGAGGTGGAGGCGAGGATGAACCGCGCCCCCTTCTCCTTCGCGAGACCGAGGGCGTGCAGGGTGCCGATGGAGCCGACCTTGAGCGTGTGGATCGGCAGCTTCAGGTAGTCGATGGGCGATGCCGGTGAGGCGAAATGCAGGACGAGATCCACCTCGCCGGGGACATGGATGTAGTCCGTGACATCGCACTGCACCAGCCGGAAGCCCGGGTCGCCGATCAGGTGTTCGATGTTGACGGCATGGCCGGTGAGGAAGTTGTCCAGGCAGACCACCTCGACCTCGCGTCGGCGCAACTCGGTGCACAGGTGGCTGCCGAGGAAGCCCGCGCCACCGGTGACGACGGCGCGTCGGATGGGGCGGCGGGGTTCTGCGCCCGCATCGTTCTGGCGGTTCTCAGGCTTCATGATGAATCCTTCCGGAGACAGGTTCAGGGACGGGGGTCGAGCCGGTGGAGAGATGGGTGCGCGCCGCCTCCACCACCTCGTCGACAGACACGTTCGCCAGCAGCGAGTCGAGGGAATCGCCGTGGGGGTCGCCCCATGAGCCGGCTTCAGGGTCGCCGTGCCAGAGGACGGTGTGCAGGTCGGGGTCGATCGCCGGCCCCCACCGCGCCGGCGGCACCGGGCCGAACAGCACCACGGAGGGAACGCACCAGCCGGTGGCCAGGTGGGCGACTCCAGTGTCCGCGCTCAGGACCAGTGCGGCATCACGCACCATGGCGGAGAGCTCGCTCAGCCCGAGGCCACCCGTATGGTCCTCGACGCCGGCCAGCCCGGTGGACACGGCGTGGCCCAGACTGGACTCGGCGGCCGAACCGGTCACGAGGACGCGATGACCGTCCGCGGCCAAAGCGGCCGTCACTTGGCGCCAGCGCTCCACCGGCCAGCGCCGCGAGGCCGACGCCGCGCCCGGGTGCACCAGAACCGGCCCGGGCGGGGTCCGGAACCGGCGCTGGTCCTCGGCAGCGGCCCGGGTTCGCAGCCGCAGATCCGCGCGGGAGCACTCGCCCCCGGCTTCACGGACCACACGGCACCAACGGTCCACCTCGTGTTCGTCGGCCCGCCATTCCGGTCCGGCATGCCCGGCCTCCGGGGAGGCAAAGGCGATCAGCCGTCCGGGCTGTACCTGCTGCAGGAGGCGGTGGCTGGTGGGTCCCCGGCCGTGCAAGTTCACCGCGACCGATCCGGGTGGGCAGGGAGGCAGCGGCACGAGCCCGGGCACCGGAAGCACCTCGTCCACGATGTCCAGGTCCCGGAGCAGGCGGCCGGTCGCGGCCGGGCCGGCCAACACGAGTCTGCGGTCCGGATACCGTCGCCGCACCCCGCGAAGGGCGGCGACGCCGGTCAGGGCGTCGCCCAGACCCAGGGCGCGGAGCACGAGGACGTCGTCCGGGCGCAGTGCCACCACGGTGGCGTCATCCGGCCCCGCCTGTTCCGCGCCCGAGACGCCTGGCGGGCGGCCCGGCGCCTCGTCGCGTCGGGCCGCGAGCCAGGCCGGCGTATAGGGCTCGGGGGCCTCAGTGGGCATCCACATTCCCCGCGGTGATGCGTTCCACGATCCCGGTGGTGGAGTGGCCGGGAAGGTAGGGCACCACCTCCACGCGTCCGCCCCAGCTGCGCACCAGAGGAGTCTCGGGCAGCAGGTCCGGGGTGTAGTCACCCCCCTTGACCCAGATATCCGGGCGCAACCGGTCCAGGGCGGCGCACGGGTCGTCCTCGTCGAAGACGAGCACACCGTCGACATCGCGTAGCCCCATCAGCAGAGCCGCCCGGTCCTGCTGGCGCACCACCGGCCGGTCTGAGCCCTTGAGACGGCTGACTGAGTCGTCGGAGTTGAGCAGGACCACCAGCACGTCACCCAGGTCGCGGGCCTGGCGCAGCGTCTCAAGGTGGCCGGGGTGCAGTACATCGAAGCACCCGCCGGTGGCGACCACGGTGCCCCCGCGAGCCCGGGTCGCGGCCACCGCGTGAATGGCTGCCTCGTGCGGATTCTGCGCGAGCGGACGTGGTGCGGACCGCCGCGGAGCCGCGGGGCCCTCCGGCCCGATGCGTCCGTCCCGGAATGCGGCGGCGCCTCCGGCCTCCACCCACTGGGCGGCGGCCGCGACCGCGGCCTCCACCGAGCGATGGACCGATCCGCCGGCAGCCCATTGGACGGCGACGGCGGCCGCGAACCGATCACCGGCACCACAAGGGTCGGAGGAGTCCACCGGCACGGTCGGCAGCAGCTCGGCGGTGCCCGAAGTGGCCAGGTATGCCCCGCATCCCCCGGCGGTCACGGCCACAGAACGGGCGTCCCATCCCACGCGCAACGCCTCGGCCAGCCGGTCGTCCGGGACGTCGGCCGCGGTCTCGGCGGGGCCGGCCCGCCCCGTGTCCAGCCGGCCCAACGCCGCGCGGGCCTCTGCCAGGTTGGGGGTGACCACGGCGCAACCCGGCACCGGGTCTCCCCCGCGCGGATGCGGGTCCCAGACCACCGGCACGCGGGCGGCTGTCTCGGTGAGGGCCCGGCGTACGGACTCGTCCCGGGTGATGCCGCCGCCGTAGTCGGAGACCAGGATGACGTCGGCGTCGCCCAGCACGGCGGCGAGCCCGCCGGCGTCGACGTCCAGCGGCGTGCCCGGACCGCCGTCGTCGATGCGCACGAGGGTTTGCCCAGCGCTCCGGACCCGCGTCTTGGTCCGCGTCCGTCCCTCATGTGCGAGGGCGTGGATGTCGATGCCCACCAGCGACGCACGCAGTTCGGCCGCGGCATCGTCCTCGGCCAGGGGGGCCACCAGGACCACGGTGGGCGGCTCCCCGGGCAGGCCACCGGCGCGACCGGCGCACAGCAGCGCCGCCAGCCCCGCCCCGCCCGGGCTGGCGTGGACGTGCTGGACGTCTACGACGGGCACCGGGGCGTCCGGACTCAACCGCTCGGAGCTGCCCGTGACGTCACGGTCCAGCAATACGTCTCCCACCACGACGATCCGCGCACTCATGGCGTGTCCTCCCTGTTGGCCTTGTTGGTTCTGTGCGTGCCCGGAACGGTCGCCGGGTCCGGCTGGCAGCGGTTGAATCCTTCGTCCATCACGGCACACAGTGCGTGGAGCAGGACCAGATGTGCCTCCTGGACCACCGAGGTGGATCTGCCCGGCACGCAGAGGGCCTCATCGGCCAGATCGGCCAGCGGGTTGGGTCCCGGACCGGTCAACGCCCACACCAGCATCCCGGCCTGCCGGGCACGGCGTGCCGCCTCCAGCACGTTGGGACTGGCACCGCTCGTGGAGAGCAGCACCAGCACGTCGCCCGGACGCCCGTGTGCCTGGACCTGACGGGCGAACACCTCGTCGGCTCCGTAGTCGTTGACGATCGCGGTGAGGGAGGACGTCTCCGCCGAGAGGCAGACGGCCGCCAGGGGGCGCCGCTCGCCCTGGAAGCGGCCGACCAGCTCAGCGGTGAAGTGCTGGGCCTCGGCCGCGCTGCCGCCGTTGCCGGCGGCCAGCACGCGTCCGCCGCCGGCCAGTAGCTCGGACAGGCGGCGTCCCCACCGGTCCAGCAGCTCGGCGTCATCCTCGAGGGTGGTCAGCGCCCGGTCCAGCTCTACCCGGTGCTCGGCCAGCAGGCGGCGGGTGGCCTCGGGCCGGCTCGGGTGCGTCTGCCCGTACCCGGCCAGGGCCTCGCGGTAGGCCTTCTCGGTGAGCTCGGCCACCCGCTCCCAGCTGAACAGCCGCTGCACCCGCTCGCGTCCGGCCCGTCCCATGCAGGCGGCCAGGTCCGGGTCCTCGGTGAGGCGGCGGATGGCCGTGGCCGTGGCGTCCACGTCCCGGGGCGGGACGAGCAGCCCGGTGGTGCCGTCGTCGATGCTGTCCAGCAGGCCGCCGACGGCCGAGCCGACCACGGGACGGCCGCAGGCCATGGCCTCCAGCGGCACGATGCCGAAGGGTTCGTACCACGGGGTGCAGGTGACGATGTCGGCGGAGGCCAGCAGTCGGGCGGCCTCGTCGCGGCCGACCCGGCCGGTCAGGGTGAGCCGGTCCGCGACTCCGTACTCCTCGGCCAAAGCCAGCAGGCGGCGGGCCTCGGGGTCCTCATTCAGCACGGCGCGGTCCGGTCCGCCGGCCACGGTCAGGCACGCCCGGGGAACCTGGGCAAGGGCGCGCACGACGACGTCCACGCCCTTGCGCTCGACCATACGGCCCAGCGCCACGAGACGTACCGGGTCGCCGACAGCGCGTCGGGGACCGCCATCCACGGCCGGGGCGAAGGCCCCGGCGTCCACGCCACAGGGCACGATGCGGATCCGGTCCGGGTCGGCGCCGAGGCCCATGAGCTCGTCCACCTCGTCGCGACAGGTGGCCAGGACCAACTCGTTCTGCCCCACGAGGCGGGCCTCGATCCCGAGCCGGCCGGCCGGGCTGGTGTCCGCGAGTCCTTGGTGCCGGCGCTTGACCGAGCCCAGGGCGTGGAAGGTCTGGACGACCGGGATGCGCGCGGCCTCCGCGGCAGCGGTCGCGGCCATCCCGGACATCCAGAAGTGCGCGTGCACGAGGTCCGGGACGCCGTCCCGGCGCCACTGGGCGGACATCCAGCGGGCGAACTCATCCATGTACGGCGCGAGTTCGTCCTTGGGCAGCTGCACGGCCGGACCGGCGGGGACGTGCACCACGGTCACGCCCGGGGCGGCCTCCACCTGCTCGGGCAGGGACACCTCGTCGAGCCGGGTGTAGACCCGGACCCGGTGGCCGCGGCGGCCCAGCCGGGTGGCCAGGGCGGCCACGAAGACGTTCTGACCACCGGCGTCCACGCCGCCGAGGGCGGCCAGCGGGGAGGAGTGCTCGGACACCAGCGCGATGTCCAGGGACTGCGTGTCCATCGGGTGGGCGCTCATGCCGTCACCCGCCCGATCAGCATGTCCCAGTCGGCCAGGAACCTCTCGAGGCCGTACCGGTCCAGCGCGTGCGCCCGTGCCGCGGCACCGGCCCGCGCCGCGAGCTCCGGGTCCTGAAGCCATTGCCGGCCACGATCCGCCAGTTCACCGAGGTCGTTGCTGAGCAATCCGGCGGACGGTGGCACCGCACGCGGTGCCTCGGTGGTGGACAGGGCCAGCACGGGCATGCCGAGCGTCATGGCCTCGAGCAGGGCCAGCCCCAGGCTGGTCCACCGGTACGGGTGGAAGTAGACGCGGTGTGCGGCCAGGGCCCGGTGCAGCTCGGATTGCCGGTAGTTCTCGTGCAGGCGGCCGTCCAGCCAGGGGGCCACCTCAGCCAGGTGGTCCATGCCCATGCCGTAGACCTCTACGGGCAGGTCCCGGGACAGCTGCAGCATCAGGTCCGTACCCGCCACGCGGGTGCGGCGCACCGGTTCGTTCACCACGACCGCCAGGGAGGCTGTCACGCCCGTGTACAGGTGGCCCGGATCGGGGACGCCGTGCTCGATCACCTCGGTGCGGGCCGTGCCGGTGTCCCACATCAGCCGGTTGAAGTGGGTGACATGCACGATGGGGACGGCGTCCTGGTCGGCGTAGGGATGTTCGGAAGCCATCGCAGTCCCCGTCGGGGCGTTGTGCTCCAGATACACCGCCGGGACGTCGATCCCGGCCCGCAGGCCGGTCCAGCTCTCTAGCAGCTCGGCCTCGTGAGGCCGTTGCAGCACCACCAGGTCCGGCCGCTCACCGGCCAGCTGCGCGGCCGTCCTCTCCTGTGCCGAGTCAGGCCAGTCCCACGTCTGGGCCCGTCCGCGGCCGTCCGGTCCACGGTCCTCGTCCACTGGCAGCAGGTAGTCGTGGTGGCCCTGGACGAACGCGGTCATCCAGGAGCCGTGCACATGCCAGATCAGGATTCTCATCGGTCTCCTCGGGAGGTGCTCAGGGGTGCGGTGCCGGCGTCCTGGCCGGTCCGGACCGAATGGTCGATGGGCTGGATGAGCTCGGCCACGGCGGCGACCACGTCGGCGCCGGAGACTCCGCTCAGGCAGGGGTGTCCGGGCACCGGGCAGTCGCGTGCCCGGCTGTCCCGGCACGGGGAGTGTTGGTCACCGAGCAGCGTGACAGCGACTCCGTAGGGCCGCCATCTCTCGGCCGGGACGACGGGCGAGAACAGGGAGACGACCGGTGTGCCGACGGCGGCCGAGAGATGGGCCGGGCCGGTGTTGCCGACCACGGTGCAGTCCGCGGACTCGAGGACGGAGGCCAGACCGGCCAGGTCGGTCGTCCCGGCCAGGTCCAGCACGAGGGCGTCCGGGCAGTGCCGGCGCGCCAAGGCCACCGTCTCGGCGACGAGTTCGCGTTCGGCGGGTCCACCGGTGACGACGACGGCGTGGCCGGCAGCGGCCAGGGCCGCCGCGATGGCCGCTGCGTGAGCCGCCCGCAAGCCACGGGCTGGCACGGACGCTCCCGGGTGAAGAACCACGTACCCGCCCGCGCGCAGTTCGGCCGGCAGCCGGTCCGTCGGCGCTGGCAAGGGGTGGCGCACCCGCAGCGTTGGGTGCTCCGGCCGGGTGGCGCCGGCGGCGACGGCGGCGTCCAGCGCGGCCTCGACCTCATGGCCGCCGCCGGGCGGGTCGGCGCGCTTCAACCGCACGTCCAACAATGACCCGGGGTAGTCCACGCTGGTGCCCACGATGTGTCCGATTCCGGCCATCCGTGCCAGCAAGGCCATCGGCAGGGGGCTCTGATGGAAGGACGTGAAGATCACCGCCTGGTCGTATCCGGTGGCGCGCAGCCGTGCGACCAGCTCCAGCGCGGCCTCCGTGTCCACCCCCGGTGGCCGGAAACCGGACCACGGGGCGTCGTACTCCAGGACCGTGTGGACGCCTGGCAACAGCCGCGCCGCGGCCGCTCCCGAGGGAGAGGCGAGCAGGTCCACCGTGCCGAGCTCGGACAGGGCCGTGATCGCCGGTCCGGTCAGCAGGACGTCACCGTCCGAATCGAGTCGTACCGCGAGGATGCGCGTCATGTGGTGGATTGCTCACCGTCCTGGGTGGGGGTCGCAGTCGGGGTGGGGGGCGGTTGCCGCCCGGAGCACCAGTCGAGCACGAGGTCCACGGCGGTGGCCAGGTCTGGCGCGGTGGTAGGGGCGTCGGCGACCTCTGCGGCTCTGGTGACGCGGGTGGGCACCAGCACCGAGCGGGCCCCGGCGGCCTGCGCGGCCTCGATGTCCGCACCGATGTCCCCGATGACCACGCATTCTTCGGGGCGTACGCCCAGAGCCTGAGCGGCAGCGAGCACCATGCCGGGCCGCGGCTTGCGGCACGGACAGTTCTCCGCCGGACCGTGGGGACAGATCTGCCAGGAGTCGAAGGGGCCGAGCAATCGGACGATCCGTTCATTGACGGCATCCACCTGGTCTCGGGTGATCAGTCCACGGGCGATCCCGGATTGGTTGGTGATCACGGCCGTGGCCAGACCGGCTGCGCGGATGCGGTCAACCAGGCCCCGGGCGCCGTCCACGGGGTCGACCTGGGCCGGGTCGCCGTTGTACGGCACGTCGTGGACCAGGGTGCCGTCACGGTCGAAAAGCACGGCGCGAGGACGGACCGGCCAGGGACCCGTGGCCTGGTGCTGCCTCCAGCCGCGGAAGCGGTGCCAGACCGCGGTCGGCGGGATGGTCGCGCTGGTCAGGGCCATCCGGCGCAGTTCGGCGGTGAATCCGTGGTTGCCCGGGCGCGGGCCGGGAGCCAGTCTCCGGCCGAGGAAGCGGCCGTACAGGGCGGCCCAGGCCAGGGCGCCGGCTCCCGCCAGGCGGGCGGCCCCGCGTGAGCCGGTCATCCGACCGACCGCTCCGATCGCCGCGGCGGCCGCGGCAGCAGTCGAGGCCACGTGCCAGCCGAACGCCCCGGTGGGTGCTTGGGCCAATTCACGCCAGTGCGGGCCGTGCAGCCGGCGCATCAAGGCGTTGTCGGCGTTGCCCGCCTGCACGCGCTGGCTGACCCAGTCGTCCGCCGGACGGACGGGGTGGAGGATGTGGCGGCGTCCGCGCACCAACCGATGGCCGGCGAGACGAACCCGCAGAGCCAAATCGGCGTCCTCTCGGTAGGCCCGTGGGAACCGCTCGTCCAGTCCCCCGACCTGATCGAGCACTGATCGGCGGTAAGCCATGTCGGCGGTCGCCCAGTCGGCCTCCTCCAGTGAGGCGGTGTTGCGCTCCCAGTCGGTGGGCGCTCGGTCCGCCGGCAGCGGCACCGTGATGCGGCCCTGGCTGGCGGCCACGTCGGGCGGGCAGTCGGCCAGGTCGGCGGTCAGGTCGCGAACCCACGTGACGGGCAGCTCGACGTCGTCGTCCAGGAAGGCGATCCACTCCACGGAACGGTCGACGGCACGCCAGCCCCGGTTGCGCGCCGCTGCGGGACCGCGGCCGTAGCCGCGCACGACGCGCACGGGCTCCCCGTCCACCGTGGGCATCAGGGGGGTGAGCCGGGTGCCGGCCGCTGCCGGTTCGCGGCGGTCGTCCACCACGACGATCTCCACCGGACCGGGATGGGTTGCGTCGGTAGCCAGGGCGGCCACGGTCTCCAGGAGCCGGTCCAGAGAGGGGCGTCCCACCGAGGGGATGACGAGGGCGTAGGGACGCTGTGCCGTCATGCCGCTCATGCGAAGAACTCCGCCCGGCGGACCAGATGCGGGCCCAGGACCAGCGCGGCCACGGGCGCCGAACCGAACAGCTCGAGGGCATCCCGGGGATCGTCCACCATGGGGCGTCCAGCCGTGTTGAGGCTGGTGTTGACCACCACCGGGACGCCCGTGCGTTCATCGAAGGCGCGCAACAGGGCGGCGATACCGGGGTTGTCCCGGTCGGAGACCGTCTGGATGCGGGCGGAGCCGTCCACGTGCGTGACGGTGGGGATGCGGTCGCGCCACTCCGGGGCGACGTCGTGGGTGAAGAGCATGTAGGGGCTGGGGAGGGGGCCGCCGCTGAAGATCTCCGCGGCGCGGTCCTCCAACACCATGGGGGCCACCGGGCGGAACTGCTCCCGACCCTTGACGTCATTGAGCCGTTCCAGGTTCTCGGCATGCATCGGATTGGCCAGCAGGGACCGGAAGCCGAGCGCCCGGGGTCCGAACTCGCTGCGGCCGTCGAACCAGGCGACGACGCCGTTCTGCTCGAGGATGCCGGCCACCTCGGCAGCCAACTTCTCCCGGGAGCCGGGGGTGGTGAAGGGCACCTGTGCGGTGGTGAGCCACCGGGCCAGCTCCCCATCGTCCCAGCTGCGCCCCAGGGCCGCCGTGGGTTCTGGAGCGGCGAGATCACCGGCTCCCTGAGACAGGGTCAAGGCGGCTCCCAGCGCCGTTCCGGAATCTCCCGACGCCGGCTGGACCCAGACGTCGTCGAAGCCGGCCTCGCGCCAAATCCGGGAATTGGCCACACAGTTGAGGGCGGTCCCCCCGGCCATGGTCAGCACGCGCTGGCCGGTCTGCTCCCGCAGCCACCGGGCCAGCTCCACCAGGGTCTCCTCGACCACGCCTTGGACGGACGCCGCGAGATCGGCGTGGGCGCCGCCCCAAGTGCCGTCGTCGATGCGCCGGGGGGCGAAGCGCTCCCACTCCGGGGCCCGGGCGGTGAAGCCGCCGTCCCCGGTGGCATGAACATGGTCGCGGAGCTCGTCCAGGAACCGCGGCGTCCCGTAGGAGGCCAGGGCCATGACCTTGAACTCGTCGGACGAGCGCAGAAAGCCGAGGTGGTCGGTCAGGGATTCATAGACCAGGCCCAGGGAGTCGGGCAATTCCTGGCGGGCCAGGATGGTGAGCTCGCCGTCGACGTACTGCCCGGCCAAGTGGGAATGGCCTTCTCCCCGGCCGTCGGAGACCAGGACCGCACCGGTGCGATACGGCCCGGCCAGTCCAGAGGAGGCGGCATGGGCCACATGGTGCTGCACGTACGTGACCTTGGCCGGGTCGAGGCCGGGCAGGGCCTCGGCGATGAAGTTCGGAGCCCGGCGTACGTAGTCCAGACGAAGGTGGTCATAGGGATCGTCGGGGATCTCGACAGCGATCTCCGGGTCGAAGGAGTACGCCACACCGTCCAGCTCCTCCGGGGTGATCCCGGCCTCGGCCAGCACCCAGCGCATGGACTGCTCGGGCAACTCCCACGCCGAGAACGGCACCGGCCGCTTTCCGTGTTTACGGCGGGAGAACCTCTCCTCTTCCGCCGCCGCGACGACTCTGCCGTTGACCACCAAGGCGGCCGCCGGATCATGGAACGTTGCATTGATTCCCAAGTAGCGCACGCGGTCAGTCTGACAGAAAGCACCTGTGACGGAGGACACATTTTGAGTCGTTCCTGTCAGTCGCCCCGCAGGTGGTGGATGAGCGCGCTCAACCCCTCGTTGACTGGGCCGGCACCGGAAAAGAGTCGATCGACGGCAGGGTGATCGGCGCGTGGGGCCCGGGACTCGGGGCCAGCATCTGCCGCTCCGCGTCCGGGCCCCATCCAGGACGACGTCAGCCGCGCGACGGCCCGTCCCTCGGTCAGGCACCATGCCAACTGGTGGTCCAGGGCGGACTCCGAGACCGCGGCGGCGGACAGCACCGCCGGCCAGCCCAGAGCATGCGCCTGCGCCGTCACCTTGCCGCCGCCCTTCACGGGGTCCAGGGCCAGGGCCGGGACCCCCGCGCGCAGTGCCAGGACGAGGCCGTGCATCCGCATGGTCACCACTGCGTCCAGGCGCCGGATCACCGTCTGCAGCTGTTCCGGCGATGCCGGCAGGCGCCAGTCCCGCGGGTCCAGACGGGTGTCCAGGTCCAGCCGGCCGGCGTCGACCCGGGACAGCCACGTCTCCACCGTGCCCTTCACCGCGTCGTGACGGCGCCGGGTCCCATACTCCCGCTGGCCGGCCGTCAGGAACACTCCGAGAACCGGCGGCAGGCTCGCCTTGGGTGTCAACGGTGCCACCGTGGCCAGGTCCGGCTGTGGGGGCGACCCCGGACGGTCCCGGGCGAAGATCCGGTGGAACCCGGTCACGGCGGGATCGTCGGAGTCGATGATGCTGACGCCGATGGCGACCCGGGTGCAGTGGGCGAAGCGTTCATGTAACTCCACCAGCGGCGTCCCCGCGGCGGGGCCGCAGACGAAGACCAGATGCGAGTAGAGGCCGGGTTCCGCGTCCTCCAGGACGAGTCCGCCCGGCGGACACATGACGGGGCTCCAGGCCGTGTCGTGCCCGATGCCGGCCGTCGACAAGGCGCCCTCGACCGTTCTCAGGGCCAGCACGTCGCCCGCGGTGGCCTCCCCGTGCAGGACCGACGGCCAGCCGACCACAAGGACCCGCGCGTCGGTCACCGGAGGACGGACTCGTAGACGTCCAGGGTTCGATCGGCGATGGAATCCCAGGAGAAATGGTCGATCGCGCGCTGGCGGCCCGCTCTGCCCATCCGGTCTGCCTGGGCGGGATCGTCCAGCACGGACGTCAGCGCGGTGGCGAAGTCGGTCACGAAGCGCTCCTCATCGAGGGGCGTCCCGGAGCCGTCGGTCCTCTGGTCGAGATCCACCAGCAGGCCGGTCTCGCCGTGCCGGACGACCTCGGGGATCCCGCCCACGGCCGAGGCGACCACGGCCGTGCCGCACGCCATGGCCTCGAGGTTGACGATGCCGAGCGGCTCGTAGACGGAGGGGCAGGCGAACACGGTGGCGTGGGAGAGGATCTGCATGATGTCCGCCCGGGGAAGCATGCCCTCGATGACGGTCACCCCATCCCGCGTGGCCTTCAACTCGGCCACCAGACCCGCCACTTCGGCGGCCAGCTCCGGGGTGTCGGCCGCTCCGGCGCAGAGCACCAGCTGGACCTCGGGAGCGAGCCGGGCCATCGCCCGCAGGAGGTAGGGCACGCCCTTCTGCCGGGTCACCCGGCCGACGAAGGCGACCGTAGGACGCCCCGGCTCGATGCCATGGCGCTCGAGGGTGCCGGCGTCGTGCTGGGGGGTCCACAGTTCGGTGTCGATGCCGTTGTGGACGACGCGGACCTTGTCCGGATCCACGTCCGGGTAGGCGGCCAGGATGTCCCGTCGCATCCCCTCCGAGACCGCGATCACGGCTGCCGCAGAGGCGTAGGCGGTGGCCTCCGCCCACGAGGACACGCGGTAGCCGCCGCCGAGTTGCTCGGCTTTCCAGGGCCGCAGGGGCTCCAGCGAATGCGCGGAGAGGATATGCGGAACATGGTGGAGGAGGCCGCCGAGATGGCCGGCCAGGTTCGCATACCAGGTGTGGGTGTGGATCAGGTCCGTGCCGGCCAGGTCCTCCAGGATGGCCAGGTCGGTGCCGAGGGTCTGGACGGCGGCATTGGAGGCCTCCAGGCCGCCGGGGACGCCGTGACTGGTCACCCTTGCCCCGTGGAAGTCGGGATCCCGGGCCTCCCCGAAGGCATGGACGCGTAGATCGACCCGGCCGGCCAGGACCCGGGACAGCTCCGCGACATGCACGCCGGCACCCCCATAGATGGCCGGAGGGAATTCCTTGGTCACGATGTCGATGCGCACGTCATCAACGTAGTCGAGGACAGTGGACTCCCGTTAGTGTGAAGGCACGGACACTCCTCCAAGGGAACGGGACGCTTCAGATGCCACAGAAAAAGGTGCTGGCGATCGTGCTAGCCGGCGGTGAAGGCAAGCGGCTGTTGCCGTTGACGGCGGACCGGGCCAAGCCCGCCGTTCCGTTCGCGGGAAGCTATCGGTTGATCGACTTCGCCCTCTCGAACCTGGTGAACTCCAGGTACCTGAGGATTGTGGTGCTGACCCAGTACAAGTCGCACTCCCTGGACCGGCACATCTCCGAGACCTGGCGGATGTCCACCCTGTTGCAGAACTACGTAGCGTCGGTCCCGGCGCAGCAGCGCCGCGGCAAGGACTGGTTCCTCGGCAGCGCCAATGCCATCTACCAGTCGATGAACCTCATTCACGACGCGCGCCCGGACATCGTGGTGGTCATCGGGGCGGACCACGTCTACCGGATGGATTTCCAGCAGATGGTGGAGCAGCACCTCGACTCGGGCGTCTCGGCGACCGTGGCGGCTGTCCGGCAGCCCTTGGAGCTGGCATCATCCTTCGGGGTCATCGAGACCCAGCGGTCCAACCCGAATCTCATCGAGCGGTTCGTGGAGAAACCCGCGACGACCGAGGGGCTCGCCGATGACCCGACGCAGTTCCTGGCGTCCATGGGCAACTACGTCTTCACCGCCGACGCGCTGGTCAACGCCCTCAACGAGGATGCCCAGGCCAAGGACACAGATCATGACATGGGCGGCGACATCGTTCCGTGGTTCGTCGGGCAGAACGACTGCGGCGTCTACGACTTCACCACGAACGTGTTGCCCGAGGAGGTCGATCGCACCCACTACTGGCGCGACGTCGGCACCCTTGACTCCTACTATGACGCGCACATGGACCTGGTCAAGCCCTTGCCGGACTTCAACCTGTACAACCCCGAATGGCCCATCTTCACCCGACAGTCCGTCTCGCCCCCGGCCAAGTTGGTGCGGTCTGCGACGAAGCGCCCGGGCACCGCGGTGGACTCCATCCTGTCCCAGGGGGTGGTGATCTCCGGCGGGACCGTGGCCCAGTCCGTGTTGTCCACAGACGTCCGGGTGCACAACGAGGCCTGGGTGGAGCAGTCGGTGCTGCTCGACGGCGTGGTGGTCGGCAAGGGCGCCAAGGTCCGCAACGCGATCCTGGACAAGAACGTGGTGGTCCCAGAAGGCGTGCAGATCGGCTTCGACCGGGCCGAGGACGAGGCGCGCGGCTTCACCGTCACGGAATCGGGCCTGACCGTGACCTCGAAGGGGCAGTTCGTCCCGCCTCTGGACTGAACGGCGCTGTGCCCCGAACCAGCGGACGGCTCGGGGCGCGGCGCGTCAGGAAACAACTCTGACGGTTTGTGCACATGAAAACAAGTCTGCAAATTTGTGAGGCCTCGACGCCCCGCCCGGTGCTCCCGGCAAAGCCCCCGGACGACTCGCCGGGTCACCGGCTCACCAGGTCAGGGCCAGACGCACCGGCTCAAGGCCAGGAGGGTTCCTCCGCGTGGGCGATGAACAACTCACGCACCTCGCAGCCCGCCGGCTGGGACAGGGCGAACAGCACCGCCTGGGCCACATGGGACGGGTCGTTGAGCTGGGAGTCGTCCTGGGGCTTGTACTGCTCGGTCCGATCGTCGAAGAATCGGGTCTTCATGCCCCCGGGGATGAGCTGGGTGACCCCGACCTGGCCCTTGAGCTCCGCGGCCAAAGCCTGGGTGAAGCCGAGGACCCCGAATTTTGAGGCGCAGTAGGCGGTGGCGTCCGAGGCGCCCTTCAATGCGAGCGTTGAGGCCACCGTGATGACGCGCCCGCGGGAGGCCTTGAGTGCTGGTAGGGCTGCGCGCACGGTGGAGACGGTGCCGAAGAGGTTCACCCGGACCACCAGCTCCCAGTCCTCAATCGAGACGTCCTCGAGCCGGCCGCAGCGGTCGATCCCTGCGGCCGTGACGACGGCATCGAGGCCGCCAGCCTCGGCCGCGGCGCGCTCAACGGTCTCGGTCAGCGCGGCGGTGTCCGTCACATCCACCTCGTAGGCGGTGACGCCGCTCAGTGAGCTGATGTCCCGGTCCAGGACGATCGGCTGTCCGCCGCTGGACCGAACTGCTTCCACGACGGCAGCACCGAGGCCGGAGCCGCCACCGGTGACCAGGACTCGGCCGGGACCGAAGGTTGGAGAAACCATGCACTCTTCCTCTCACGGGGATGACCGCCCGTGCGGCGGCCTGGTTCCCCCCACCGTAACCTCAGACCGTTAGGGTCGGAACCATGACGACATCGATCCCCCCAGCCGAGATGACGGTCCTGAGCCCCCATGACGGCACGCACGTCGGCACGCTGCCCTGTGCGGGAGCGGAGGAGGTCCGCGCGGCCGTCACGACGGCCAGGATGGCTAGCCGGGAGTGGGCCAGCACCACTCCCGAGGAGCGGGGCAGGCTGGTGCGCGCCGCCGCCGACGCGTTGGCCCAGCATGCCGAGGAGGTGGCCGCTCTGAACACCCGGGAGACCGGCAAGCTGGCGCCAGAAGCCCTCGGCGGCGTGCTGGCCGGGGTCGGGACTTTGCACCAGTATGCGGAACTCGGTCCGGTGCACCGCGGCCACGCCCTGCGTGGAGGCGCCCTGGCGGCCGACTACACCGTGTCCGAACCGCGTGGCGTCGTGGCCGCGATCACCCCCTGGAACGACCCGGTGGCCGTCGCTGCGGGCCTGCTGGGCGCCGCCCTCGTCACCGGCAACACGGTGGTGCACAAGCCCAGTGAGCGCTGCCCGCACACCGGTGCCCGCCTCGGCGAGATCCTCGCGGCGGCCCTGCCCGAGGGCGTGCTGGTCACCGTGACCGGAGGCCCGGAGACGGGACGAACTCTGGCAGGGCAGGCCGATCTCGACATGCTGGCCCACGTGGGCTCGACCGAGACCGGCCGGGCCATCGCCCGAGCTGCCCTGGACACCGGAGCCCACGTGATCCGGGAGAACGGCGGCAACGATCCCCTCCTGGTGGATGACGACGTCGACCCGGCGTGGGCCGCCGAGCAGGCGGCGATCGGCGCGTTCACGAACGCGGGCCAGATCTGCACCTCCGTGGAACGCATCTACGTCCACCGGGCCGTGGCGGAACCGTTCCTGCACGCGCTGGCCGCCGAGGCCCGTCAACGCAACCGTGAGGCCGCCCTGGCCCCCCTGGTGGACCGCCGGATGCGGGAGGCGGTGCACGGTCACGTCCGGGCGGCGCTCCAGGACGGAGCCACCGCCCTGGAGGGTGGAGAGGTTCCCGAGGGGGCCGGCTCGTTCTACCCCGCCACCGTCCTGCGGGACTGTACCGACGCCATGCGGGTGATGACCGAGGAGACCTTCGGTCCGGTCGCTCCGGTCAGGGTGGTGGACAGTTTCGCCGAAGGCCTGCACCTCGCGTCCCGGGATCGCTACGGCCTGGCGGCGACGGTCCTGACGGGGCGGATCGCCCACGCCCAGCGGGCCATTGCGGAGCTGCCGGCGGGCACCGTCAAGGTCAACAACGTCTTCGGCGGCGCACCTGGCGGCGCGGCCCAGCCCCGGCGGGACAGCGGCGCGGGGTTCGGCTATGGGCCTGAGCTGCTCGACGAGATGACCCAGGTCAAGGTCGTGCACGTGGAGATGCCGCCCAGCAGCTGAGGACCGCCGCGTCAGCCTCGGAACTCGTCGACCTCCTGGGAGATTCCTCGGGACTCCTCGCTCACGATTTCGTGAAAGAGTGGTTGAATATCTCTCATGGTGACCGACAACACGCTGGACGCGCCCGTGGCCGACGCGCTCCCGACGTTCCTGGACCGTACGAACCTGACCCGGGACGAGGCGTCCGCCCGGTCCCGCCAGGTCACCACCCGCGAGTACGACGTCCACATCGACCTGTCCACGGCCCTGGACCCCCCCGCCACCGGGTATCGGTCGACGACGACCCTCACCTTCTCCTGCGCGACTCCGGGAACGTGGACGTTCCTCGACTTCATCAACGACGGCGTGGAGTCCGTGGTCCTCAACGGCCGGACCCTGGATCCCGCACGCGTCGCGGGGCGTGCGCGCATCCTGCTCGAGGACCTGGCCGCAGAGAATGAGGTCACCGTCACCGGGACCGCGCTCTACTCGACCTCGGGTGAGGGGATGCACCGGTTCGTGGATCCCGCGGACCGGCAGACGTACCTCTACACGCAGTACGAGCCGGCCGACGCCCGCCGGGTGTTCGCGAACTTCGAGCAACCCGACCTCAAGGCGCGGTTCACCTTCCACCTGACCGGTCCCGGACACTGGGTGCTCGCCTCGAACCAACCGGAGACCGCACGCCAGCCGGCCGTCGTGGCCGCCGACCGCGTCATGGACGGGGTGGCAGAGGGTGTGGCCTCCGCCAGGAACCTGGTGACCGTGGACTTCGCGCCCACCCCGCCGCTGTCCACGTACCTCACCACGCTGCTGGCCGGGCCGTACGCCACGTGGGCGGACCGCTGGACCGGCCATCCGGCGTCGGGCGCGCCGGAGGTGCCGCTGGCCCTGTACTGCCGGGCCTCGATGGCCGCCTCCCTGGACGCCGAACGGCTGTTCGCCACCACCCGGGCCGGACTCGACTTCTTCCACGACCTCTTCGGGGTCCCCTACCAATGGGGCAAGTACGGGCAGGCCTTCGTGCCCGAGTACAACCTCGGCGCCATGGAGAACCCGGGGCTGGTGACCTTCACCGAGGACTACGTCTTCACCTCGCAGGCCACCGCGGCGCAGTACGAGGCCCGGGCCACCACGATCATGCACGAGATGGCCCACATGTGGTTCGGCGACCTCGTGACCATGCGCTGGTGGGACGACCTGTGGCTGAAGGAGTCATTCGCGGACTACATGGGCACCCTCGCCGTCGCCGAGGCCACGGAGTTCACCGGGGCCTGGACCACCTTCGCCAACCGGCGCAAGGGGTGGGCCTACGTCCAGGACCAGTATCCGACCACCCACCCGATCGTGGCGGACATCACCGACCTGGAGGCCGCCCGGCAGAACTTCGACGGGATCACGTACGCCAAGGGCGCCTCCGTGCTCAAGCAGCTGGTGGCCTTCGTGGGCCGGGACGCCTTCATGGCGGCCTCCCGCGAGTACTTCGCCCGGCATGCCTGGGGCAACGCGTCCCTCTCCGACTTCGTGGATGCCCTCGAGGAGGCCTCCGGGCGTGACCTGGAGGAATGGGTGGACACCTGGCTTCACACCCGCGGAGTCCCGGAGCTGAACGTGGAGGACGGACACCTCCACCATCGGGGCGCCGATCCCGTGACCGGCGCGGAGGTGCTGCGCCCGCACGTGCTGAAGGTCGGTCGGTACTCCCCCGATGACGTCGGGCGGCTCGTCCGCACCGGCACGGTGGACGTGGAGGTCCGGTCCGGTCGGGCCGGCACCAGCACGCCGGTGCTGCTGCCGGCTTCCGACGACGCCGAGGCGGTGCAGCTCGTCCTCCCCAATGACGAGGACCTCACGTACGCCACCATCCGGCTCGACGAGGCCTCGCTGCACGCGGTGCTCCGCTATCCCGTCGAGAACGACCTGGCCTGCGCCACCGTGTGGGCTGCGCTGTGGAACATGACCCGGGACGGCCTCCTGCCCGCGGCCCAGTTCGTGGATGCGGTGTGCCGGCTTTCTGGCCTGATGTCCGACGCCGGCCTGTACGGCCGGGTGCTCGAACAGGCCCTGAGCGCCGTGTCCCGGTTCGTCCCGCCGTCGGACCGGGCCGCGGTGCGGTCCCGTCTGGGTGCCGCGCTGGCTGACGCGCTGCAGACGACGGGCGCCGGCGGCGATCGCCAGCGGTCCGCGGTCCGGACCCTGACCCGGTTGGCCCGCGGCGCCGGTGACGAGGGGGCCGCAGCCGAGGAGCACCTCGTGGCCGTCCTGCGGGCCCTCGTGGCCTCGGGTCCGGAGGCGGCGCGGGACCATGCCGTGGTGGCCCCGGGGTTGGACGTGGACGCCGAGATCCGCTGGGCGGCCTGGCAGGGATTGGCCGCCCTCGGACGGGCCGCACCGGACGAATTGGATGCGGCCTACCGGGCCGATGTCACCGCGGCCAACGCCGTCCGGCACCGGATGGCGTGCGCGGCGATCCCCGAGGAGCCCGTGCGCCGGGCCGCCTGGGAGGCGGTGATGACGGGCCACACCGCGGACGGTCAGACGCTGTCCAACGATCATCTCTCGGCCACGGCGGCCGGCTTCACCGCGTCCCGCCCGGACCTGGCGGCACCGTTCGCCGCACGGTTCTGGCCGCAACTGGGGACCGTCTGGTCCAGCCGGTCCAACGGTCTGGCCACCCGGACCATCGTCGGGCTGTTCCCCTCGGCGCAGGACGCCCTCCCGGGCACTGCCGACGATCAGGCGAGCCATCCCGTGGTGCTCGCGGCGCACGCCTGGCTGCAGGAACATCCGGACTCGCCGCGGGCCCTGCGCCGCATCGTGATCGAGGAGGCAGACGACGTGCTCCGGGCGCTGCGGGCGCAGGCAGCAGGCCGGCCCTGAGCCGGCCTTGAGCCGACCCGAGCGCTCCGGGACTACGGCACGCGGGCCGTCCAGGCCGGCGTCGTGAACTTCGCGGCGGCCAAGGCCTCGGCGCGAGAGATCTCGTCCTCGGTGAGGTGCGTCCGGGTGGCACCGTAGCGGTCCGTGAACGTGGACATCATGGTCTCCCAGATCTCCGGCCGGGTCAGTCCGGTCTGGCGGCGGAGCGGGTCGACGCGTTTCTTGGCGGAGCGGATGCCCTTGTCCCGGATCTTCTCCCGGCCGATGCGCAGGACCTCGGTCATCTTGTCCGCGTCGATGTCATAGCTCATCGTGACGTGGTGCAGCAGCCCCCCGCTGGCCAGCCGCTTCTGCGCGGCGCCACCGATCTTGCCCTCCGGTGTGGCGATGTCGTTCAGCGGCTGATAGAACGCCTCCACGCCGGTCCTGGCCAGGGCATCCATGGCCCACGCGTCGAGGAACGGGTAGGAGTCCGCGAAGCTCATCCCATCCACGAGGGACTGCGGCAGGTAGAGCGAGTAGGTGACGCAGTTGTCCGCCTCCATGAACATGGCCCCGCCGCCGGAGATGCGGCGCGCGACCGTGATCCCGTGCCGTTCGACCCCCGCCGGATCCACCTCGTTGGCCAGGGACTGGAACGAACCGATGACGACCGCCGGCTCCGTCCACTGCCACAGGCGCAGCGCGGGCCCGCGCCGGCCGGCCGCCACGTCCTCGGTGAGGATCTGGTCCAACGCCACCTGGGTGATGATGGGCAGCGGCTGCGGCGCGAGGATCTCCCACTCGTGGTCTTCCCACGTGGTCGCGTGGCCCAGGGCCCGGCGCACGGCCGTGGCCACGGCGGCCGGGTCGAAGCCGAACATCACCGTCTCGGGCCCGACGGCGGCGCGCACCGTCTCGGCGATGGTCCCGTGGGGTGCGTTGACGTCCAGCCCGAGGAGCGAGCGGTTGATGTCCTGCAGGGCCTCGTCCGGCTCGAGGAAGAAGTCCCCGTTGATGCTGGCCGTGGCGACGGCCCCGTTAGAGACCGTCAGGTCCGCGATGACCAGCTTGCCGCCGGTGACCTTGTACTCGCCGTGGTGGGAGGATCTGAGAGGGGTGTTCATGATTCCATCTTCACACCTCACGTTCCGGGACGCTGGCGCGTCTACTGTGTGATGACGATGACAGAACCGTTCGAACAGGCCGTCCAGCGGCACGGGGCCACCGTGTTGCGGGTGTGCCGAGCCGTGCTGGGACCCGGCCCGGATGCCGACGACGCGTGGCAGGAGACCTTCCTGGCAGCACTGCGGCAGTGGCCGGAGCTGGCGCCGGGGACGAACCTGGAGGCGTGGCTCGTGCGCGTGGCCGGCCGCAAGGCGATCGACGTCCTCCGTGCCCGGGGCCGCGGTGCGGTGCCGATGGAGATCCTTCCCGAACACCCGGCGGCGGACGGATTGACGGGCACCGGGACGGACGGGCTCTGGTCCGTGGTGGCGTCTCTCCCTGAGCGGCAACGTCTGGCCGTGGCCTACCACTACCTCGGCGGGCTTCCCCATGCCGAGACGGCCGCGTTGATCGGCGGCAGCGCGGAAGCCGTCCGGCGCGCCTCCTCGGATGGCGTCCGGGCGCTGCGGCGGATTCTCGAGGAGGACGAGAGGACACCGGTTCACACCGCATCGTCACTGACGACAGGAGCCAGAGGACCACAACGATGACGAAGCCCATGACCACACCACCCGCGACTGCTGCGCGCCCTCCCGAGCGGCCGGATCCGCTGGCAGGGACCGTACTGCAGGGGCGTTTCTCGGTGGCCGAGGCGGATCTGACGGCCCTGCGGGACCGGCTTGCCCAACGCGCCGAGGAGGCGGACCTGCTCGACCTGGCCTACCGGATCGTGGACAGTCCCGTGGGACGGCTCCTGCTCGTGGCCGGCCCCCACGGCCTGGTCCGCGTGGCCTTCGACAGCGAGGGATTCTCCCAGGTGCTCGCCGGGCTGTCCGAGAGGATCAGCCCCCGGTTGCTGCACGCCCCCTGGAAGCTGGACGCGGTGGCCCGCGAGCTCGAGGAGTACTTCAGCGGACGCCGCAGCCGTTTCGAGGTCCCCGTGGACTTCATCCTGTCCTCGGGGTTCCGGCTAGCCGTCCAACGGGAACTGCCCGGGATTGGCTACGGGCAGACTGCCACATATCGGGAACTCGCCGAACGGCTCGAGAACCCCAAGGCGGTCCGTGCGGTGGGTTCCGCCTGTGCCACCAATCCGCTGCCCGTGGTGGTCCCCTGCCACCGGGTGCTGCGCTCGGATGGCAGCCTCGGCGGCTACCTCGGGGGCCTCGAGGCCAAGACCCTGTTGTTGGAGCTTGAGAAGGAGAACGCCGCGGCATGAGTGACAAGGCAGCGATGACGACGGGCGCCACGACTGATATTCGTGAGGCTTCTGATGCCGGTCTGGTGGTCGGCGAGGACGGCTTGGCCCGGCCCGTGTGGGCTTCCAAGGACCTGATGCTGCGTGAGTACTACGACGGGGAATGGGGCCTGCCGGTCCGGGACGAACGGGGCCTGTTCGAACGCCTGAGCCTGGAGGCCTTCCAGTCCGGTCTGTCCTGGGCCATCATCCTGCGCAAGAGACCGGCCTTCCGGGCGGCCTTCGCGGACTTCGACCCGGATGCGGTGGCCGCCTTCGATGACCGTGACGTGGAACGGCTGCTCGGCGATGCGGGCATTGTCCGCAACCGGGCCAAGATCCTGGCCACGATCGGCAACGCCCGGGCCACGATCGCACTGCGGGACCAGGGAGGGCTGGCGGAGTTCATCTGGTCCTTCCAGCCGGAGGTGACGCCACAGCCCCGGACCCTGGACGAGATTCCCAGCCGGTCCCCCGAGTCGGTCGCAGCCGCCCAGGCGCTGCGCTCCCAGGGGTTCTCCTTCGTGGGCCCCACCACCGTGTTCGCCCTGATGGAGGCCGTCGGCATCGTGGACACGCATCTGATCGGCTCGCACCGCCGAGGCACCTCGGGAGTATGGTCCGCTGGCTAGGATCGGGGCATGACCTCCCCGCTCGTCTCCACCTCCCCTTCCCCTGGCACGCACCCTCCGGAGCGAGGTCAGGGATTCCGCCGATTTACGGCCCGCCTCGGCTGGGTCCTCGCCGTGGTGGTTCCGGTCTGGCTGGCCGGTGGGCGCGTGCTCACGAACAGCACCGGGGACCTGACGCCCGTCTACGCGGCCACCCTGGCCCCGGTGCTGCTGGTCCTCTCCGTCGTCGCCCTCGCCGTGCCGGCGCGGCGCCAGGCGCGCTACCCTTCCGTCCGGGCCTGCACCATCCTGCTGATGTCCTGGGGGTGCGGGATCGCACTCGGTTTCACCCTGCCGGACACCGGTGAGGGGGCGTCGTCCGTCCTGGGGGCCTGGGCGGGACCGGGAGCGGAGGGTGCCGCTGCGGCATTGTCCAATCCCCTGGGGATCATCATGGTGTTCCTGGCCGTCATGGGGTGCGTGGTGTCGATCCGCCAGAGTGCCCACGGCGACGGTCAGGGGCGGTCTCGGGACGCCGACGAGGACCACGCGCAGGGCACCGGCTACTTTCCCGTGCTGGACGTGTAGAGGCGCTTTCCTCGAGGTGCACCGGTCGGATCCCGCTCCTTAAACACGAAACCGGGGCCGATCCGGACTCGTCCCCGAGGGGAGGTCCTGGATCGGCCCCGGTGTGCTGGGGCATCCAGTAGGCGGTAGGCCCTACTTCTTGCCGCCGAAGCCCTTGAAGCGGGCGTTGAATCGCTCCACGCGGCCGGCGGTATCCATGATCCGCTGCTTGCCGGTGTAGAAGGGGTGCGAGGCCGCGGAGATTTCCACGTCGATGACCGGGTAGGTGTTGCCGTCTTCCCACTCCATCGTCTTCTGGGACGTGGTGGTGGTGCGGGTCAGGACCTTCTCGCCGGAGGCCAGATCGTTGAAGATCACCAGCTGGTAATCGGGATGGATGTCAGTCTTCATGGGGAATCCTTCGGTGGCGCCACTGGATTTTGCCAGCGGCTGATGAGGAACGTGTCGTGGTTGACCGCAGTACGGCCAGCCACCCACTATAACGCATGGGCCCTCCGGGAGTCATCCGACACCCTGCAGCGAAACCGACCCGGGAGACGGCTGCCGCCTCACCATGAGCCACTACCGTGTCGCGTAGAAGGCGATGGCCGAGGAGGCGGCGACGTTGAGCGAGTCGACCTCGTTCCTCATCGGAATGGTGACTCTCCTGTCGAGCCGCCGCTCCGCCTCGGCTGTCAGCCCAGCACCCTCATAGCCGAAGACCAGGGCGAGTCTCTCGTGATCCTCGGCGACCAGGTCGTCTAGCGTGATGGCACCGTGCCCCAGGGTCATCCCCGCCACCGTGAAGCCGGCGTCCTTCAACACCTCGATACCAGGTGGCCAGGGTTCGATGCGCGTCCACGGCACCTGGAACACGGCGCCCATCGAGACACGGATGGAGCGGCGGTAGAACGGGTCCGCGCAGAGGGGGGACACCAGCACGGCGTCGATGCCGATGGCTGCCGCAGACCGGAAGATGGCCCCCACGTTGGTGTGGTCGGCGATGTTCTCCAGCACGGCGATACGGCGGGCCCTGGTCAGCACCTCGTCGACCGTGTGCGGCACGGGCCGTTCCATGGCGGCCAGGGCGCCCCGGTGCAGGTGGAAGCCGGTGATCGAGGCGAGCAGGGCGTCCGTGCCGGTGTAGACCGGGACGTCCGGATGGGCGGCGAAGACATCGGCCATCGAGTCGACATACCGGTGCGCCAGGAAGAAGGAGCGTGGCCGGTGGCCTGCGTCCAGGGCCCGGCGGACCACCAGTGAGGATTCGGCCAGGTACATGCCGTAGGCGGCATCGGTGCGCCGGCGCAGAGCCGCGTCGGTGAGGTTACTGAAGACCTCCACCCGCGGATCCGTGGGGTCGGTCACCTCGATGGCGCCGGTGGCCCCGATCGCATTGAGGGACCCGTGGGGCTCACCCACCGGTCAACAGGGGCCATGCCAGGTTCACGAGGCCCGCCACGCCCACGACGACGATGACCACGCGGAGCCAGAACGGCTTGATGCGGCGGCCGATCTTGGCCCCGAGGGAGGCACCGATCATGGAGGACACCGCGATCAGCAGCACGGCCCGCCAATCGATGCGGTCGAAGGCGAAGATCAGGTAGGACACGGCGGCGATGAGGTTCACCGCCAGGGACAGCCAGGTCTTGATGGCGTTCGCGTAGACCAGGGCCCCGGACAGGAACACCCCCATGATGCCCAGCAACAGGACACCCTGGGCGGCCACAAAGTACCCGCCGTAGATGCCCGCGGCGAAGATGAGCGCCCAGAGCACGGGAGACACCGGACCCGTGGGGGTCTCCGGTTCCTCGACCTGGTCCTCGCCGGCCTTCCGCCGGCGGACCCACCGGGACAGCGCGGGCTGGAAGACCACGAAGCAGATGGCCACGGCGATGAGGATCGGGGCGGCGATCCCGAAGACCTCCTCCGGCAGGACCATCAGGAGGAACGCTCCCACGAGGCCACCCGCGAGGGAGGCGATCGTCAAGGCCGGCAGCACGGCCTTGGAGGCCGCCAGTTCACGGCGGAAGCCGAAGACCCCGGACACGCCGGCGGCCACGAGGCCCATGGCATTGGACATCTGTGCGGTGACGGGCGGAAATCCCATCGCCACCAGCACGGGGAAGGTCACCAGGGTGCCGGAACCCACCACGGTGTTGATGGTGCCGGCCCAGAAGCCGGCCAGCAGGATGACGACGACCTGCCACAGGTCCAGACCCATGACGTCGAGGCCCAGAACGTCCACGCGGTACTCCCCCGGGGCCGGTCAGCGAGCGACGGCCGTGTAGCGGCCGTCGATCCGCGTGACCTTGAGCGGCAGGCCGAAAGCGGTGGAGAGATGGTCCTCGGTCAGCGTCTGCTCCAGAGGTCCGGCGGCCACCACGCGTCCGTGGCGCATGAGCAGCGCATGGGTGAATCCGGGCGGGACCTCTTCCACGTGGTGGGTCACCAGCACGAGGGCGGGAGCGGCGGGATCGGAAGCCAGTCGGGTCAGCGCCCGGACGAGCGTCTCACGTCCGGCCAGGTCGAGACCGGCGGCCGGCTCGTCCAGGAGCAGCAACTCCGGGTCGGTCATCAGCGACCGGGCCACGAGGACACGCTTGCGTTCGCCCTCGGACAGGGTGCCGAACCGGCGGCCCTCGTAACCGCTCAGGCCCCACTGCCAGATCAGGCGGCGGGCTCGCTCCTCATCCACGGTGTCATAGGCCTCGTTCCAGCGGCCCATGACACCCCAGGACGCGGTCAGCACGGCGTTCAGCACGGTCTCCCCGTCCGGGAGCTGCTGGGCCAGCGCCGCGGAGGACAGCCCGATGCGCGGGCGCAGCTCGAACACGTCGACGGCGCCGAGCACCTCGTCGAGGATGCCCACCATGCCGGTGGTCGGGTGCATACGGGTGGAGGCGACCTGCAGCAGCGTCGACTTGCCGGCCCCGTTGGGTCCCATGATGATCCAGCGCTCACCCTCCCGGACCTGCCAGCTGACCTCGGACAGCAGGTCCTTGGTGCCCCTCCGGACACCGACCCCGGCCATCTCCACGACCGATTCACCCGACGGGGTGAACAGTTCGTGGTCCGTGGCGGCGCGCAGGGGCTGGGAAGAGGGGCTGGTCATGTTTCAAACACTAGGCTAGAAACACCCCCTGAAGCACGAAAGGCCACGGCATGCCGCCCATTGTTTCCCCGTCCACCGGTCCGGACATCATCGACTCCTCCCTCGGGACGGACCTGGTCCTGGTCTATGCCCCGGGCGTTGACGGAACCGATGCCGAACCGACCTCGACCCCGCCGGTGGTGCCGGCCCATGCAGAGCCGGTGGCCGGCGTCGGCTTCCACGGCTGGCGGTGGCACGTGCCGGCCGGTGACGCGGCGGGCCGCCCCGACCATGGTCTGCTCCCGGAGGGGCACGCCGTCGCCGTGGTTCCGGCCGTCGCCCTGGCGGCCCAGCCCAAGATGCTGGTCATGGATGTGGACTCGACCCTGATCCGCCAGGAGGTCATCGAACTATTGGCCGCCCACGCGGGCCGCGAGGCCGAGGTGGCCGCCGTGACCGAGGCCGCGATGCGCGGTGAACTGGACTTCGCGCAATCGCTGCATCACCGGGTCAAGGCCCTGGCGGGACTGGACGCGACCGTCATCGACCAGGTGGTGGCCGCTGTCGAGCCCCAGCCCGGCGCGCGAGAGGTCATCGGTGCCTTCCGGGCGGCCGGGTGGCAGGTGTGTGCCGTGTCCGGTGGCTTCACCCAGGTCCTCGCGCCCCTCGCGGCCGATTTCGGCCTGGACCAGTACCGGGCGAACGACCTGGAGATCGTGGACGGACGGCTGACCGGCCGGGTCCTGGGCACCGTGGTGGACCGGGCCGTGAAGGCTGAGATGCTCCGTGCCTGGTCCGCGGCGGCCGGGGTCCACGCCGACGGCGTTATCGCCGCCGGGGACGGCGCGAACGACATCGACATGCTCCAGGCCGCGGGACTGGCCGTGGCCTTCTGTGCCAAGCCGGCACTTCGCGCCCACGCGCACGTCGAGCTGGACCTGCCCTCGCTGGACGTCCTGCGCGTGCTGGCCGGCCTGTAGCCGGCCGCACCACGCAATTTCAGGCGACTTCGCGTGGGTGTTCTGCCATGCCACCCACGCGAAGTCGACTGAAAGCCCTTTAGTTGTCTAGCGGTGGTCGGGGTCTCCGGCCACGTCGAGGAAATCCTGGGCCCCACCGACGTACTCGGTGTGGCCGACCGGCAGATCCCGGCGGTCAGAACCCACCACAGCGGCGATCTCCGCTGCGAACTCGGCCACCGAGTAGAGCTTGCCGGCGGCCTCGCGGCGGGCCTCGAGGGCACCGGGCTCGGCACGGTTGAGCATGGTGGCCGTGATGGTCCCCTCGATCATGTCCCCGGACACCACCACAAAGCCGATCCCCCGATCCTGCAGCGCCGGAATCCGCTCGCGCAGGGCGATCTCGCCGGCGCGCTTGGACCGGGCGACCGGGACGTAGGCGTCCATGGTGGGGACCGAGTCGATGAAGTGTGCCTGGTGGCTCGTGACGAAGACCACCTGACCGCCGGCCGGCATGACCTCAAGGGCGGCCTCGAGCATGGCCAACTGGGAATCGCGGTTCAGCACGGTGGCGTAGTCCTCGCCCATCGAGGTCTCCATGCCTCCGGAGGCGTTCAGCACCAGGATGTCCAGGGACCCGAAGGCCGCGACAGCGGCGTCCACCATGGCCTTGCGGCCCTCGGCGGTGGTGATGTCCGCGCCCACGGCCACGGCACGGCCGCCTGCCGCCTCGATGGCGCCCACCACCTTGTTGGCGCGGGGCGCCTTCTGGCGGTAGTTGACGACGACGCCGGCCCCCCGGGCGGCGAGCAGCTGCGCGGTGTCCGCGCCCACACCGCGGCTGGAGCCGGTGACGATGGCGCCCTTGCCGGCCAGGTCCTGGGCGGTGGAGGGGGTGGAATCGGGGCCCGCTGCCTGCGCTGCGTTGTCAGAAGTCTCAGAAGTCATGGGAATCAGTGTCCCATCCCGAGTCCGCCGTCCACGGGGATGACGGCCCCCGAGATGTACGAGGCCTCGTCCGAGGCGAGCCAGCGCACCACGTTGGCCACCTCGGCGGGCTCGGCGAAGCGGCCGGCGGGGATCTGGGACCGGTACTGCTTCTGCAGGTCCTCCGCCAGGGACTGGGTCATCTCGGTGTCGATGTAGCCGGGGGCCACCACGTTGGCCGTGATGTTGCGGGAGCCGAGTTCGCGCGTCAGGGAGCGGGCCATGCCGACCAGCCCGGCCTTGGACGAGGCGTAATTGATCTGGCCCGGGGACCCCATGAGGCCGACCACCGAGGAGATCAGCACCACGCGGCCCTTCTTCTTCCGGATCATGCCCTTCGACGCCCGCTTGAGGACGCGGAAGGAGCCGGTGAGGTTGGTGTCGATGACGGCGGAGAAGTCCTCCTCGCTCATGCGCAACAGCAGCTGGTCCTGGGTGATCCCGGCATTGGCGACCAGGACCTCGACGGGGCCGTGCGCCTCCTCGACCTCGGTGAAGGCCCGGTCCACGGACTCGGCATCCGTGACATCGGCCTGTACGGCGAACAGGCCGTCCGGGGCCTCGCCGGAGCGGGAGGTGACGGCGACCTTGTCCCCGTTGGCCCGGAATGCCTGGGCGATCGCGAGACCGATGCCCCGGTTGCCGCCAGTGACGAGCACGCTGCGGCCGGCAGCTGGGGAATCCGGGGAATCAGGCGTGCGGGTGGAAACGGTGCTGGCCTCGGCCATCGGGGTCCTCCTGGGACTGGTCTGTGGTGCGATCCCTGCGGTATGTCAGATCACTTCTCCGGTCCTCCACTCTAGGGCGAGAAGTGGGACAATGGACGGAACCGAAACCGTGCTGGACGGTCGCCGTACCAGCACACAGCCTTGCAGGAGTGCCTCATGTCCACCCGTCACGTCCACACCGGCCCGCAGGCCGGACACCAGGGCCGTGACGACGACGTCCAGCGGATCACGAGCGCCCCGGAGGCCGGACACGTGGACCGGGACGCCCGCTTCGTCCGCTATGCGTGGCAGATGGGCATCCGGACGGCCTGTTTCGTCGGGGCCTTCTTCACCACCGGCTGGGTACAGATCGTGCTCTTCATCGCGGCCATCGTGTTGCCCTACATCGCTGTGATGCTGGCCAACAACGGGGCCGTGTCCAACGGTCAGGTGCTGGACGCGGTTCCTCCGGCCCCTGCGGGTACCCCGCAACTCGGCACCCGGCTCGAGCTGACCTCCGGACCCGAGACCCTGCTGGGTGAGACGGTGGACGGCGGTCCGAGACCGGGAGACCACCCGCATGAGACGAACCATGATCACGACGACAGGGCCGCATGAGCCACGATGACCTCCTCGGTGCCCTGGACGGCACCAATCCTCCAGTGCCTCCGGCGCCCGCACCCGGCGGCCGGCCGTCGTCGGGAAGCGGTGCGCGCAGCGCCACTGCGGCGGACCGGCACGTCTGCTCCCGCAAGGGCTGCGGGCACCCGGCGGCCTGGCGTCTGGAATGGAACAATCCCCGGATCCACACCCCCGAACGGCGCAAGACCTGGCTGGCCTGCGAGGACCATCGGGACTGGCTGGCCGACTACCTGCAGTCCCGCGGACTGCTGAAGGACGTCCTGCCCCTGGCACCGACCGGTACTGATACCCGCGAGAAGGATTCATGACCCAGACGAGCAACGACCGCGTCACCAGCGCCGGCGCAGATCAGCGTGTCCGGAATGCCGGACGATACGAGTCTTCCGAGAGCCACCGCCAGTCCGATCCCGGCCGTCCGGGACAGAAGCGTGCCCGGCTCGACTTCCGCTTCCTGCTCTCCCCCCAGTGGCTCGGCGGGCTGGCGTTCTGCGCCATCTTCTCCGTAGCCTGCGCCCTGCTCGGCCAGTGGCAGATGGACCGCCGCATGGAGGCCGTCACCGAGATCAACAAGGTCCTGGAGAACTACGACGACGCCCCCGTCCCGCTGGCCGGCAACGAGGACCTCTTCTCGGCGTTCGAGGCCCCCCGCGAATGGACCCCGGTGGAGATGACCGGCGAGTACCTGGTTGAGGACACCCAGATCGTCCGCAACCGGCCGAAGGCCGGCAAGCCCGGGTACGAGGTCATCGTCCCGTTCCAGGCGGACACCGGGGACATCGTCGCGGTCAACCGCGGTTGGCTGCCCATCGGCAACACCGCCGGCTGGCCCGACGTCGTCCCCGCTCCCCCCGAGGGCGAGGCCACCGTGGTGGTCCGCACCAAGCCCGGCGAGCCCACCCTCGAGCGGGACGCCCCGGAGGGTCAGCTGGCCTCGATCGACCTGGTCGCCCTGGAGGAGGCCGTCGGCTACCCGATCGCGGACACCGCCTATGGCGAGATGGTCGAGGAGGACCCCGCTCCGGCGAGCCGCCCCCAGACCCTGGTGCCGCCCACCCTGGATGAGGGGCCGCACCTGTCCTACTCGCTCCAGTGGTTCCTCTTCGGCCTGATGAGCTTCATCGTGTGGGGCTACATGGGCCGGCAGCGTGCCCTGAACGACCGCGATGACCGGGAACTCGGGTTGACCGAGGAACAGGGCTACCTGTCCGCCTACCGGGCCCCGAAGCGCAAGCCGGTCCGGCGCCGCAACGGTCGGCCCACCGATGAGGAGGCCGAGGACGCCCTGCTGGATGAGGCGGAGGCCCGCCGGTAGGCCCCACCCGAGGGGCCTACCGGCACCCGTGCGCTCAGGCCAGGGTGATGAGGTCCTGGTAGGTGCTGTTCCAGTGGTCCTCCACGCCGTCCGGCAGGAGCACCACGCGCTCCGGGTCAAGGGCCTCCACAGCACCCTCATCGTGCGTCACCAGCACCACGGCACCCTCGTAGGTGCGCAGGGCGTTGAGGATCTCCTGGCGTGAGGCCGGGTCCAGGTTGTTGGTCGGCTCGTCCAGCAGCAGGACGTTGGCGCTGGAGGCCACGAGGGTGGCCAGGGCCAACCGGGTCTTCTCACCGCCGGAGAGCACGCCGGCCGGCTTGGCCACATCGTCGCCCTGGAACAGGAACGAGCCGAGGACGTTGCGCACCTCGGTGTCCGCCAGGTCCGGCGCGGCGGTCCTCATGTTCTCCAGCACGGACCGGCTGGTGTCCAGCGTCTCGTGCTCCTGGGCGTAGTAGCCGAGCTTGAGCCCATGCCCGGCGATGACCTCGCCGGTGTCCGGCTGGTCCACCCCGGCGAGCATCCGCAGCAGGGTGGTCTTGCCGGCGCCGTTGAAGCCGAGGATGACCACGCGGGAGCCCCGGTCGATCGCCAGGTCCACCCCGGAGAAGATCTCCAGGGAGCCATAGGACTTGGACAGGTCCTGAGCCATGAGCGGCGTCTTGCCGCACTTGGCCGGCTCCGGGAAACGGATCGCGGCCACCTTGTCGGCTGCCCGCTCCCCCTCCAGGCCCTTCATCATGCGCTCGGCCCGCTTGATCATGCTCTGGGCGGCCACCGCCTTGGTCGCCTTGGCGCGCATCTTGTTGGCCTGCTCCATCAGGTGCGTGGCCTTCTTCTCCGCGTTGGAGTACTCGCGCTTGCGCCGGGCCTGGTCCTGCTCGCGCTGCAGCAAGTAGTTCTTCCAGCCCATGTTGTACGTGTCGATCACCTGGCGGTTCGCATCCAGGTACAGCACCTTGTTGACGGTCATCTCCATGAGGTCCACGTCGTGGCTGATCACGATGAATCCGCCCGGGTACGCCTTGAGGAAGTCCCGCAGCCACACGATCGAGTCGTGGTCGAGGTGGTTGGTGGGCTCATCCAGCAGCAGGATGTCCGCATCCGAGAACAGGATCCGCGCCAGCTCCACGCGACGCCGCTGACCACCGGACAGGGTGTGCAGGGGCTGGTCGAGGATCCGGTCCGGCAGGCCGAGGTTCGCACAGATCGTGGCGGCCTCCGACTCCGCGGCGTACCCGCCCGACGTCGTGAATTCCGCCTCCAGCCGGCCGTAGCGGTTCATGGCCTTCTCGCGGATCGCATCATCCGCATTCGCCATGTCGTCCTCCGCCTGGCGCATGCGGCGGATGATCTGGTCCAGTGACCGTGCCGAGAGGATGCGGTCTCGCGCCGTCTGGTCCATATCGTCGACCTTGGGGTCCTGGGGCAGGTAGCCGACCGTGCCGCGGCGGGTCACATCCCCGCCGGAGGGCAGGCCGCCGCCGGCCAGGACCTTCGTCAGGGTGGTCTTGCCAGCGCCGTTGCGCCCGACCAGGCCGACCTTGTCCCCCTTGTCCACCTTGAAGGTGACCCCGTCCATGAGCAGCCGGGCCCCCACGCGAAGTTCGAGGTCTGTGACGGCAAGCACGGGAGGGACTCCTTGAGGTGAATAGACTGTCCGGCAGGGCTGGCGGAACCCGCCAAGTCTACCGTCGCCGTCCAAACCGGGATGCCCGCCAGTCCGTGCCCCTGTCCGCACAGCCTTCCCACTGCCGTCCCGCCGCTTCTGAGGAGTCCACCGTGAGCCAGACCATTCCCGTTGCCGGCCGCAAGCCGCTGGCGGTTCCCGCCCAGGTGGCCCTCGCCGGCGTCTTCGCCGCTCTGATCGCCGTCTGCGCCATGCTGCCCCCGATTCCCGTGGGCGGATTCGGCGTGCCGATCACGCTGCAGACCTTCGCCGTCATGCTGACCGGGCTCATCCTGGGTGCGCGGCTCGGCTTCCTCTCCGTGGCCTTGTACGTGGTGGTGGGTCTGGTGGGCCTGCCGGTGCTCTCCGGCTTCAACGCCGGCTTCGGTGTGCTCGCCGGCCCCTCCGGCGGCTACCTGCTGGCGTTCCCCTTCGCGGCCGCCCTGACCGGTGCCCTCTCGACCCTCGTCCTGAAACGGGGTCAGGCCGCCGCCGCCCACCGTGCCGCGCGAGGCGCTGATGCAGCCGCCGGACGGATCGGCTTCGGCTGGTGGGCCCTCGTCTGGCTCTCGGCCATGGTGGGATCCTTCGTGTTCATCCACCCCCTGGGCATCGGCGGGATGATGCTCGCCCTCGACCTGGACCTGCCGACCGCCCTGGCAGCGGACATGGTGTTCTGGCCCGGTGACGTCATCAAGAACCTGCTCGCCACCGCCGTGGCCGCCACGGTGATCCGGGCCTTCCCGGCCTTGGCCCTCCGGCGGTTCTGAGCGGCGTGGAGTCCACCATCACACCGCACCGCGACAGCCCCATCCATGGCCGACCCGCCAGCGCGCGCAGCGGGGCAACAGCCTCGGGCCTGGAGCTGCGCGCCGCCGTGGTGGACGTCCCCGGGGCCGCGCCGGGACCCGGTCAGTCGGCCGGTTCGGAGGCCGGCACCGTCCGCGTCCTGGGCCCGGTGGACCTGGTGGCCTCTGAACCCACGGTCGCGGTGATCGGGGCGAACGGCTCGGGCAAGTCGACCCTGATCCGCCTGCTCAACGGCCTGGTCCTGCCCGCTGCGGGCAGCGTGCGCGTGCATGGTCTGGACGCGGCCGGGGACACCGCGGCACTCCGCGCGCAGACGGGGTTCGTCTTCACCGATCCCCTCGTCCAGCTGGTGATGCCCACCGCCGGCGAGGACATCGAGCTCTCGCTGCGGCGCACGCACCGCCGCCGCCCGGAACGACGGGCGGCCTCCGAGCGGCTGTTGCGGGACCACGGCCTCGACGGCCTGGGACACCGCAGCATCTACGACCTCTCCGGAGGGCAGCGCCAACGCCTGGCCCTGGCCTCCGTGCTGGCCACGGACCCCGTGCTGCTCGTCGCTGATGAGCCCACCACGCTGCTGGACCTGGACTGGACCCTTGAGGTCCAGGACCTCTTGCTCTCACTGCCGGGGACCGGCCGGTGTGAGCAGGTCGTGTACACCACCCATGACCTCGACTTCGCCGCCCAGGCGAACCGGTGCCTTGTCATTGCCGACGGGCACATCGTCCACGACGCCACCGGCCCGGACGCCGTTCAGTGGTACCGCACGGACGTCCTGGCCCGCCGAGGCCGCAGGGGCGGCCGGGATACGGAGAGTGGACGCGACACGGAGACGGGTCGACTGTGAACCTGCTGGACTACCGGCCCGGGTCCACCGCGGTGCACCGCTGCCCACTGTGGGCCAAGTACGCGGTGCTGCTGGCCCTCTCGGCCGTCCTCGTCTTCTGGCGCCAGCCGCTGGTGGTCGGCATCACCGTGGCGCTGGTCCTCGTCCTCTACCTGACGGCCTCGCTCCCCCGTGAGTTCCTCACGCCGTGGCGCCGCGGCTGGCCCCTGCTGCTGTTCGCCGGGATCGCCCGCTTCGTCTCCGCGATCTGGGGCCCGACGTCGGTCCCGCCCCTGGAGGCGCTCGGTCCGGCGCTCGTGGTGGTCACCGCGGTGTTCGGTGCCCTGGCCGCGGCACGGTTGCTGGTGATCACCACCCCGGGCACGGAACTGCTGGACGGGCTGGAGCGGTTCTTCGGCGTCCTGCGCCCGGTCGGCGTCCACCCCGAGGCAGCGGCCCTGGCGGTCAACGTGATGATCCGGTCCATCCCCTGGGTGGGCGGCGCGGTCCGTCGCAACGCCGAGGCTCTGGCCTCGCGCGGGCTGCGGCGTGGACCGGTCCGGCTCATGGGACCGGTGCTGGTGGCGACCGTGGGGCACGCCCGTGCCACGGGTGAGGCCCTGGCTGCTCGCGGGCTGCCCGGGGACCGCGGCGAGACAAGAGAATCCCAGCCATCCTGACGTTTCCCGGTCATAATTCTCGGGAAAGTTCAGGATGACCGGGATTCTCCGATGCATCGGCTCAGACGTCGGATCAGATGTTGAAGCCCAGGGCCCGCATCTGCTCACGGCCGTCGTCCGTGATCTTCTCCGGGCCCCACGGCGGCATCCAGACCCAGTTCAGGCGCCACTCGTCCACCATGGTGCCGATCTCGTTGCTGATCTGCTCCTCGATCATGTCCGTCAAGGGGCATGCCGCGGTGGTCAGGGTCATGTCCAGGATCAGGGCGCCGTCCTCGGCGTAGTGCATGCCGTACAGCAGGCCGAGGTCCACGATGTTCACGCCCAGCTCGGGGTCCATGACCTCGTGCAGGGCCTCCCTGATGTCATCCAGTTCGGTCTGGGGTGCTTCAGTGGTCATGGGTGCTCCTCAGGCTCCGGTTGCAGCGGTCTCGAAGCGCTCGTAGCCCTCGGCCTCGAGACGGTCGGCCAGTTCCGCGCCGCCGGACTCGGCGACCTTGCCGTCCACGAAGACGTGGACGAACTGCGGCTTGATGTACTGCAGGATCCGGGTGTAGTGGGTGATCAGCAGGGTGCCCATGGCTCCGGTGTCCTGGGCGCGGTTGACGCCCTCGGAGACCACGCGCAGGGCGTCGACGTCGAGGCCGGAGTCGGTCTCGTCCAACACGGCGAACTTGGGCTTGAACAGTTCAAGCTGGAGGATCTCCACGCGCTTCTTCTCGCCGCCGGAGAAGCCCTCGTTGACGTTGCGGGCCGCGAAGGACGGGTCGATCTTCAGGCTTTCCATGGCGGCCTTGACGTCCTTGGTCCAGTGACGCAGGGACGGCGCCTCGCCGTCGATGGCGGTCTTGGCGGTGCGCAGGAAGTTGGTCATGGTGACACCCGGGATCTCGACCGGGTACTGCATGGCCAGAAACAGGCCGGCGCGGGCCCGCTCGTCCACGGACATCTCAAGGACGTTCTCGCCGTCCAGGGTGATGCTGCCGGAGGTGACCTCATACCGGGGGTGGCCGGCGATGGTCGAGGCGAGGGTGGACTTGCCCGAGCCGTTGGGGCCCATGATGGCGTGGGTCTCACCGGTGTTGATGGTCAGGCTGACGCCCTTGAGGATCTCCTTGGGACCGTTCTCGGTCTCGATGGAGACGTGCAGGTCCTTGATTTCCAGGGTAGACATTCGTGTTCTCCTTGCGGGTTCCGCCGGTGGGGCGGGAAGTTCTGGTGTGACTGGTTACGAGTTCAGTGAGGCGCTGTTCAGCACGGTGGCGGTGTCGACCCACACGGAGTCGTCCTCCACGGCCAGCGCGTAGACGGCGACCGGCGCGGTCGCGGGCAGCACGTTCGGCGCGCCGGTGACCAGGTCGAAGGCGGAGCCGTGGCCGATGCACTCCAAGGCGCACCCCTCGACGAATCCGTCCGAGAGGGAGACCTCCTCGTGCGAGCAGATGTCATTGATCGCGTGGAGTGAGCCGTCGGAGGCCCGGACCACGGCGACGTCGATGCCGTCCACCGTGAACCGCTTGGCCTCCTCCGCGCCGATCTCCGCGACGGCGCACACGCGCTGACCGACCGCCATCAGAGGCTGGCCACCTGCAGCTCGGACTCCATCTGGGCGATGAGGGTCTCCTCGACGTCGGCGATTCCGATCTTCTGGATGATCTCGTAGAGGAAGCCGCGGACGATGAGCTCGCGGGCATCCTTCTCCTCGATGCCCCGCGCCATCAGGTAGAACAGCTGCTCGTCGTCGAACTGGGCCGTGGAGGAAGCGTGACCGGCGCCGTCGATCAGGCCCGTTTCGATCTCCAGGTTCGGGACCGAGTCCACGCGGGTGCCCTCCGAGAGGACCAGGTTCTGGTTCTTCTCGTAGCTGTCGGTGCCCTCAGCCTCCTTGCGGATCAGGACATCGCCCACCCAGACGGTGTGCGCGTCCTGGCCCTGCAGGGCGCCCTTGTACAGGACGTTGGACGTGCAGTTCGCCACGGCGTGGTCCACGAACAGGCGCTGCTCCAGGTGCTGGCCGGCGTCCGCGAAGTAGAGGCCGAACATCTCGGTCTCGCCGCCCTGACCGGCCAACCGCGAGGTCGGGGTCAGGCGGACCAGGGAACCGCCGTAGGACACGGCCACGTGCTTGAACGAGGCGTCCTTGCCGATCCTGGCCTGCTGGGCGGAGACGTGCACCGTACCGTCGTCCCAGGACTGCAGGGAGGTGATGTTCAGGCCGGCCCCTTCCTGCACGTCGAACTCGATGTTCTGCGCGACCACGGCCGAGCCGCGGTGCTGGAGCACGACGTCGGCGCGCGAGTTGGGCGCGGCGACCACCAGCAGGTGCTGGGCGGCTGGGACCGTGCCGGTCCCGGTGATGTCGATCCGCACCGGGGCGGTGGCCTCGACATCGGCGCCGATGGTCACGACGGTGGCCTGCTCGAAAGAGGCCCAGGCCGCAGCCGAGACACGGTCGTCCGGCGTGAGGACGGAGCCCAGCCGGGCATCGTCCCGGCCGACGGTCTCCACCGTGACGCCGTCCAGCTCGGTGACCGAGACGGCGGGCGCCGCACCGGTCAGACGGGCGTCGTCGCCGTCGGGCAGGTGCAGGCCGGCCAGGCGGTTCAGGGGCGTGAAGCGCCAATCCTCCTCGCGGCCCGTGAGGGCCGGGAAGTCCGCCAGCTCGAAGCTGGAGAGGCGGTCCGCACGGGAGGACCCGGGCTTGACCGGGCGCTTCTGAGAACCAGACGGCACGCTGTGCGTGGCGTGGCCGGCGTCGGACTCCGCGGCCACGGTGGCGGAGAGCTTCTCGCCCTCCTCCCCCATGCCGGGGATGACGGGCACACCGGCGCCATCGGCGTCGATTTCCTCCGGGGAGGCGTTGTCAGTGGTGTTGACGGTCTGTGACACGCTCAGCCTACCGATCCTTCCATCTGCAATTCGATCAGCTTGTTCAGTTCCAGGGCGTACTCCATGGGCAGCTCACGCGCGATGGGCTCGATGAACCCGCGCACGATCATCGCCATGGCCTCGGTCTCGGACATGCCGCGGCTCATCAGGTAGAAGAGCTGCTCCTCGGAGACGCGCGAGACCGTGGCCTCGTGGCCGAGGGTGGCGTCATCCTCGCGGATGTCGATGTACGGGTAGGTGTCCGAGCGGGAGATCGTGTCCACCAGCAGCGCGTCACAGACCACGGAGTTCGCCGCGTTCTTGGCACCCTCCATGACCTGGACGAGTCCGCGGTAGGCGGCGCGGCCGCCGGAGCGGGCCACGGACTTGGAGACGATCGAGCTGGACGTGTTCGGAGCCAGGTGCACCATCTTGGACCCGGTGTCCTGGTGCTGATCCGCGCCGGCGAAGGCGATGGACAAGGTCTCGCCCTTGGCGTGCTCACCGGTGAGGTACACGGCCGGGTACTTCTGGGTGACCTTCGAACCGATGTTGCCGTCGATCCACTCCATCGTGGCGCCCTCTTCGGCCACCGCGCGCTTGGTGACCAGGTTGTACACGTTGGTGGACCAGTTCTGGATGGTGGTGTAGCGAACGCGGGCGTTCTTCTTCACCACGATCTCGACGACGGCCGAGTGCAGGGAGTCCGAGTTGTAGATCGGCGCGGTGCAGCCCTCGATGTAGTGGACATAGGAGTCCTCGTCCGCGATGATCAGGGTCCGCTCGAACTGGCCCATGTTTTCGGTGTTGATGCGGAAGTAGGCCTGCAGTGGGATCTCCACGTGGACGCCCTTGGGGACGTAGACGAAGGAGCCGCCGGACCAGGCTGCGGTGTTCAGCGCGGCGAACTTATTGTCCCCCACCGGGATGATGGAGCCGAAGTACTCCTTGAAGATCTCCGGGTACTCCTTCAGGCCCGTGTCCGTGTCCAGGAAGATGACGCCCTGCTCCTCCAGGTCCTCGCGGATCTGGTGGTAGACGACCTCGGACTCGTACTGGGCGGCCACACCGGAGACCAGGCGCTCACGCTCGGCCTCGGGGATGCCGAGGCGCTCGTAGGTGTTGCGGATGTCCTCCGGCAGGTCCTCCCAGGACTTCGCCTGGCCTTCCGTGGAGCGGACGAAGTACTTGATGTTGTCGAAGTCGATGCCGGAGAGGTCGGCGCCCCAGGTCGGCATGGGCTTGCGGTCGAAGTACTTAAGGCCCTTCAGGCGCAGGTTGAGCATCCATTCGGGCTCGTCCTTCTTCGCCGAGATATCCCGGACGACGTCCTCGTTGATGCCGCGGCGGGCATTGGCGCCCGCGTCGTTCTGGTCCGACCAGCCGAACTGGTAGGCGCCAATGGCATTGAGTTCGGGGTTCTTCTCCAGTACCTCGGAGATCACGCCCGGATCGGCGTTCTCCTTGATGATCTGATCGGTCATCGCTGCCTCTCTGGTGATCGAGCTGATGGTCTGTTGGGTCTGATGTCACGTGGGGTGAATCTGTGGGGTCCGGCGGGGCTGGGGTCCGTCTGCTGCCGCTTCAGGGCCGGCTCAGGGGGGACTCACGGCTCCGTCGGATCGGTCTGGTCCGCGTCCCGGCCCAGCGGCACGTGGGTGGTGCAGACGTGGCCGCCGGTGGGCAGGGTGGACAGCCGGCGTACGTCTACGCCGAGCAGGCGGGCGAAGAGCTCCGTCTCCTCCTCGCAGAACTGCGGGAAATCCGCTGCCAAGTCCTGGAGTGGGCAGTGGCCCTGACAGATCTGCGCCGCCTTCAAGGTGGTGCGGCCTCCGGCATTGGCGGCCAGGCCCACGGTGCGCACGCTGGCGGCAAAGCCCTCCTCGTCCAGCACCCGGGCCAGGGCGGCGGTCCGGTCCTTGAGGTTCGACGCGGTGCCGATGGCCTCCCGATAGCGGTCCTCGACGGCGGCGAAGCGATCCCGGGCCACGGAGCGGACGGCGTCCGCCCCTCCGACCTGGTTCAATCGATGGAGGGCCTGCGCGGCGACCTCGAGGTAGTCGTTGCCGAGTCGGGACTGTCCAACGCGGCTGACCACATACCGGCGTGACGGACGGCCGGCGCCTCGATTGCCGGAGACGAGCTTGACCTCGACGGCGCCCTCCTCGGACAGCACGTCCAGATGACGACGCACGGCGGCCGCGGTCAAGCCCAGCAACTCGCCCACGCGGGCGGCACTGACCGGGCCCTGGGTCAGGACAACCTGCAGCACCCGGTCCCGGGTGCTCTCGCGCTGTCCGTCGACCGGGCCCGCGGCGGGTACGTCAAGCTGACTGGTGGAATACACAACCCTTAGTTTACCTAATTAACGCCACCATGAAAGTAAGGCGTGCCTTGCCCGAGGGTGGTGTTGGCCACGGTAGTTCTACGGGTCGTAGAACTACCGGCCCACGCGGGTACCATGGATGGGTGCCATCCTCACCCTCAGTCCTGGTGTCCCTTGAGGGACTGCAGAAGACCGTCCGAAGCCGCCGGGGAGATCTCCACATCCTCAAGGGCGTGGACTTCCGAGCCCGCAGTGGAGAGGTGACCGCCCTGCTCGGCCCCAACGGCGCCGGCAAGACCACCACCCTGACCATCGCGCAGGGGCTCGACCGTCCCGACTCCGGCACCGTCCGCCTGCTCGGCGAGGACCCCTGGCACGCCGGGGCCGCCCTGCGCAGCCAGGTCGGCGTCATGCTCCAAGACGGAGGGCTGCCCCCGTCCGCCACCCCGGCACGGCTGCTGCGCCATATCTGCTCGCTGTACCGGGAGCCGGCCGACATGACCGCCCTCACCGAGCGCCTGGGCATCGACGAGTTCTCCGACCGGGACATCCGCCGCCTGTCCGGCGGCCAGAAACAGCGGGTGGCGCTGGCCGCCGCCCTCGCGGGCCGCCCGCGCGTCGTGTTCCTGGACGAGCCCAGCGCCGGCCTGGACCCCGTCTCCCGCCAACTGGTGTTCGATCTCATCCTGGAGCTGAAGCAGGCCGGGCTCGCCGTGGTGCTGACCACCCATCTGCTCGACGACGCCGAGCGGCTGGCCGATCACGTGGTGCTCCTGCGGGAGGGCGCCGTCGAACGGTCCGGGTCAGTCGCCGAACTCACCGACCGCACGGGCCCGACCCCGGTGCACTTCTCCGTCCCCCAGCCACTGGGCGCCGACGCGCTGGCCGCCTTTCCGTCCGGCCTCCACCTGGTGCCGGAGGGTCCCAGCGCGCCGGCCGACTGCACGTTCCGCGTCGAGGGGCTGACCACCCCCGACGCCTGGGCGGACCTGGCCGGCTGGTGGCGCGATTACCGCATCATGCCCACCGACGTTCGCCTGCTGCACCGCTCCCTTGAAGAGGTCTTCCTGGAGGTCGCCCCGTGAGCAGTCCCGTGAACACCCCTCACAGCACCTTCAGCACCGCCGCGGCCGTGTCCCCGCAGGGCGGTCCCTCGCGGTTCGGCAACGCCAGCTCCCTGGCCCGCCGGGTCGTGGCGCAGGGACGCTATGAGTCCGTCACCGCCATCCGCAACGGCGAGCAGCTGTTGATCTCCCTCGTCCTGCCCCTCATGGCCCTGTTCGCGGTGGTCTGGTCCGGACTGATGGACAGCGCCGGCGTCCGCGGGGTGGACGTGGCCGTACCGGGCGTGCTCGCCCTCGCCGTGCTCAGCTCGGCCTTCACCGGCCAGGGCATCGCCACCGGGTTCGACCGCCGCTACGGCGTGCTGGCCTACCTGTCCACGACTCCGCTCGGTCCGGCCGGGCTCATCCTCGGCAAGGCCTGCGCCGTCCTGGCGGTCCTGTTGCTCCAGGTCGTGGTGATCGGCGGGATCGGTCTCGCGCTGGGCTGGCAGCCCGTCTGGGCCGGGGTGCCGTGGGCCGTCCTCTTCCTCATCCTCGGGGCGGCCTCCTTCACCGCCCTCGGGCTCCTCATCGCGGGCACCGCGCGGCCAGAGGCCACGCTGGCCCTCACCAATCTCCTGTGGGTGCTGCTGGGCGCCGTGGGCGGGGCCGTCTTCCCGATCCCCGCCATCAGCTGGTTCTCCGGCATCGCCTCCTTCCTGCCCTCGGCCGCGCTGGGCGACGGGCTCCGGTCCGCCTTCGGCACCGGAACGCCCGACGTCGGCGCCCTCCTCGTCCTGGCGGGCTGGGGCATCCTGGCCACGGTCGGCGCATTGAAGTGGTTCAAATGGCGCTGAGTGTTCTGCCGTCCCTCCCCGTCCCTCTCGTTCAAAGGACCCTGAAGTGAGTACCCCCACCCAGTCCACCGCCCAGAACGGCTCCGCCACCCGCCCCGGGCTGTGGCGCCGCGTCGATGCGGGCATCGGCAGATACACGCCGCGGGACATCACCCGGGGCACCCTGGTGCTCGCCGTCATCTCGCTCGTGACCGAGATCGGCATCATCGTCACCGGTGGTGCCGTGCGTTTGACGGCTTCCGGGCTCGGTTGCCCGACGTGGCCCACGTGCACCGACGACTCCTGGGTCAACACCCCGGAGATGGGGATCAACGGCGTCATCGAATTCGGCAACCGGCTGCTGACCTTCGTGGTCGGGCTGGCGGCACTGGCGGTGCTGCTGTGGGTCTGGAACCTCCGCAAGTCCCACCCGAGCATCTTCTGGATCTCCGTGGGGATGCTGGCCTGCATCCCGGCGCAGGCCGTGGTGGGCGGCATCACCGTCTGGACCGGCCTGAACCCCTGGGTGGTGGCCTTCCACTTCCTCGTCTCCTCGGTCATGGTCTGCTTCGCCACCCTGCTGGTGAACCGGGTGGGCGCCGAATGGCGGCATCGCCAGGCCCACGGGGACCAGCCGGCCGCCCCGGCAGCGGTGGTCGACGGCCAGACATCCGCCCTCTCCCGGAATCTGGCCCGCGGCATCTTCGTGATCGGCTGGGTGGTCCTGTATCTGGGGACCATCGTCACCGGGACCGGCCCCCACGGCGGCGACGCCGATGCGCCCCGCCATGACTTCGACCCCCTGGTGGTCACCCGCCTGCACGCCTTCCCCGTCTACCTCATGACGGTCGCCGCCCTGGTGCTGCTCGTGGTGGTCCTGCGGCAGCAGTCCTCGCGGCGGCAACGAATCTCGGCCTGGGCGCTCATCGCGGTGATCGCCTTCCAGGGGACGGTCGGCTACATCCAGCACTTCACTGGCCTGCCGATCGGTGTGGTCCTGCTGCATATGCTGGGCACCGGCCTCGTCGTCTGGGCGGTCACCACCGTCTGGGACCGGCAGGTCTCCACCTACCGCACCCGGCCGGCCGTCGTCCGCTCCTAGCAGGGACGTCTGGATCGGTCATCCTTCGCTGAAGTCGGCGCTCAGCTCAGTAGCGAGTCGGCCCAGGTCCTTGGTCGCCGCCTGGTGTTCCGGAGCGCCGGTACCACCCTCTCCGGCCTCGGTGATGTCGGCGACGAACCACTCCCCCGTGCCCACCACGGGTACGGGTGCGACGGCCTCGAACAGCTCATCCAGGCTGTCAACGGGAGCGGCCGTCCTGGAGGATCGCGACGATTCGGGAGTGGCCGACGTCGTCTCGCTCGGGATGGTGGCCGAGGGCGAGGTCTCAGGCGCAGCCGGTCCCGCCTCGTTGCCACACCCCGTCAGGGCGAGCCCGGCCGCCAGCAGCACCGCTGCCCCGCCGACCGGAAACGACCGTACCTTCACCCACATGGGGAACCCCTCTGCTCGCCGTCAGATGAACTCACCCTCCTGGCGTGGACCAGGTCACGTGGTGAGATTCATGTACCTCAGACTCGGCCCGAACCCACGATGGGACCCGGCGCGGCGGTGAGAGAGGTCAGAAGGGGATGCCCGGGACCGGCATGAGCGGGCTGCCCACGAAGGGGTCAAAGGCGAGGGCCACGAAGACGAGGGTCAGATAGGTGATGGAGAGGTGAAAGACCTTCATCGCCTTCTTGTCGTTGTACTCCGGCTTCTGCGACTCGGCGTAGAGCACGTGGGACTCGTAGACGAACCAGCCGCCGGCCACGAGGGCGACGGCCGTGTAGACGATCCCGGCCCAGCCCAGGGGCACCAGCAGCAGCGAGCAGGCCACGGTGGCCCAGGCGTAGAGCACTACCTGGCTGGAGACCACCCGCGCCGAGGCCACGGCCCCGAGCATGGGCACGTCAGCCGCCTGGTAGTCACGCTTGTACTTCAGGGACAGCGGCCAGTAGTGGGGCGGCGTCCACAGGAAGATGATGAGGAACAGCACGATGGCCGGCCATTCCACGGTCTCGCGGACCGCAGCCCAGGCGATGAGGACCGGGAAGCAGCCGGCGATCCCGCCCCACACGATGTTCTGCTCGGTGCGGCGCTTCAGGATCAGGCTGTAGATGACCACGTAGAAGAAGATCGCCAGGACGCCGAGGCCGGCGGCCAGGAGGTTGGTGCCCCACAGCAGGATGGCGATGGACACCACGCCGATGGCCCAGGCGAAGATCAGGGCCTCCCGGGGCGTGACCTCGCCGGTCACCAGGGGGCGCTTCTTGGTCCGGTTCATCAGTTTGTCGATGTCCCGGTCGATGTAGCAGTTGAAGGCCGCGGAGGACCCGGCGGCCAGTGCACCACCCACCATGGTGGCGATCATGGTGACCACGTCCGGGAAGCCCCGTTGCGCGAAGATCATGGTCGGCAACGTGGTGACCAGGAGCAGCTCCATCACGCGCGGCTTCGTCAGCGAGACGTAGGCGGCGGCCTTCCGCTTGAACCCGATCTTCCGGCGGACCGGACGGGCGCTGGAGGGCGCCGGGCTCGCGGCGGACTGGGCATCAAGGGTGGTGGGCATCTACTTCTCACGGTGCAGGCGGGCGGGATGAGGTCATCGGTGCTGGAAACACCCCTTCCAGTGTACCGTTCCCCGCACGGAATGTCGGGTCGTGACAGGTCACTGGCGGTTCACCCCCTGCAGGGCGTGGCCCCATTCGGGATAAGCTGGCGTCAGGTCGGCACCGGCCCCCAGTTTCATTCCGTCAGGAGCAGCTTTCGTGACTTCAGCCCCGGCATCATCCACCGGATCCGCCACCGGGGGGACTCCCTCCCTGCAGCGTCTTCAGCCCGCCCGCGAATACACGTATTCCGCCGTGGACCGGAAGGCCGTGGACACCCTGCGCGTGCTGGCCGCAGACGCCGTGGAGAAGGCCGGGCACGGCCACCCGGGCACGGCCATCTCCCTCGCCCCGGTCGCCTGGCAGCTGTTCCAGAACGTCATGCATCATGACCCCGCGGACGCCACCTGGGCCGGACGCGACCGGTTCATCCTCTCGGCCGGCCACTCCTCCCTGACCCTGTACCTGCAGCTGTTCGCCGCCGGCGCCGGCCTGGGACTCGAAGACCTCCAGGCACTGCGCACGTGGGGTTCCAAGACCCCGGGGCACCCCGAGTACGGTCACACGGACGGCGTGGAGATCACCACCGGGCCCCTCGGCCAGGGCCTGGCCTCCGCCGTCGGCTTCGCGTTCGCCCAGCGCCGGCTACGTGGACTGCTGGACCCGGACGCAGCCCTCGGGACGAGCCCCTTCGATCACCACATCTTCGTCATCGCCTCCGACGGCGACCTCCAGGAGGGGGTCACCTCCGAGGCCTCCTCCCTGGCGGGCCACCAGGAACTCGGCAACCTCGTGGTCATCTATGACGACAACGAGATCTCCATCGAGGACGACACGGACGTGGCGTTCAGCGAGGACGTGGCCGCCCGCTACGAGGCCTACGGCTGGCATGTCCAGACCGTCGACTGGCTCGCCACCGGGAACTACGTCGAGGACACGGAGCAGCTCTACACGGCCCTGGCCGAGGCCAAGGCAGAGACCTCCAGGCCCTCGCTCATCAAGCTGCGCACCGTGATCGGCTGGCCCTCCCCCGGCAAACAGGACACCGGCGCCATCCACGGCTCCAAGCTCGGCGGCGAGGAGTTGGCCGGCCTGAAGACGGTCCTGGGCTTCGATCCGGAGCAGCACTTCGCCGTCGACGACGGCGTGCTGGCCCACGCTCGTAGCGTCGGTGAACGCGCGGCGGCCTCCCGCGCCACCTGGGAGGAGTCCTACTCCGCGTGGCGCGGTGCCAATGAAGAGCGTGCCGAGCTGTTCGACCGCCTCACGGCGGGCGAGCTGCCCGAGGGTTTCGCCGAGGCGTTCCCCACTTTCGAGGCGGATTTCGACGCCAGTTTCTCGGGTGGAGCCAAGGGAATGGCCACCCGCGCCGCCTCCGGCAAGGTCCTGTCCGCCCTGGCCCCCGTCATGCCGGAGCTGTGGGGCGGTTCTGCCGACCTGGCCGGCTCCAACAACACCACCATGGACGGCGAGCCCTCGTTCATCCCCGAGAGCCGGCAGACCTCCACCTGGAAGGGCGGGCCCTACGGCCGCACCCTGCACTTCGGCATCCGAGAGCACGCCGCCGGCTCGATCGTGAACGGCATCTCGCTCGGCTCACTGTTGCGGGCCTACATGGGAACCTTCCTGATTTTCTCCGACTACCAGCGTCCCGCGATCCGGATCGGTGCGCTGATGGGCACGCCGGCCATCTACGTCTGGACCCACGACTCGATCGGTCTCGGCGAGGACGGCCCGACCCACCAGCCGGTGGAGCAGCTCGCCTCGCTGCGTGCCATCCCGGGACTGGCCGTGGTCCGCCCGGCCGATGCCAATGAGGTGTCCTGGGCCTGGAAGACGATCCTGGAGAAGACCGACGGCCCGGCTGGCATCGTGCTCTCCCGCCAGAACCTGCCGGTCTTCCCGCGGGACGAGCAGGGCTTCGCCGGTGCCGAGGGAACATCCCGCGGGGCCTACGTCCTGCTGGACGCGACCGATGGCTCGGGATCGGCCGTCGAGCCCCAGGTGATCCTGATCGGGACCGGCTCCGAGGTGCAGCTCGCGGTGGCTGCCCGGGACCAGCTGCAGTCCGAAGGCGTACCGACCCGGGTGGTGTCCGCCCCGAGCCTCGAGTGGTTCGACGCCCAGGACGAGGCCTACCGCACCTCGGTGCTGCCGGACAACGGTGCCGTCCGGGTCTCCGTGGAGGCCGGGATCGCCCAGGGCTGGGCCAAGTACACCGGAGTCCGCGGGGCCCAGGTCTCGCTGGAACACTACGGCGCCTCGGCAGACTTCCAGACGCTGTTCCGGGAGTACGGCATCACGGCCGAGGCCGTGGCCGCCGCCGCCCGGGACCTGCTCGGCCGCTGACCTGGCGCCGGCCGGCCACCACGGCCACGCAAAGCACACCCCCCAGACGTACGGAGCACACGATGACCGAACAGAACCCGAACACCCGTGCACTGGCCGAGGCCGGTGTGTCCATCTGGCTCGACGATCTGTCCCGTGAACGGATCGCCACGGGCAACCTCGCCGAGCTGATCGAGACACGGACCGTCACCGGCGTGACCACCAACCCCTCGATCTTCGCCGCCGCCCTCAAGAACGGGGAGGCCTACGCCGAGCAATTGACGCAGTTGTCCGCCGACGACGCCGACCTGGACCGGGCCGTCTTCGAGCTCACCACCCAGGACGTCCAGGCCGCCTGCGACCTCTTCATGCCCGTCTACCAGGCGTCCGAGGGGGTGGACGGCCGGGTCTCCATCGAGGTGGATCCCCGGTCCGCCCGGGACGCCGAGAAGACCGTCGCCGAGGCCGCGCTGCTCGCCCAGGCCGTGGACCGGCCGAACGTGTTGATCAAGATCCCCGCCACGGAGGAGGGCCTGCCGGCCATCACGGCGACCCTCGCCCGGGGGCTGAGCGTCAATGTGACCCTGATCTTCTCGCTGACCCGCTACCGCGAGGTGCTCAACGCCTGGCTGCTGGGCTTGGAGCAGGCGCACGCCGCCGGGATCGACCTGTCCACCCTGCACTCCGTGGCCAGCTTCTTCGTCTCCCGCGTGGACACCGAGGTAGACCGCCGCCTCGCCGAGTCCACGGCCGAGGGGGCCGGTGAGCTGACCGGGCAGGCGGGCCTCGCCAACGCCCGGCTCGCCTACCGCATCTTCACCGAGACCCTGGACACGGAGCGCTGGCGCGTCCTGGAGGCGGCCGGTGCCCGCGCGCAGCGTCCGCTCTGGGCCTCCACCGGGACCAAGGACCCGGCCCTTCCGGACACGCTCTACGTGACCGGCCTGGTGGCTCCGGGAACCGTCAACACCATGCCGGAGAAGACTCTGGAGGCCCTGGCCGACCACGGAGAGGTCACCGGGGACACCATCACGGCGGGCTACGAGGAGGCGGATCGCGTCCTGGACGCGATCGCCCATGCCGGCGTCGACTACAACGACGTGGTGGCCGTCCTCGAAGCCGAGGGCGTGGAGAAGTTCGTGACCAGCTGGAACGAGCTGCTGCAGACCGTACGCACCGCGCTCCAGGACTCCGCGGCCCGCTGACGGCCCCCGGCCGCCCCTGGCCGTCACCGGCCGTCACTGCTCGCCGCCTGACCGTCCTGAACCACTCCCCCCGCATCCCCCCGCACGACCCCAGGAGACTGACATGAGTTCACTCGGATTGCAGGCCACCGGCGACGCCCTCGTGGCGATCGACCGTCACGTCCCGGCCCTGGTGGACGACCGCGTCGCCAGCCGCCTGGACAGCAAGGACCACACCCTGTGGGGTCCGGCTGCGAAGCAGGAGGCGTCGAAGCGCCTCGGGTGGATGGACCTCTTCGAGGACTCACGGGACCTGGTCCCGCAGATCGAGGACTTGCGCGACCAGCTGGCGGCCGAGGGCATCAACCGTGTGGTGCTGGCCGGCATGGGCGGTTCCTCCCTGGCCCCCGAGGTGATCGCCGCCACCGAGGGTTGTCCGCTCATCGTGCTCGATTCCACTGATCCCGAGATGGTGGGCAACGTCCTGGCGGCCGGGGTGGTGGACACCGTCCTGGTGGTGTCCTCCAAGTCCGGTTCCACGGTGGAGACCGATTCCCAGCGTCGGGTCTTCGAGCAGGCCTTCAACGACGCCGGCCTCGACGCGCCGTCCCGGATCGTCGTGGTCACCGACCCGGGTTCCCCCCTCGAGCAGTCTGCCCGCGAGGCCGGCTACCGGCGGGTCTTCACCGCCGATCCCACCGTCGGTGGGCGGTACTCCGCCCTCACCGCCTTCGGCCTGGTGCCCACCGGCCTGGCCGGGGTGGACATCGCAACGCTGCTCGATGACGCGGAGGAGACCCGCGAGGTCCTCGCCGCTGATGACCCGGGCAACCCGGGCCTCCAGCTCGGCGCCGCCCTGGCGGGCACCGTCCCACTGCGCAACAAGCTGATCTTCTCCGACGAGGACTCCGGGCTGGTCGGCTTCGGCGGGTGGGCCGAGCAACTGATCGCCGAGTCCACGGGCAAGGACGGCACCGGTGTGCTGCCCGTGGTCGTGGACGCCGGCGACCCGGAGACCCTCTCCGCCGCCGCCGACCTGCTGCAGATCCGCCTGGTGGCCGACCCCGAGGACCGGGAGGCGCCCGAGGCGTCCGACGCCGTCGACGGCGTCCAGCCCGGCCGATCCGAGCACGCCGTGGAGGTCTTCGGGTCCCTCGGGGCCCAGCTGCTCCTGTGGGAGTTCGCCACGGCGGTGGCCGGCCGCCTGCTCGGCATCAATCCCTTCGATCAGCCGGACGTCGAGGCGGCGAAGACCGCGGCCCGCGGCCTCTTGGATGCCACACCCGCGGCGGAGCGCCCGGACACCGTGATCGGGACCGTCGAGGTCACCGGGCCGGCCGACGTCGTGAACGGCCCCGGCGGGGTCCCGGAGGACCTCGGGACCGTGCTCGCCGCCCTCGCGCAGCGGGTGCCGGCCCACGGCTACCTGGCCGTCCAGGCCTACCTGGACCGCGTGGGCTACCCGGAGCTGGAGGTCCTGCGCGCCGCCCTGGCCACGCTCGCCGGACGCCCGGTCACCTTCGGCTGGGGCCCGCGGTTCCTGCACTCGACCGGCCAGTACCACAAGGGTGGCACGCCCGAGGGAGTGTTCCTGCAGGTCACTGCCGATTCAGACCTGGACCTGGACATCCCGGGCCGTCCCTTCACCTTCGGTCAGCTGCTGGCCGCCCAGGCCGCCGGGGACGCCTCCGTGCTGCGGGAGCAGGGCCGGCCCGTGGTGCGGCTGCACCTGACCGAGCGCGCGAACGGCATCGGCCAGCTCCTCCGGGCGGCGCACGGCACGCAGGGATCCGATGGTGCCTGAGCCGTTGACCGGAGCGCGCCCGGCCAATCCCCTGCGCGACCCCCGAGACCGGCGGCTGACCCGGATCGCCGGTCCGTCTGCCCTCGTCCTGTTCGGCGTCACCGGAGACCTGGCTCGCAAGAAGCTGCTGCCGGCGATCTACGACCTCGCCAACCGGGGCCTGCTCCCGCCGGGCTTCTCGCTGGTCGGCTTCGGCCGGCGCGACTGGAGCGACGAGGAGTTCACGGCCTACGTGCGCGACTCCGTGGAGTCCTCGGCCCGGACCGGCTGGAACGACACCGTCTGGAACCAGCTGCGCGGGGGCTTCCGGTTCGTCTCCGGGGGCTTCGACGACGCCGCCGCCTACGAGGACCTCCACGAAACGCTGGCCGCCCTGGAGGTCTCCCGCGGCACCGCCGGCAACACCGTGTTCTACCTGTCCATCCCCCCGGACTGGTTCGAGGAGGTCAGCCAGCAGCTCGCCGACCACGGCCTGGCCGGCCGCCACCACGACGCCGGCACCCGCCCCTCCCCCGCCCACGCCGGTTCCTCAGGACGCCCGTGGCGCCGCGTGGTCATCGAGAAGCCCTTCGGGCACGACCTGGCCAGCGCCCGGGAGCTCAACGACGTGATCGAGCAGGTGTTCGTCCCGGATGCCGTCTTCCGGATCGACCACTACCTCGGCAAGGAGACCGTCCAGAACATCCTGGCGCTGCGCTTCGCCAACCGCCTGTTCGAGCCCGTGTGGAACTCCAACCACGTGGACCACGTGCAGATCACCATGGCCGAGGACATCGGCATCGGCGGCCGCGCCGGCTACTACGACGGGGTGGGCGCCGCCCGCGACGTCATCCAGAACCACCTGCTGCAGCTGCTGGCCCTGACCGCCATGGAGGAACCCATCTCCTTCGACGCGGACCACCTGCGCACCGAGAAGGAGAAGGTCCTGGCCGCCGTCGAGGTCCCCACGGACGACGCCGGCCTGGGCGCCGCCTCCGCGCGCGGCCAGTACACCGGTGGCTGGCAGGGCGGAGAGAAGGTCACCGGCTTCCTCGCGGAGGAGGGCTTCAACCCGGAGTCCACCACCGAGACCTACGCCGCCCTGAAGCTGGGCATCCGCACCCGGCGCTGGGACGGGGTGCCGTTCTACCTGCGCGCCGGCAAGCGCCTGGGCCGCCGCGTCACCGAGATCGCCGTGGTGCTCAAGCGGGCCCCGAACCTGTTGTTCCCGGGACACGGTGAGGACGAGTTCGGCCAGAACACCATCGTCATCCGCGTCCAACCGGACGAGGGTGTCACCATCCGTTTCGCCTCCAAGGTCCCCGGGACCCAGCAGGAGGTCCGGGATGTGACCATGGACTTCGGCTACGGCCACGCCTTCACCGAGGACAGCCCGGAGGCCTACGAGCGGCTGATCCTCGATGTCCTGCTCGGTGAACCACCGCTGTTCCCCCGCCAGGCCGAGGTGGAACTGTCCTGGACCATCCTCGACCCCTTCGAGGAGTACTGGGCGAGCCTGGCGGGCCAACCGGAACCCTACGCCCCCGGCAGCTGGGGACCGAAGACCGCAGACGAACTCGTGGCCCGTGACGGCCGTGTCTGGAGGAGGCCCTGATGATCATCGAGGTCCAGGACACCACCACCTCCCAGGTCGCCAAGGAGATGAACCGCCTGCGCGAGGCCGGGGGCGTCGTCGCGCTCGGCCGGGTGCTGACGCTGATCATCTCCACCTCGCCAGACCATGCCGAGGAGGCCATCGTCGCCGCCAACCTCGCCAGTCGGGAGCACCCCTGCCGGATCATCGTGCTGGCCGCCGGAGACGCCGCCGCTCCGAACCGCTTGGATGCGGAGATCAGAGTGGGCGGGGACGCGGGGGCCTCCGACGTCATCATCCTCCACGGCTCCGGCTCCAATGCGGAGGAATCCGAGTCGCTCATCGGTGCCCTGCTGCTGCCGGACGCCCCGATCGTGGTCTGGTGGCCCCATTCGGCTCCGGAGATCCCGGCGGACTCGGCCCTGGGGAGGATCGCCCACCGCCGCATCACGGACACGGCCACGGCCCCCTCGCCCCGGCGGGCGCTGATGCACCTGCGCCAGACCTACCGGGCCGGGGACACCGACCTGTCCTGGACCCGGCTGACCGGATGGCGTATCCAGCTGGCCGCCATCCTGGACGGGCTGGACCCTGCCGAGATCCTCTCCGTCACCGTGGACGGCGCCGAGGACTCGCCCTCCACCATGCTGCTGGCCGCCTGGCTCACCCGATGCCTCGGGGTCCCCGTCACCATGGCCCACTCGAAGGCCGGCCAGGGCATGCGCTCCGTCCGGCTGCGGCGCCAGCAGGGCGACGTGGTGCTGTCCCGGCCCGCCGGCGACGTGGCGTCCCTGTACCAGCAGGGCCGCCCCATCCAGCACATCTCCCTGCCGCGGCGCAGCGACCAGGACTGCCTGGCGGAGGAATTGCGCCGACTGGACCCGGACGAGGTCTTCGGCGATGTGGTGGTCAACGGACTGCCCCTGACCGACCTGAAAGCGGTGTTGCCCAGTGACCGATGAGACCCGGCTGTTCCCGGACCGCGAATCGCTCTGCCGTGACGCCGCCAGTGAGCTGCTCCGAGTCCTCGCCGACGCCGTCCAGGACCGGGGCGCGGCCTCCGCCGTCCTCACCGGCGGCGGGACCGGCACGGGGATCCTGGCGGCACTCTCCGACCTGCTGTCAGCGGCCCCGGACGCCCCGGATACCTCAGAGGCCTCGGACCGCCTGGACTCTCCGAGCGGACTCGGGCGCCGGGCACTCCGCGTGCCGGACTGGTCCCGGGTCCACCTGTGGTGGGGCGATGAGCGCTTCCTGCCCGCCGGGGACGCTGATCGCAACGAGCGGCAGGCCGAGGAGGCCCTCCTGCGGGACCTGGTCGCCGTGCACGGGATGCCCGCCGCGAACATCCACCGGATGCCCGCTGCCCACAGCGCGGCAAGGGCAGGAACCATGCCGACGGACGCCGAGCTGACGGAGTCGATCAGGACGGCGGCGGCGGCCTACGCGTCCGAGCTCGCCGCCCACGCGAGCGTGGACCCGGGGCCGGACGAGCGGCTGCCCGTCTTCGATGTGCTGATGCTGGGCGTGGGGCCGGATGCGCATGTCGCCAGCCTGTTCCCCGGGCTTCCCGGCCCGCTGGCCGCCGGGGCGACGGTCCTGGCCGTGCAGGACTCCCCCAAGCCTCCGCCGTGGCGGCTCTCGTTGACCGTGGAGGCCCTCAACACGGCCGAGCGGCTCTGGTTCGTGGTGGCCGGTGCGGACAAGGCCGAGGCCGTCGCAGCGGTCCGGCAGGCCCGAGACGACGAGACCACCGACGCGGCCCGCTGGCCGGCATCGGTGGTCTCAGGTCGGGACGCCACCCTCTGGTGGCTGGACGGGGCGGCAGCCGGTCACCACTGACCGCATGGACCGGAGGCTGTCCCTGTGCCGCTGGCCCGCCCGGCCCGCCCGTCCGGGACAGGCTAGAAGTCCTGCGAGAACCGCATGATCAGTCCGAGGGCCACCACGATCGCGCCCCAGGTCAGTCCCAGGGTCACGGTGAGGCGGTTCAGGTTCTTCTCGGCTACGCCGGAGGCTCCCAGCGAGGAGGTCACGCCGCCGCCGAACATGTCGGACATTCCGCCGCCGCGGCCCTTGTGGAGCAGGATCAGCAGGACCAGCAGGACGCTGATGGCGGCCAGGGCGATCTGCAAGATGAGGGTCAGGACGTCCACGTCACTCTTTCCATTGGCGGGAGGCCGTCACCGGCCCGTTCGGGTTCTTCTGCGCCGTCCGACCGGGGCCGAACAGCCGGAGTCAGTCGGTCAGCAGGTGATGCTCGAACCTGACTATGCTAGCAAACTCGGCCTCGTCCAGGCTGGCGCCACCCACGAGGAGACCGTCGACGTCCTTCTCCCGCAGGATGGAGGCCGCATTCGAGGACTTGACGGAACCGCCGTACAGCAGCCGGATCCCCGCAGCGGCCTCCTCACCATAGCGGGAGGCGACGTCGGCGCGCAGCGCGGCGCACATCTGCTGGGCGTCCTCCGGTCCGGCCACCTCGCCCGTGCCGATGGCCCACACGGGCTCGTAGGCCACCACCAGGTCGGTGATCTGCTCCGCGGTGAGGCCCTCGAGCGCCCCGCGGAGTTGCTCGAGGGTGTGCTCCACCTGGCGGCCGGCCTGCCGGACCTCCAGTCCCTCGCCCACGCAGAGGACGGGTGCGAGACCGTGCCGCAGCGCTGCGGCGAGCTTGCGGTGAGCCACGGAGTCGTCCTCACCGTGCAGCGTGCGCCGCTCGGAGTGGCCGACCAGGACGTAGCGGCACCCCAGCTTGGACAGGAACTGTGCCGAGATCTCGCCGGTGAACGCACCGGAATCCTCAGCAGAGACATCCTGGGCCCCGTAGACCAGGGGCAGCCCGTCCCCGGCCACCAAGGTCTGGACACTGCGCAGGTCCGTGAAGGGCGGGAACACCGCCACCTCGACCTTCTCGAAATCGTGGTCCGCATCCGTGAGGATCCAGGTCAGTTTCTGCACGAGGGTGACGGCCTGCTGGTGATCCAGGTTCATCTTCCAGTTGCCCGCGATGAGCGGGGTGCGGTCATAGACGCCGTTGGTCTTCGAGGTCATGCTCAGGCACCTGCCTGCGCCGCGTCGGGTCCCGTGCCGTGGCCGGTGGCCGAGCGCTCCAGGGCGTCGATGCCCGGCAGGGACTTGCCCTCGAGGTATTCGAGGGAGGCACCGCCACCGGTCGAGATGTGGCCGAACTGATCGTCGTCGAAGCCCAGGGCCCGGACGGCGGCCGCCGAGTCGCCCCCGCCCACCACGGTGAGCCCAGTGGACTCGGTCAGGGACTGGGCCACCATGCGGGTGCCCTGGGCGAAGGCCTCGAACTCGAAGACCCCCATGGGCCCGTTCCAGAACACGGTCTCGGCCCGGCGGATCTCCTCGCCGAACGCCACGCGCGTCTCGGGGCCGATGTCCAGGCCCAGGGCGGAGGCCCCGTGCGCACCGGAGGTCAGGGCCTCCACGGGCAGGACCTCGTGCTCGGCGTCGGCGGCGAACGCCGAGGCCATGACGATGTCCGTGGGCAGGACAATCCGGCAGCCGCCCTTCTCAGCCCGCTCGAGGTACTCGGTGACGACGGGAATCTGGTCCTCCTCCAACAGGGAGGCACCGACCTCGTGGCCTTGGGCCTTGAGGAAGGTGAACAGCATCCCGCCCCCGATCAGCAGGGTGTCCGCGCGGTCCATCAGGTTGTCGATCACCGCCAGCTTGTCCGAGACCTTGGAACCGCCGAGGACCACCACGTAGGGGCGGTCCGGCTCTCCGGTCAGGCGGGAGAGCACGTCCAGCTCCCGGGAGACGAGGCCGCCCTGGTAGGACGGCAGCAGGCCCGCGATGTCATACACCGAGGCGTGCCGGCGGTGCACGGCGCCGAAGGCGTCATCCACATAGGCGCCCTGAGTCGCCGAAGTCGCCTGAGCCGACTCAGCCGAGCCGCTGCCCCCGGTCAGGGCCGCCATCTCGGCGGCCAATGCGGCACGCTCGGCCTCGTCCTTGGAGGTCTCGCGCGGGTCGAACCGCACGTTCTCGAGAAGGAGGATGCCGCCGTCGGGCAGGTTCGCCGACTCCTCACGGGCCGAGGCGCCCGTGACGTCCGCGGCCAGGCGCACCTCACGACCGGCCAGCTCGGCCATCCGCTCGGCCGCGGGCCGCAGGGAGAAGGCCGGGTCCGCCGTGCCCTTCGGGCGCCCGAGGTGGGCCATGACGACCACGCGCGCACCGGCGTCGGCCAACGCGGTGATGACCGGCAGCGAGGCACGGATGCGGCCGTCGTCGGCCACGGCGCCGTCCTCCAGCGGGACGTTGAGGTCGGAGCGGACGAGGACGTGGCGTCCTGCCACCCCTGCCTCCAGCAGGTCGTCAAGGGTCTTGGCGGTCATGCACAGGGCCTTCCGGGAGAGTGGAACTCAGGTGGGCGGGGTTCGACCCCGGACTACAGCTTAGAGGCGACCATGGAGGTCAGGTCCATCAGCTGGCACGTGTACCCCCACTCATTGTCATACCAGCCGATGATCTTGACGGTCTTGCCGATCGACTTGGTCAAGGGGGCGTCGAAGGTGCAGGCCGCCGGCGAGGTGATGATGTCCGAGGAGGTGATGGGGTCCACGTTGTAGACCAGGCGGCCCTGCAGCTCAGGGGTCTGCGCCGCCGCCTGGAACGCGGCGTTGACCTCCTCGATCGAGGCCTCCCGCTCCAGCTCGACGGTGAGATCCGTGGCGGAGCCGGTGATCGTGGGCACCCGCATGGCGAAGCCGTCCAGCTTGCCCCGCAACGAGGGGATCACCTCGCCGATGGCCTTGGCGGCGCCGGTGGAGGTGGGGACCATGTTCTGGGCCGCGGCCCGGGCGCGTCGGCGGTCCTTGCGGTGCGGCCCGTCATGCAGGTTCTGGTCACCGGTGTACGCGTGGATGGTGGTCATGATCCCGTCCACGATCCCGAAGGAGTCGTGCAGGACCTTGGCCATGGGGGCCAGGCAGTTCGTGGTGCAGGAGGCGGCCGAGATGATGTCCATGGCCGGGTCGTAGGAGGAGTCGTTGACGCCCATCACGAACGTGCCGTCCACGCCTTTGCCGGGGGCCGAGAGCACGACCTTGCGGGCGCCGGCCTCCAGGTGCTTGCGGGCGTCCTCGGCCTGGGTGAAGTGCCCGGTGCACTCGATGACGATGTCCACGCCGAGCTCACCCCAGGGCAGCTTCGACGGGTCCTCCTCGGAGAAGACCCGGATGGTCCTGCCGTTGGCGACGAGGTTGCCGTCCACGAGGTCGATCCCGTGCGGGTAACGCCCCAGGATCGTGTCGTACTTCACGAGGTACAACAGGTCCTCGACGTCCGCGAGGTCGTTCACGGCCACCAGCTCGAGATCGTGGCCCTCCTGCTCGATGACACGCAGTGCGTTGCGGCCGATCCGGCCGAATCCGTTGATGGCGATCCTGGTTGCAGTACTCACGGTGGTGCCTTTCAGTCAGACGGAGAGGAACGAGACGTGCTGTCCGGGGGCGGTGGGACATGAAGCGGGCCGGCCGACCGCAGTGGCCGGCCGGCCCGTCAACGGGTCACCTGATTCAGGGCATGATGAGCTTGGAGGCGCCGGCCCGGGCGGCCTCGAAGCGTGCGGAGACGTCCGCCCAGTTCACGATGTTCCAGATCGCCTTGACGTAGTCAGCCTTGACGTTCTGGTAGTCCAGGTAGAAGGCGTGCTCCCACATGTCCAGCTGGAACAGCGGGATGGTGGCCACGGGAACGCCGTTCTGCTGATCGTAGAACTGCTCGATGACCAGGTTGCCACCGATCGGCTCGTAGGCGAGCACGGCCCAGCCGGAGCCCTGGATGCCCAGCGCGGCGGCGGTGAAGTGAGCCTGGAACTTGTCGAAGGACCCGAAGAACTCGTCGAGCGCCGCGGCCAGCTCGCCGGTGGGCTTGTCCCCGCCGTTCGGGGACAGGTTCTTCCAGAAGATGGAGTGGTTGGTGTGTCCACCCAGGTTGAACGCCAAGTCCTTGGAGAACTGGTTGACGGTGGCGAAGTCGCCGGCCTCGCGGGCGGCGGCCAGCTTCTCGAGGGCGGTGTTGGCGCCCTTCACGTAGGTGGCGTGGTGCTTGGAGTGGTGCAGCTCCATGATCTTCGCCGAGATGTGCGGCTCCAGCGCGCTGTAGTCATAATCAAGTTCCGGCAGGGTGAATTCAGCCATGTTTCCTCCTTGATGGACATGTATCCAGGGCCCGGGGTGCCGGGCCCTGGTGTCTGGCCCCCGTCAGGAGACCTTGCTTCCCATCCTAAGCACCCTCGTGGGGGCGTTGGCCACCGGTTCCGCTCAGAGCCGGAATGTTCCGTCACGGCACCACCGGGACACCGGTCAGGCGTCGTGCTCGGCCGCGTCCGACGGCAGGGCCGCATCGGTCCCGGGCAGGCCCTCCTCGATGGCGCGCTTGTCCGCCATGGCGAGCAGTCGGCGGATCCGGCCGGCGATGGCGTCCTTGGTCATGGGCGGGTCGGCCAGCCGGCCGAGTTCGTCCAGGGATGCCTGCTTGTGCTCCACCCGCAACTGCCCGGCGTACTTGAGGTGGTCCGGGACCTCGTCCCCGAGGATGTCCAGAGCCCGCTCCACCCGCGCCCCGGCGGCGACGGCGGCCTGGGCCGAACGCCGCAGGTTCGCGTCATCGAAGTTGGCCAGCCGGTTGGCGGTGGCCCGGACCTCCTTGCGGGTGCGGCGTTCCTCCCACACCAGCACGGTGTCGTGCGCCCCCATCCGGGTCAGCAGGGCCGAGATGGCATCGCCGTCCCGGATCACCACGCGGTCCACACCGCGGACCTCCCGGGCCTTGGCGGCGATGCCGAGCCGGCGGGCGGCGCCCACCAGCGCCAGGGCGGCCTCGGATCCCGGGCACGTGACCTCCAGCGAGGAGGAGCGGCCCGGCTCGGTCAGGGACCCGTGGGCCAGGAAGGCGCCGCGCCACACGGCTTGGGCGTCGGCGACGGAACCGTTGACGATCATGGGGGGCAGGCCACGCACGGGGCGGCCGCGCACATCCAGCAGGCCGGTCTGACGAGCCAGGGACTCGCCGTCACGGATCACCCGGATGACGTAGCGGCTGCCCTTGCGCAAGTTGCCGCCGGAGACGACGATGATCTCGCTGCCGTGGCCGTAGACCTCGGCGATGGCGGTCCGGAGGCGGCGGGCGGTGGCGGCCTGGTCCAGCTCGGCCTCGATGACGATCCGGCCGGAGATGATGTGCAGTCCCCCGGAGAAGCGCAGCATGGCCGAGACCTCGGCCTTCCGTTCGGAAGAGCTCTTGATCCCGTGATGGGCCAATTCCTCTTTCACCGCCGCAGTCAACGCCATGGCGTCTCGCCTCACATCTCTCGCTTGTACTGCTTGTACTGGTGGAGCCGCCATACCGGTGGGCGTGACGGACGACGATGACCGTATCAGGAGCCCTTGAAGGCCTCCTGGAAGGCCAAGGCCAGACGCAGTGGGTCATGGATCGGGGTCCCCGAACCGGCACCAACCCTACTAAACAGGACCGAGGCTCCCAGACGCTCGGCGGCGGCCACGAATCCCTGGGCGTCCTGGACCGCGTCCTGGTCTGCTATGACGACGTCCAACCGCAGATCGGGCGCGTAGTGGTGGATGACCTCCAGGTGGTCCGCCGCGTTCATGCCGGAGGTCTCCGCGGTATCCGTGGTGAGATTCATCACGAGAGCCTTCCGGGCGGGGGTCCGGACCAGGGCCTCGCGCAGCTCGGGAAGCAGCAGGTGAGGCAGGACGGAGGTGTACCAGGAGCCGGGACCGAGGACGATCCAGTCGGAGAGCTCGATGGCCTCCATGGACTCCTCACACGCCGGGGCGTTCTCCGGTTCGAGCCGGATGTGGGAGACCCTGGTGTTCTTCCCGGCGGCGGCCAGCGAGGACTGGCCCGTCACGGTCCGCCGGACCAGCTCACCCTTCTCGTTCTCGGACAGTACGGCACCAGAGATTGCCAGCGGCACGGTGGACATGGGCAGCACCTGGCCGCGGGCACCCAACAGGGCCCCGGCCCAGCGCAGTCCGCCCACCGGGTCGCCGAGCAGCTCCCACAGGGCCACGATCAACAGGTTGCCCAGGGAGTGGTTGTCCAGCGTGGCCTCGGTGCCCTCCTTGGAAGTGAAGCGGTGCTGCATGACATCGCGCCAGGTCCGCCCCCAGTCCGTGTCATCACACAGGGCGGCCAGGGCCATCCGAAGGTCTCCGGGCGGCAGCACGTCCATCTCCCGGCGGATGCGGCCCGAGGATCCGCCGTCGTCCGCCACCGTGACCACGGCCGTGATCTCCCCGGCGATGAGCCGCAGGGCCCGCAAAGTGGCCGACAGCCCATGGCCGCCGCCGAGCGCGGTGACGCGGAGGGTCGGATCGTACGTTCCAGCCTGTTGGCCCGGCGCCGGAACGGAACTGGGCGCCAGGGGCAACTGGCCCGTGAAATGACTGCTCATGCTCGGCATCCCCGCCATCCCACTCATTCCCGGCCCAGGTCACGGTGGTGCACATTGACCGTGACCCGCGGTTGCTGGCTCAGCCGGTGGCCCAGCTCCTCGGCCACGGCCACCGAGCGGTGCTTGCCGCCCGTGCAGCCGATGGCGAAGGTGGCGTAGTGCTTGTTCTCCCGGCGGTAGCCGTCCAGGACGGGCACCAGCGCCTCGAGATAGTGGTCCACGAACTCACTGGCACCCTGCTGCTGCAGCACGAATTCCGAGACCGCGGTGTCCTGGCCGGTGAAGGGTCGCAGCTCGGGGACCCAGTGCGGGTTCGGCAGGAAGCGGACATCGGCCATGAAGTTCGCATCCTGTGGGAGCCCGTACTTGAAGCCGAAGCTCATGACGTTCAGGCGCAGCACGATGGGACCGGACTCGGTGAACAGCTCCGTGATGGTGGTGGCCAGCGAGTGCACGTTCTTCGTGGTGGTGTCCACCACGATCTCGGCCTCTTCCTTCAGCTCCCGCAGGAGGAGGCGTTCGGCGGCGATCCCATCCGGGATGCGGCCGGAGCCCTGCAGCGGATGCGGGCGGCGGGCCGACTCGAAACGGCGCACCAGCAGCTCGTCACTGGCGTCCAGGAAGAGCACCCGGTAGTCGACACCCTGGGCCCGCAATTGCCCCAGGGCCTCCTGGATGTCCTTGAAGAGCTCCTTGGACCGCACGTCCACCACGAGGGCCAGCCGCGGGATCGCCTCGGGGGAACGACCCACCAGGTCCGTCAGGGTGATGAAGAGTTGTGGCGGGATGTTCTCCACCACATACCAGCCGTGGTCCTCTAGCGCGTGCGCGGCGGTGGTCCGCCCCGCCCCGGACATGCCGGTGACGATGAGGACTTCAGAAGTGGGTGGTTTCACCGGGGTCAGTCCGTCGCTCATACGTCCAGACTACCCAGTCCAGTCCACCCTCTTCAGTCCAGGATTTCGCCCGTGGTCAGGTTGACACCGCGCGTCACCCGATCCACCGAGCCGGTCTCGGTGCCCTCGGCATCCCTGACGGCCTCAGCGGGCCCGGCTGGCCCGGCGGACTCGGTGCCGGTCTCCGTGCTCTCGGGGTGCAGCGCCGCATGGACGGTGGCGGCCAGGGCCGGGCCGATGCCCCGGGCCTCCTGCAGCTGATCCACACTGGCGGCACGGATGCGCTTGACCGAGCCGAAGTGCTTGAGCAGCGTCTTCTGCTTGGCCGGGCCCAGGCCCTCGATGCCGTCCAGGGCGGAGGACACCATGGACTTGCCCCGCTTCTCCCGGTGGAAGGTGATGGCGAAGCGGTGCGACTCGTCGCGGATCCGCTGCAGCATGTAGAGCCCTTGTGAGGCGCGCGGCAGCACGAGGGGGAATTCCTCGCCCGGCAACCACAGCTCCTCGAGCCGCTTGGCGAGCCCGACCACGGGCAGGTCGGTGATCCCCAGGTCCGCGAGGGCCTGGACGGCCGAGGCCACCTGTGGGGGGCCGCCGTCGACCACCACGAGGGAGGGCGGGTAGGCGAAGCGACGCGAGGACGGCCCGTCCGATGGTGTTCTGGCCGGGCCCTCCAGCGCCCCGCCGGGCCCCGTCTGACCGTCCAGGTCCGCCGGACCCGCCGGATCGGGTTCCGGGGCGATCTCCCCGGTGGCGAAGGTCCCACTGCGCTCCTGGTCCTCCAGGTAGTGACGGAACCGGCGGGTGAGGACGTTGCGCATCGCGGCGGTGTCATCGCGGGCGGCGTCCCCCGTCACGCTGAACTTGCGGTAGTCGGCCTTCTTCGGCATCCCGTCCTCGACCACCACCATCGAGCCGACCACGTTGGTACCCGAGACGTGGGAGATGTCGTAGCACTCGATGCGCAGCAGCGGCTCGGGCAGTTCGAGGGCGTCCTGGAGCTCACGGAGGGCGGCCGACCGGGTGGTCAGGTCGCCGGAGCGACGCGTCTTGTGCACCCGCAGTGCGAGCACGGCATTCTCCTTGACGGTCTCCATCAGGGACCTCTTGTCACCGCGCTGTGGCACCCGCAGGCTGACCTGGGCTCCCCGCATGCCCGAGAGCAGGGCGGCCACCTGGTCGGCGTTCTCCGGCAGCTCGGGCACGAGGACCTCGCGCGGGATGCGGCTGGTGTCCTCAAGCGAGCCGTAGACCTGCTCGAGCAGCTGTTCCACCATGGTGGCACCCGAGACATCCTCGACCTTCTCCACCACCCAGCCACGCTGACCGCGGATGCGTCCGTCCCGGACGTGGAACACCTGGACGGCGGCCTCGAGTTCATCGTCGGCGAAGGCGAAGATGTCCGCCTCCGTGGTCTCCGAGAGGACCACGGCATTGCGTTCGAACACCCGCTTCAGGGCCGCGATGTCGTCTCGGCGCCGGGCGGCGTCCTCATAGCGCAGGTCCGCCACGGCCTCCTTCATCTGGGCCTCGAGCCGGCGGATGTACTTCTGGGCGTCCCCGGCCATGAAGTCGCAGAAGTCCTGCGCGAGCTGACGGTGCCCCGCCTGGCTGATCCGGTCCACACACGGGGCGGCACACTTGTCGATGTAGCCCATCAGGCAGGGCCGACCGGAGAGCTCGGCCCGGCGGAACACTCCGGAGGAACAGGTCCGGACCGGGAAGACGCGCAGCATCAGGTCCACGGTCTCGCGGATGGCCTTCGCCGGATGGAAGGGCCCGAAGTACTTCACACCCTTGCGCTTGTCCCCGCGCATGACCTGCACCCGCGGGTACTTCTCGTTCATCGTGACGGCGAGGTACGGGTACGACTTGTCGTCCCGGTACATGATGTTGAAGCGCGGCGTGTACTGCTTGATCCACGTGTACTCGAGCTGCAGGGCCTCGAGCTCGGAGCCGACCACGGTCCACTCCACCGAGGCGGCGGTGAACACCATCGCCCGGGTCTTGGGATGCAGCCCGTTGGGGTCCTGGAAGTAGGAGGCCAGGCGGGACCGCAGATTCTTGGCCTTGCCCACGTAGATGACGCGCCCGTCCGGGTCGCGGAAGCGGTACACCCCCGGTGAGGTGGGCACCTCACCGGTCCTCGGGCGGTAGCTGGCCGGATCAGCCATGGCGGCTCAGTCCTGGGTGGGCGTCGGGTTCTGTCCGGCCTGACCGCCGGAGGAGTGGCCCGAGACCGGTTCGTTGTAGGTGGTCGCGCGTTCCTGCTCCGAGAGGGCCGCGATGGCGTCCATGATCTGCCCCGTCGCCTGCCGTCGCGGCGGCAACGGGTGCTTGGTGCCGAGGTGGTCGAACTGCAGCGGCTCACCTACGGTCAGGGAGAAGCGGTGCGGCGTGAACCGGTTCGAACCGGGCGGCTGGAGGCGTTCGGTTCCCCGCAGACCGACGGGCACCACCGGAACCCCCGTGGCCAGCGCGAGCCAGCCGACGCCGGTGCGGCCCTTGTAGAGGCGGCCGTCCCGGCTGCGGGTGCCCTCGGGGTAGATGCCGACGCCGGAGCCCGCCGCCACGTGGCCCATGAGCTGCTCGAGGGCTGCCACGGAGGCGGCCTTCTCACTGCGTTCCACGGGAATCGATCCCACGGAGTCGAAGAAGCCCTTCATCACGGCGCCCTTGATGCCGGGCTGGGTGAAGTACTCGGCCTTGGCGAAGAAGTGCACCATGCGCGGCATGACCGCCTGCAGGATCACGGAGTCGAAGAAGGACAGGTGGTTGCTGGCCACGATGAACCCGCCGGACTCCGGCACGTTCTCCAGGCCGGTGATGGTCGGCCGGCAGGTGACCTTGACCAGGGCACGGATCCCCGTGCGCACGGCTTCGTTGGTCGCCATGGCCGTCCTCTCCAGTGGAATCGAAAGAGCTGAGTGTCCCGGATGCTCCTGCGGACCGGATCCATCATAGTGCCCGGGTCAGATCCGGGCCGCGGTCACCAGTGCTCGGCAGTGCTCCGGCAGATCGCCCGCGTCCGCACACAGCACTGTGGCCCCGGCTTCCTCCAGCTCGCTCCGGCCGCCGAAGCCCCAGAGGACCCCGATGCCCGGGATCCCGTGGTGCGCGGCCCCGGCCAGGTCGAAGTGCCGGTCCCCCACCATCACGGCCCGCTCCGGATGCCCGACGGCGGCCAGCGCCTCGGCCATCGCCTGCACCTTGGTGCCGTGCGGCGGCAACGGGGCGGTCTCGTCGTCGTTCGACCCGCAGACCGCCGCGAAGAGGTGATCGAGGCCCTGGACGCGCAGCAGCTGACGCGCGAGCGACCGGGGCTTGGAGGTGGCGACCACCAGCCGGTGGTCTGCCCCCAGGTCCTCGAGGGCGTCACGGACCCCGGGGTAGACGGTGCTGGCCGCCATCCCCTGACTCAGGTAGCCGGCCCGGTATTCACGGATCACCGAGGGCATGTTCTCCGCCGTGACACCTTCCAGGGAGGCCAGACTCTCCTGCAACGGCGGCCCCACGAGGGACGCGAGCCGCTCCGGGCCGGGCACGGGCAACCCGTGGCGCTCCAGGGCGGTGGCGATGCCCCCGGTGATGGCGCCCGCAGGGTCCACCAGCGTCCCGTCCAGGTCGAAGAGGATCGCGGTGCCGGGCGCGGTCACAGGATCCCCGCGAGGAACTGGCCGGTGTGGCTGGCCGCCGTGCGGGAGACCTGCTCCGGGGTGCCGACGGCGACGATGCTGCCGCCGCCGGACCCTCCCTCCGGGCCGAGGTCGATCACGTGGTCGGCCGACTTGATGACGTCCAGGTTGTGCTCGATCGTGATCACCGTGTTGCCCTTCTCCACGAGGGACTGCAGCACGCCCAGCAGCTTGCGGATGTCCTCGAAATGCAGGCCGGTGGTGGGTTCATCCAGCACGTAGATCGTCCGGCCGTTCGAGCGCTTCTGCAGCTCCGCCGCCAGCTTCACGCGCTGCGCCTCACCCCCGGAGAGGGTGGTGGCGGGCTGGCCCAGCTTGACGTACCCGAGCCCGACGTCCACCAGGGTGTTGAGGTAGCGCGAGATCTTGGTGTACGCGGAGAAGAAGTCCGCCGCCTCATCGATCGGCATCTGGAGGACCTCGGCGATGTTCTTGCCCTTGTAGTGCACCTCGAGGGTCTCCCGGTTGTACCGGGCGCCGTGGCACACCTCGCACGGGACGTAGACGTCCGGCAGGAAGTTCATCTCGATCTTCAGGGTGCCGTCACCCGAGCACGCCTCGCAGCGGCCGCCCTTGATGTTGAAGGAGAAGCGTCCGGGCTGGTAGCCGCGGACCTTGGCCTCCTGGGTGTCCGCGAAGAGCTTCCGGATGGTGTCGAACACGCCGGTGTACGTGGCCGGGTTGGAGCGCGGGGTGCGCCCGATCGGGCTCTGGTCCACGTGCACGACCTTGTCCAGCTGGTCCAGCCCATTGACCCGCTTGTGCCGTCCCGGGACGTGCTTGGCGTGGTTGAGCTGGTTGGCGAGGACCTTGTAGAGGATCTCGTTCACGAGCGTGGACTTCCCGGACCCGGACACGCCGGTCACGGCGGTCAGCACACCGAGCGGGAAGTCGATGGTGACGTCCTTCAGGTTGTTCTCCCGCGCTCCGACCACGGTGATCTTCCGGCTCTGGTCCAACGGACGGCGCTGCTCCGGCAGCGCAATCTCGCGCCGCCCGGCCAGGTAGTCGCCGGTCAGGGAGCGTTCGTTCGCCTTCAGGCCCTCGAGGGAGCCGGAGTGGACCACCTCGCCGCCGTGCTCACCGGCCCGGGGGCCGATGTCCACGATCCAGTCGGCCTCGGCGATCGTGTCCTCGTCATGCTCCACCACGATCAGGGTGTTGCCGAGGTCCCGGAGCCGCAGCAGCGTCTCGATCAGCCGCCGGTTGTCCCGCTGGTGCAGGCCGATGGACGGCTCGTCCAGGACATACAGGACCCCGACGAGCCCGGAGCCGATCTGCGTGGCCAGACGGATGCGCTGAGCCTCGCCGCCGGACAGCGTCCCGGCCGGCCGCTCCAGATTCAGGTAATTGAGGCCCACGTCCAGCATGAAGTGCAGGCGGGCCAGGATCTCCTTGAGGACCTGGTCGGCGATCTGCACGTCCCGTTCGGACAGCTCGAGCTGCTCGAAGAAGTCGATGGCCTCCTGCATCGGCAGGACCGTGGCCTCGGAGATGGACTTCCCGCCGACGGTCACGGACAGCGAGGTCGGGTTCAGGCGGTTGCCGTTGCAGGCCGCGCAGGGGATCTGCCGCATATAGGACTCGTAGCGGTCCCGGGCGTGATCCGACTCGGTCTCCAGGTGCTTGCGGTGGATGTAGTCGATGACCCCCTCGAAACCGGTGGTGTACCGGCGTTCGCGGCCGAAGCGGTTCCGGTAGGACACCTCGACCTTGAAGTCCTTGCCGTGCAGGACAGCCTTGCGGGCGGCTGCGGGCAGGTCCTTCCAGGGCACGTCCATGCCGAAGCCGACCTCGCTGGCCAGGCCGGAGAGCAGCCGCTGCCAGTACTCGGACGTCGACTTGCCGATCGACCAGGGCGCGATGGCCCCCTCCAGGAGGGTCTTGTCCTGGTCCGGGACCACGAGGTCCTCGTCCACCTCGAGCTTGGTGCCGATGCCGGTGCAGACCGTGCACGCGCCGAAAGGGTTGTTGAAGGAGAAGGAGCGGGGCTCGATCTCATCGATGGTGAGCTGGTGGCCGTTGGGGCAGGACAGCTTCTCCGAGAACGAGCGGAACTTGGGGGTCCCCTCGGCATCGAAGGCGTCCCACTCGCCCGCGTTGGCCTTCGCCGGGTCCACGGCGGCGTCCACGTCCACGAAGTCGATGACCACGAGTCCGTCAGCCAGGTTCAGGGCGGTCTCCACCGAGTCGGTGAGCCGCTGGCGGATGCCGTCCTTCATGGCCAGACGGTCCACCACCACGGCGATGGTGTGCTTGACCTGCTTCTTCAGCTTCGGCGGATCGGACAGCTGGATGAGCTCACCGTCCACGATCGCCCGGGAGAAGCCCTGGGTGGCGAGGTCGGTGAAGACGTCCACGAACTCGCCCTTCCGGCCGCGGGCCACGGGGGCGAGCACCTGGAAGCGCGTCTTGGCGGGCAGCTCGCCGAGCTGGTCCACGATCTGCTGTGGCGACTGCCGGCTGGCCGGCTCGCCACACTCGGGGCAGTGCGGGATGCCGATGCGGGCCCACAGCAGACGCATGTAGTCGTAGACCTCGGTGATGGTCCCGACCGTGGAACGCGGGTTGCGGTTCGTGGATTTCTGGTCGATCGAGACGGCCGGGGACAGGCCCTCGATGAAGTCGACGGACGGCTTGTCCACGCGGCCGAGGAACATCCGCGCATAGGAGGACAGCGATTCCACGTAGCGGCGCTGGCCTTCCGCGAAGATCGTGTCAAAGGCGAGGGAGGACTTGCCCGAACCGGACAGCCCGGTGAAGACGACCAGCGCGTCGCGGGGGATGTCCAGGTCCACGTTCTTCAGGTTGTGCTCGCGGGCACCCTTGACCACGATCCGATCTGGATCGTGGCGGTGCGCCCCGCCTGCGGGGCCGGAGGCGAGACCGCGGGAGTGGCGGGACGTGGAGGACGCGGAGGTGGCGGGAACCGTATCGGAGTCGGGATTCGTGAGGGATTTCGGCACGGAATCCACTGTATGGCAGAGAGGCTTCGAACACCTCTTCGAACCGTCGGCCCTGAGCGAATTCCCCACTCACGCCGTATCGCCGGGCCCCTCTCACGCAGAGCCCCTCTCGCTCAGGTGGTGGGAAAGACCGCCTCGAGTTGCCGCGTGGCCTCACGAGGCCCGTACCCGAGGGTGCGGGCCACCTGCGCGTAGGCGGCCGCCGCGGCGGCGAGTTGGGACTCCGCCGAGTCATGGCCCGGCGCCACCACGGTCCCCAGCCGGGGCCTGGCGGTCACGACGGCGGCCTGCTCCAACTCCTTGTACGCGCGGGCCACCGTGTTGGCGGCTACGCCCAGGGCGGACGCCAGTGCACGCACCGTCGGCAGCTTGCTGCCCACCGGAAGCCTCTTGCGGTGGATGAGGTCGAGCAACCCGGTCCGCACCTGCTCATAGGGCGGGACGGTCGAACCGGTGTTGATGGACAGGGCGGCGACCAGCCACGCGGGGACCGGCGTGGCGGGGGACTTCGCCGGGGGCGTGCCCGCCGATGGTTCCTTCGGCTGCGCCGAATCCTTCGGTCGGCCTGATGCGCCCCGAGCCGCCATCTGTTCCCCGCGTTCCTGTCTGGTCCGTGTCTGTGTGTTCTGACACCCTATCGGAGCGCCGAGGGGCGGGGCGGTCCGCGCCGGCCTCCGAGGCCGTCCAGCGGGATGGACCAGCGCAGATCGAGACTTGACCTCCCCGATGGGCTTGCCCCGGTGGCGGTCAACGTCCTTAGACTATGGCTCATGCCTTCATCCACCTCCCCCATCCGGTTGCTGCACGATCTGCCCCGGGTGACGGTCCGCCAGCGGTCGGTCTCCGACATGGCGAACAACGTGTACGTCCTCACCTCGAAGACGTCCGGGACCCAGGTGCTGATCGATGCCGCGGACGACGCCGTCGCCGTCAGTGAGCTGCTGCAGTCGGCGAAGGACGACACCCCCTGCGAACTCAAGCTGGCCGTGATCATCACGACGCACCAGCACTGGGACCATATTCGGGCCCTGGCCGAGGTCGTGGAGGCCACGGGCGTACCGACGGCGGCCGGCGTGGACGATGCCGACGCCATCGAGCGGGAGACCGGAGTGCCCGCGAAGGTGCTGCTGAACCACGGCGACACGGCGACCTTCGACGGGATCTCGCTGGCCGTCGTCGGGCTCCGCGGGCACACCCCGGGCTCCGTGGCGCTGGTCTACGAGCCGGAGGACGGCCCGCCGCTCTGCTTCTCGGGCGACAGCCTGTTCCCGGGGGGCGTGGGCAACACCCAGCAGGACCCGGACCGCTTCGACTCGCTGTTCACGGACGTGGTGGCGCGGCTGTTCGAGCAGTATCCGGACGACATGATCGTCCACCCCGGCCACGGCGATGGGACCACCCTCGGCGCGGAGCGCCCCCACCTCGGCGACTGGCGCGAACGCGGCTGGTGACCGGACCGGCTCCGTTCTTCGCCGGAACGGAGCCCCAGCGATCAGCGCCCGAACCACCCAGCATCTCCCGACCGGATCCCGCGTCCGCGACACCGTGACCGGCAAGACGTACCCCGTCATCGGCACGTGCGGGCCTGCGCAGGGCGACACCGACCAGACCCCCATGACGACGACTACCTGCGCCGTGTCCTTCGAGGTTGGCCTGTCCACCACTGGCGAGGAAACCACCGTGACCGTATCGGCCGACCTGTTGGAGCTTGACGAAGCCGAAGCCCTGATTGGTGCCCTCCGTGCCGCCGTGATCACTGCCCGGGCCAGTGAATGGCCCTGCCCGGCTGATAGCCTGCCGGAGACCGGCACCACGGGAGAGAGCACCACCGCATGAACCGCCGCACCACCGCCACGCTCACCGCCGCCGCGCTCCTGACCGGCACCGCCGCCGCGGCCCTCGCCATCCCCCTCCTCACCGCCGAGCCCGGCCCCGGCCCCGGCGATCACCGCCATCGCAGATGCAGCGACCACCGCCACCGCCGACGCGGCCCAGGCAACTCGGGACACCATCGACGCCACCACCGCCGCCCTCGACGACCCCGCAGCGGTGAAGGCCGCCGCGCTCGCCGCAGGCCGGCCCGAACCGGCCTGGGACGAAAACTGCGTGGCGTGGGAGCTGCCTGACGCAGAAACCGACGCCCAGCAGTTCGCCAGTACCGTAGCCCGGACATGGCTGGATGCCCATGGGGCCGACTGCCCGGACGCTCTCGTGTGGCCCCACTACTACGCCGAAACTTTCAGCGCCGGCGGACCCGGTGAAGTCGTCGTCGTCCTTGAAGACGAGGCTCTAGCGGACTACTACGTGGACCCGTACACCGACCGAAACCTCCAACTGTTCGGCTTTTCCGTCTTTGACGCCACCCGGGCCGAGAACCCCGACTTGGAAGCCGTCACGGTGACTGTGGAAGGCACCGACCGAACGTGGACCGCCACCACCGCCCAGCACGACACCGGCGACACAACTGCTCCTCCGCCGCCGCACATGCGCAGCCACATGCCCGAACGCTGACCCGGAGTACGACGAAGGAGCCCCGGCCGCGATTCCAACCGAGCCTTACTGACATTCCAAGTCGGCGTAAACCTCTATGATGCGGGTCGGTGCAACGGGATAGCCTGCGCGGTGCAACTCAGAGCGCACATGAACTCGGACCACCTCGATGTCTGCGTGCCCCTCAAGCTCGCTTTGAGAGAGTTGCTTCTCGCCGGACTGGGAATCCAGGATCGCCTGCTTCCATGCTCCCAACTCGGAAGTTGAGACATTCGCCTCCGCCAGCGCTCGATCTGCTACGTCTGTTGCTTCGCTCGGCACCTCGTCAACCAACGGCTCAAGCCGCCATTCGCCAGTGCACGCTCCGTGACCCGGCCGCCGCCCGGAGCTCGGCTCAGATGCTGGGTGAGAGGTCGTTCTTCACACCCACGATGAAGACGCGGCGGAACGGGTAGTCCGTCAGCCGCACCCCCTCGGGCGTCGTGTAGGTCGGGTAGGACTCGCGCATGATGCGCCGGTACTCCTCGATGTACCGCTCCTGGAGGTTGGTGCCATCACGCCGGTCGGCGGCCTCCAGCCGCTGCAGCGACGGACGCAGGGCCGCGCCGCTGACCCAGTCGTACACCGGATCCGGTCCGCTGAGGGGCTGACTGTAGGTGGTCTCCCAGATGTCCGCCTCGAAGCCCGCTGCAATCAGGGTCTCCAGGTACTCATCCGTGGTGTAGACCGACTCCCGTTCCACCACGCCCTCCAGGGCGTCCTCATACTCGGGGCGGCGGGACATCTCCGCGATGGTCGCATGCGAGGGGGCGGCGAAATTGCCGGGGACCTGCACCGCGAACCATGCTCCGGGCTTGAGTGCCTCGAGCCACCCGCGCACCAGCTGCCGATGGTCCGGGGTCCACTGCAGCATGGCATTGGACACGATCACGTCCACATCGGCGTCCGGCGCCCAGCGCTCGGCATCCACCTGGTCGAACTCCAGGTTGCCGGGCGCTCCGGACTCCGCGGCCATCTGCTGGGCCGAGGCCACCATGTCCGCTGAGGAGTCCAGGCCGATCACGCGGGCGCCGGGCCAGCGCTCGGCCAGGGTCCGCGTCATATTGCCGGGGCCACAGCCCAGGTCCACCACGACCTTCGGATCCGTGGCCCGGACCCGCGCCGTCAGGTCGCGGAACGGTCGGGCCCGGCGGTCGGCGAAGACGGTGTACTGCTGGGGATCCCAGGTGAAGTCCTGCATGCCCCCACGCTAGCGCGTCCCCGGCGCGACGTAAGCTGGACGTAATGTTGCTCTCCGACTTGATTCCCTCCCCCTCCGACGGCCCTGCGACCGTACCGGAACGCCTCTCCCCCGATGCCGTGTATGAGGGCTTCCTCGAGTGGACCCGGTCCCAGGACATCGCCCTGTATCCCGCGCAGGACGAGGCCGTCATGGAACTCGTGCAGGGCAACAACGTCATCCTCGCCACCCCCACCGGTTCCGGTAAGTCCTTGGTGGCCATCGCCGCCCACTTCCAGGCCCTCGCCACCGGCCAGCGGACCTACTACACGGCACCGATCAAGGCCCTGGTCTCGGAGAAATTCTTCGCCCTGGTGGAGATCTTCGGCGCCGACCACGTCGGTATGGTGACCGGTGATTCCTCCGTCAACGGAGACGCCCCCATCATCTGTTGCACGGCCGAGATCCTCGCCAACCAGGCCCTGCGGGAGGGATCCGGTCTGGACGTGGGACCGGTGGTCATGGACGAGTTCCATTTCTACGCGGATCCCCAGCGCGGCTGGGCGTGGCAGGTGCCCCTGCTGGAGCTGCCGCAGGCGCAGTTCCTGCTGATGAGCGCCACCCTCGGGGACACCGCCCGGTTCGAAGAGGACCTCACCGCACGGACGGGCCGGACCACCACCACCGTCGCGCATGCGGAGCGGCCCATCCCCCTGTCCTATGAGTGGTCAGAGGAGCAGGTGCAGGACAAGGTTGCCGAGCTGGTCCAGACGCGTCAGGCTCCCGTCTACGTGGTCCACTTCTCCCAGCTGGACGCCGTTGAACGGGCCCAGTCCCTGTCCTCCGTGTCCGTGGCGACCCGAGAGGAGAAGGACGCCATCGCGGAGCGGATCGCCGGCTTCAAGTTCTCCTCGGGCTTCGGCAAGACCCTGAACCGGCTGGTCCGGGCCGGCATCGGCGTCCACCATGCCGGGATGCTGCCCAAGTACCGCCGGCTTGTGGAACGACTGGCCCAGGAGGGGCTGCTGAAGGTCATCTGCGGCACGGACACCCTCGGCGTGGGCATCAACGTTCCCATCCGCACGGTGCTCATCACGGCCCTGAGCAAGTACGACGGCCAGCGCACCCGCATCCTGCACGCCCGCGAGTTCCACCAGATCGCCGGACGCGCCGGCCGCGCCGGCTATGACACCTCGGGGCTCGTGGTGGTCCAGGCCCCCGAGCACGTGATCGAGAACGCGAAGGCCCAGCAGAAGGCGGCCGCCAAGTTCGCGAATATCAAGGACGAGGCCGAGCGCAGCAAGCGCATGAAGCAGTCCACGAAGTCGTCTCCGAAGAAGACACCGCCGAAGGGCTTCGTCTCTTGGGGCAAGGCCACCTTCGAGAAACTCATCACGGCCGAGCCCGAGGCCATGACCAGCCAGATGCGCATCAGTCACTCGATGCTGCTGAACATCCTCGATCGCCCGGGCGATCCGGTCATCGCGGTCCGCCGGATGATGCGCAACAGCCACGAGACCCCGGCCAAGCAGGCCGCCCACCTGCGCCGCTCCCTCGGCATCTTCCGCGAGCTGTTGGCCACCGGAGTGGTGGAGAAGCTGCCCGAGCCGGACGCCGAGGGCCGCACCGTGGACCTCACGGTCGAGCTGCAGCCGAATTTCGCCCTCAACCAGCCCCTCTCGCCCTTCGCCCTGGCGGCCTTCGACCTGCTCGACCCGGCCGACCCCGGCTACTCCCTGGACATGGTCTCCATCGTGGAGGCGACCCTTGAGCCGCCCCGGCAGGTGCTCTCCGCCCAGGTCAAGAAGGCCCGCGGTGAAGCTGTGGCCGCCATGAAGGCCGAGGGCATGGACTACACGGACCGCATGAACGCCCTCGATGAGGTCACCTACCCGATGCCGCTGGCCGAACTGCTCGAGCAGCAATTCGAGCTGTACAGCGCCACCGCGCCCTGGCTCCATGACTTCGAGCTGACTCCGAAGTCCGTGGTCCGGGACATGTACGAACGTGCCATGGGCTTCGGTGACTACGTGAACTTCTACGGGCTGTCCCGCTCCGAGGGGGTGCTGCTGCGCTACCTGACCGATGCCGTCAAGGCCCTCAAGCAGACGATCCCGCAGGACGACCGGGACGAGGAACTCGACATCCTGGTGGCCTGGCTGGATGAGATCGTCAAGCAGACCGATTCCTCGCTCATCGAGGAGTGGGAGGACCTGCTCGCCGGGGACATCGAGGAACTGAAGAAGGACCACGAGCAATTGGCCCCGCCGGAGCCCCCACGGCTCACCGCCAACACGCCGGTCTTCACCGTGATGGTCCGCAATGCCCTGTTCCGCCGGGTGCGGCTGTTCGGCGATGAGCAGGACCGTGCTCTGGCCGAGCTCGGCAAGGACGCCGGTGATGCGTTCTCCGCCGACGACTGGGCGGACGCACTCGACGGCTACTTCGGGGACTACGAGGACATCGACGACGGCCCCACCGCCCGCGGCCCCCAGTACTTCCGCGTGGACACCACCCCCCAGCCAGGGCCCGACGGCGGCGCCCCGGCCGGCATCTCCGGCTCCCGTTGGTGGACGGTCCGGCAGGTCCTCGTCGATCCGGACGGCCACCTGGACTGGGGCATCAACGCCCTCGTCGATCTGGACGCCTCGGATGAGGCCGCCCACCCCGTGGTACGTGTGGTGTCCGTGGGAGCCCCGGAGCCCGGCTGGACTGTGTGAACTGAACCTGTGAACTGAACCTGTGACCTGACCAGCGTGACCCGACCTCTGTGAAAAGGAGACCCGACGCGTGAGCGCCACCATCCCCAGCACCGTTTCCGGCACCGTTCGTCCGGCCGTCCCCGCCGACGTCCCACACCTCCTTCGGCTCATCAGGGATCTCGCGGTCTATGAGAGGGAGCCCGACGCCGTCAAGACCACCGAGGCTGCCCTGGAGGCGAGCCTCTTCGGCGAGCATCCCGCGGTCTTCTGCCACGTCATCGAGGACACGCGTCCGGACGACGCGCTGGCGGCGGGATCAGCGACCGGGCCGGCGGGGGCGGAGCCCATACCCGAACGGGCCTCGTCTGCGCTCCCCCGCCCCTCCGTGGTGGGCCTGGCCCTGTGGTTCCTGAGCTACTCCACGTGGGAGGGCACCCACGGGATCTGGCTCGAAGACCTCTACGTGGACCCGGCCCTGCGGGGACGCGGGCACGGCACGAGGCTGCTGTCGCACCTGGCCGGGATCGCCGTCGAGCGCGGCTACGCCCGGTTGGAATGGACCGTGCTGGACTGGAACGAGCCGTCAATCGGCTTCTACCGGTCCCTCGGCGCCACCTCCCAGGACGAGTGGACGACGTTTCGGCTCACGGGTGCCGCCCTCGAGGATGCCGGCGCCGCTGCCGCCTCGGAGGGTCACCGGTGACGGCCGGCGTCGCGGGTGATCCCCGGAGTTTCGCCCGGCCGGCCGAGGTGATCTCCTCCGGAGCGTGCACACACCGCGCCGGACAGCAGTCGTCATTGCTGGACGGGACCCGCATCACCGACCATTGGTTCGAGCTGCCACTGGACCACGCCCGGCCGGAGGCGGCGCGGATCCGGGTGTACGCCCGTGAATACGCCTCCGGCGCGGACCACGACCTGCCGTGGCTGCTGTTCCTGCAGGGCGGCCCCGGTGGTAAGGGCGTCCGCCAGGCTCAACTGGCCGGCTGGATGAAGGAGGCGTCCCCACGGTTCCGCATCCTGATGCTGGACCAGCGCGGCACCGGGCTGTCCACCGCCGCCAACCGCAACACCCTGCCGTTGATCGGTACGCCTGAGGAGCAGGCGGACTACCTGGTGCACTTCCGGGCCCCCTCCATCGTGCAGGATGCCGAATTGATCCGGCTCATGCTCGGTGCCGAGCCGTGGACGGTCTTCGGGCAGAGCTTCGGCGGGTTCTGCACGCTGAGCTACCTGTCCTGGCACCCGGAGGGGATGTCCCGGGCCCTCATCACCGGCGGCCTCGCCCCGCTGGACGGCACCGCAGACCGCGTCTACCGTGCCACCTATCAGCGCATGCGTGCGCGCAACGAGGAGTACTTCGGACGTTTTCCTGAGGACCGTCAGATCCTGGGACGCGTCTACGATGCCGTTCGTGCCGGGGAGACGGGGGCCGCACCACCGGCGGTACTCCCGGATGGGTCGCCCGTCACGGTGGGGCGTGTCCAGATGCTGGGGATGTTCCTCGGCGGCAACACCCGGATGGACCAGCTCCACTACCTCCTCCAGGAGGCCTTCGAACAGGAACCGCCGGGGGCCAAGGCCGTGACCGGGGCCTGCACCGAGACTCTCACCGACACCTTCCTGCACGGTCTCTACCAGCAGGTCTCCCGAGCCACGAATCCGCTCTACCTGGTGATGCACGAGTCGATCTACTCCCAGCCGGCTCAGCCCTCGGTGCCGCAGCCGGCAGCGATGGCGGAGACCGCCGCCACGGGCACGGCGTGGGCCGCCCAACGGGTCCTGCGGTCCTCTCCCGACCTGGCGGACTTCGATCCGGCCCGGAGCGCCCACCCGCTGCTCACCGGCGAGATGGTCTTCGACTGGTATGCGGATCTGGACCCCGCCCTCAAGCCACTGAAGGCCGTGACCGAGGAGTTGGCACGCCGTACCGACTGGGGAGCCCTGTACGACTCGGAGGCCTTGGCCGCCAACACCGTCCCGACGGCCGCCGCTGTGTACACCCACGACGTCTACGTGGACCGGGACCTCTCCCTGGAGACCGCGGCGCGCGTGTACGGTCTGCAGGTGTGGGAGACCGATGAGTTCCACCATGACGGCATCGGAGAGGACGGTCCCGCGATCCTGCGCCGGCTGCTGTCCCTGACCGGCGATTCTCCGTGACCGAGTCCTGAGAACGCCAGGACGTTCGGACGCCAGGACGACAGAAGGACCGCACCGGAACATCCGGTGCGGTCCTTCTGCTTCAGTAGCCCACCGATCGATCGTCAGGACGACGCTCGGCAGGGCCACCGAGGGGAACTCAGACCTTGGGGCCCTCGTTCGTGACGATGGAGTTGGAGATCGTCGGGACGTCCCGACCCTCTGCCTGGGCCGTGGCCACCCGGGTCTCGTGGGCGGTTCGGATGATCTCCGAGTAGCTGTCCTTGTGCTCGATGAGGTTGTCGCGGAAATGCGGGGACACGTTCTCCGCCGCGCGGGTCCACTTGTCCATCAGCTCCTCGGCCTTGCGGCGCTCCTCGGCGGGGGCGTTCTCGTCCAGCTTGGAGTAGCGGTGGGAGAACTTCTCGGCGTTCTGCAGGGCCACCAGGGCCTTGCCCTTGGGGCTGTACAGGGACGCCAGGACGGTGACGATGAGGATGCCGACGATCACCAGCAGCGACGTGCTGGTCTCGATGGTGACGACCGGGACGTTCTCGCCACCGTTGATGAACGGCAGGTTGTTGTCGTGCAGAGCATGCAGGATGAGCTTGACGCCGATGAACCCGAGGATGGCGGAGAGGCCGTAGGACAGGTAGACGAGGCGGTCCAGCAGGCCGTCGATGAGGAAGAACAGCTGGCGCAGGCCCATCAGGGAGAACGCCGTCGCCGTGAAGACGATGTACGGTTCCTGGGTGAGGCCGTAGATGGCCGGGATCGAGTCGAAGGCGAACAGGACGTCGGTCAGGCCGATGGACACCATCACGAGCAGCATGGGCGTCATCAGCCGCTTGCCGTTCTCGCGGGTGAACAGCTTGTCACCGTCGTAGCGGTCCGAGGCCGGCAGGACGCGCTTGGCGAGCCGGACGAGGAAGTTGTCCGCCTCGTCCTTCTCCTTCTCGTCGGCCGCCAACTCGCCCTTCAGCTGGCCGCCCGCGATGAGCAGCAGGGCCAGGCCGAACAGGTAGAAGACGTCAGACCAGGCCGAGATGATGGCGGCACCGGCCAGGATGAAGGCGGTTCGTGAGATCAGGGCGAAGGTGATGCCGAAGAGCAGCACCTTCTGCTGGTATTCACGGGGGACCTGGAAGGACGCCATGATGACCAGGAACACGAAGAGATTGTCAACACTCAGCGCCTTCTCGGTGATGTAGCCCGAGTAGTACTCGATGGCGTGCTGGGTGTCCCCGAAGACGAAGAACACCAGGCCGAACACCAGGGCGATGCCCACGTAGATCGCGGACCAGATGGCCGCTTCCTTGATGGTCGGCGTGTGGGCCTTCCGCACGTGGAAGATGTAATCGAAGAGGAGGAGCGCGATGATCACCGCGATGGTGATGGTCCACGTCAGCGCATTGATTTCCATGCAGTCACTTTCCGTAGGTCTGGGTGTGTGCCGCAAGTCTCTCCGCCTGCCGAACCCGACAGGCCACTACGTCCGGCAGTCCGTCCGGCATCGGTGATGTCCGGCCCGGGCTGCGTGTTGACGTCCGCAGTGTTAGGGATACTCCCCTACGCCGTGGAACAGTCTACCCCGCCTCCGTCCGAAGTCAGGAGTGGCGGCCGTCTCAGGCGTGGCCTTCGCGCTGCATCTGCCGCAATTCCTTCTTCAGCTCGGACACCTCATCACGGATGCGCGCGGCCAGCTCGAACTGCAGGTCCACCGCTGCCTGGTGCATCTGCGCACTCATCTGCTCGATCAACTCGGACAGGTCCTTCGCCGGCAGCTTCGCGAAGTCCGGGGCCCCGGTGCCGCCGGAGCCGTCGGTCGAGTCACCCTCGGCCGCATGGGCGGCCGCGGCACGCTGCTCATCCGAGATCGTGGCGGTGTAGCCGCGCTTGCCCATCCCGTAGTCGAACCCGGTCTTCACCCCGCCCATGCCGGCAAGGAAGTCCGCGGAGTCAGCGTCCTCCCGGGCCAGCTGGTCGGTGATGTCCGCGATCTTCTTGCGCAACGGCGTCGGGTCGATGCCGTGCTCCTTGTTGTAGGCCTCCTGCACCTCGCGGCGCCGGTTGGTCTCGTCGATGGCCTGACGCATGGAGTCGGTGATCCGGTCGGCATACATGTGGACCTGTCCGTCCACATTGCGGGCCGCGCGGCCGATGGTCTGGATCAGTGACGTGGCGGAGCGCAGGAAACCCTCCTTGTCCGCGTCCAGGATGGACACGAGGGAGACTTCGGGCAGGTCCAGCCCCTCACGCAGCAGGTTGATGCCGACCAGAACGTCGAAGACACCCTTACGCAGGTCTCGCAGCAACTCCACGCGACGCAGCGTGTCCACGTCCGAGTGCAGGTACTCCACCTTGACCCCGTGCTCCAGCAGGTACTCGGTGAGGTCCTCGGCCATACGCTTGGTCAGCGTGGTCACCAGCACCCGCTCGTTGCGTTCGCTGCGGACGCGGATCTCCTCGAGCAGGTCGTCGATCTGGCCCTGGGTCGGTTTGACCACCAGTTCCGGGTCCACCAGCCCCGTGGGTCGGATGATCTGCTCCACCACGCCGTCGGCCTGGCCCAGCTCGTACTTGCCGGGGGTGGCGGACAGGTAGACGGTCTGGCCGATGCGTTCCAGGAACTCGTCCCATTTCAGGGGCCGGTTGTCCATGGCGGACGGTAACCGGAACCCGTGCTCCACCAGGGTGCGCTTGCGGGACATGTCCCCCTCGTACATGGCCCCGATCTGCGGGATGGTCACGTGGGACTCGTCCACCACCAGCAGAAAGTCGTCCGGGAAGTAGTCGATCAGGCAGTGCGGGGCGGTGCCGGCGTCGCGGCCGTCGATGTGCCGCGAGTAGTTCTCGATGCCGTTGCAGTACCCCATCTCCTGCATCATCTCGAGGTCATAGGTGGTGCGCATCCGCAGCCGCTGGGCCTCGAGCAGCTTGTTCTGGGTCTCGAACTCCTGCAGGCGGTCCCGCAGCTCGTCCTCGATGGTGCCGATGGCCCGGTGCATCCGCTCGTCCCCGGCCACGTAGTGCGAGGCCGGGAAGATGTACATCTCCTCCTCCTCGCGGACCACGTGCCCGGTCAGGGGGTGGAGCGTCTGGATGGCCTCGATCTCGTCCCCGAAGAACTCGATCCGGATGGCCAGTTCCTCGTACATCGGGATGATCTCGACCGTGTCCCCGCGGACCCGGAAGGTACCGCGGTGGAAGTCCTGGTCATTGCGCACGTACTGCATGGCCACGAACTGGCGCAGCAGCGTGTCCCGGTCCATCTCCGCGCCCCGGCGCAGGGTGACCATCTGCTCGATGTACTCCTCCGGGGTGCCCAGGCCGTAGATGCAGGACACGGTGGCGACCACCACCACGTCACGGCGGGTCAGCAGGGCATTGGTGGCGGAGTGACGCAGCCGCTCGACCTCCTCGTTGATCGAGGAGTCCTTCTCGATGAAGGTGTCCGACTGCGGAACGTACGCCTCCGGCTGGTAGTAGTCGTAGTAGGAGACGAAGTACTCGACCGCGTTGTTCGGCAGCAGCTCCCGGAACTCGTTGGCCAGCTGCGCCGCGAGCGTCTTGTTCTGCACCATGATGAGCGTGGGACGCTGCACCTTCTCGACCAGCCAGGCCGTGGTGGCCGATTTGCCGGTACCGGTGGCGCCGAGCAGGACGATGTCCTTCTCGCCGGCCTGCACCCGCTCGGCGAGCTCGGCGATCGCCTTCGGCTGGTCGCCCGAGGGCTGGTACTCCGAGATGACCTCGAACGGGGCCACCTGCCGGTTGATCTTCTGCGCCAGACTCATGGACCCAGCCTACGCCGGGGCCTGGATGTGCCCAGGTCCCCAAGTCCTGTTGTTCACCTTTGGCCCCCAACCCCGTCACCCGGGAACGCAAAGTCGTTTACGGCGGCTCCCTACGGTCAGCGCATGCCTTCTGTTGTTCGCCCTGGTGCCCCCGTGCCCGGCGCGGTCCCCCTGACCGTGGCCACACCGGCGATCCCGTCGACCTCCCACACTCCTGCGGCACCTCGACGCCGCCGATGGCAACGCCGAGACCTCTGGTTGGCCGTGTTGCTGCTGGCGCCGAACCTCATCCTGCTGGTGGTGTTCACCTACCGACCGCTGCTGGACAATATCCGGCTGTCCTTCACCAACTGGAACATCTCCTCCCCCACGGCCCAGTACATCGGCTTCGACAACTACGTGGAGTGGGCCGGGCGGCCGGACTCGTGGAAGATCCTGGGCATCACCCTGGTCTTCACGGTCGCCACCGTGGCCGGTTCCATGGTGATCGGCCTCGTCATGGCCCTGGTACTGGACCAGAACCTCCGCGGCCGCGGTTTGGTTCGTTCCCTGGTCTTCGCCCCGTACGTCATCTCCGGTGCCGCCATCGGAGTGGCCTTCCAGTTCGTCTTCGATCCCCGCTTCGGCATGATCCAGGACCTGCTTGCGCGCGTGGGCCTGGACAGCCCGAACTTCTACCAGGATCCGGACTGGGCGCTGTTCATGGTCACCAGCACCTACATCTGGAAGAACGTGGGATATGTCTTCGTCATCTACCTGGCCGCGCTGCAGGGCCGCAGGATCGAGCTGGACGAGGCGGCCCAGATCGACGGGACCGGGCCGTTCCGCCACTTCTTCCGGATCGTTCTGCCCCAGCTGAGGCCCACGACCTTCTTCTTGTCCGTCACGGTGCTGCTCAGTTCGGTCCAGGTCTTCGACATCATCAACGTGATGACGCGCGGCGGACCCATGGGTAACGGAACCACCACCATGGTCTATCAGATCTACCAGGAGACCTTCGTCAACTCCCGCGCCGGCTATGGCGCCACCGTGGCCACCATCATGTTCGTCATCCTGCTGGTCATCACCGTGATCCAGGTGCGCTTCCAGGATCAGAAGGACTGAGGACCCAGATATGGCCCGCTCCACCCTCTTCGCCTCCAAGCCCTCCGTCACGCCCGGCACCCTGTTCGGATACGCATCCATGGTGGTCATTGCGGCCATCGTGTTGGTGCCCATCGCGTTCATCCTGCTGACCTCCCTCAAAGAGCGGCCGGACATCTACACGGAGCCGGTGCAGTGGATCCCGGATCCGTTCACGGCGGAGAACTACGCCACCGTCATCGACGACGTCCCCTTCATCCGGTACTTCCTGAACTCCCTGCTGATCACCACCGTCCTCACCGTGGTCCAGGTGGTGCTGGGCATCATCACCGCCTTCGCCCTGGTGTTCCTCCACTACCCTGGCCGCCGTATCGTCTTCCTCTTCGTGATCGCCTCCCTGATGGTGCCCAACCAGGTGACGGTGATCTCGAACTATGCGCTGGTGGCCGAACTCAGCTGGCGCAACACCTTTGCCGGCATCATCATCCCCCTGGCCGGAGTGGCCTTCGGGACCTTCCTGATGCGCAACCACTTCGCCTCCCTGCCCCGCGAGATCGTGGAGTCGGCACACCTCGACGGCACGGGGCCCTTCCGGTTGCTCTTCCGGATCCTGTTGCCGATGTCCTGGCCCACCGTGGTGGCATTCACCCTCATCACGATCGTCACGGAGTGGAACCAGTACCTGTGGCCCTTCCTGATGGCGGACACGGCATCCGTCGCCCCGCTCCCGGTTGGCCTGACCTTGTTGCAGAACAACGAGGGCAGCACCAACTGGGGCCCGGTCATGGCCGGCACCATTCTCACGATGATCCCCATACTCATCGTCTTCCTGATCCTGCAGAAGCAGATGATCAAGGGCCTCACCGCTGGCGCGGTGAAGGGCTGATCCAGACCATCCATCCCCTTATCTCCCGTCCCTACATCAGTGACATCACTCATCACCAATACCAACACCAACACCAACAAAGGATCCCCATGATGACCCGTCTCTCCGCCCGACGCCTCATGACCGGCGCGGCCACCTTGAGCATCGCCGCCCTCGCCCTGACCGCGTGTGCCGGCACCGGCGGCGCCCCGACCTCCGAGGCCGCGGACACCGGCTCCGCCGAGAAGATCGTCTTCTGGTCCAACCACCCAGGCTCCTCCAAGGACATCGAGGAGGAGATCATCGCGGAATGGAACGAGGAGAACCCGGACACCCCGGTGGAACTCGTGGACGCCGGAGCGAACTACGAGGAGGTGGCCCAGAAATTCAACGCATCCCTGGCCGGCGGCGACCTCCCGGACGTGGTGGTGGCCTCGGACGTGAACTGGTTCAACTTCGCGATGAACGACAACTTCGCCGAGATGGGTCCGCTCTGGGAGTCCCAGGACGTGGAGTCCGACGACTTGGTGGACACCCTGCGCGACGACTACGAGTTCAACGATGAGCACTGGGCCATGCCCTACGCCCGCTCCACCAACCTGATGTACGTCAATGACCAGATCTTCGAGGAGGCCGGGCTGCCGGCGGAGGGCTTCGAGACCTGGCAGGACTTCGCCGAAGCCGCCCCGGCCCTGAAGGAGGTCACCGGCGATGATCCGGTGCTCGTGATCCCGGACGGTTCGAACTACCTCGACTGGTACTTCCAGGGGATGATCTGGACCTTCGGCGGGGCCTACTCCGAGGACTGGACCGCCACCTTCACCCAGCCCGAGTCGATCGAGGCCGGCGAGTTCCTCCAGGAAATGGTCCAGGAGGGCTACATCGAGATCAGCAACGACGCCGTGAACACCTTCGGCGTCGGCTCCGCCGGGGCCCTGCTTGAGTCCACCGGCTCCCTCGGGGGCCTCGAGGAGACAGCGGCCATGGACTTCACCACGGTCTACCTGCCGGGTCCCACGCCGGGTGCCGCCACCGGTGGTGCGGGTCTCGCGATCCCGTCCGGGATCTCCGAGGAGCGCCAGGCCAACGCCGTGCGATTCATCGACTTCCTCACCAACACCGACAACACCGTGAAGTTCAGCCAGGCCACCGGGTACATGCCCGTGCGCAAGTCCGCCCTGGAGCACCCGGATGAGGTGGCCTTCCTGGAGGAGAACCCGAACGCGATGACGGCCATCGAACAGCTCAACGAGAACACCCAGCCGCAGGATGCCGCCCGCGTCCTCGTGCAGGGCGGCGGGGCCCGGATCGGTGGCGCCCTGGACGAGATCACCACCGGCGGCGCTGACGTCACCGAGGTCTTCACACGCCTCGAGGAGGAGACCCAGGAGATCATCGACCGGGACATCAAGCCCAAGCTCGACCAGCAGTAGACAGGCGCACCCGGCAGCCGCCGGCAGCGCCAGCCCGAGCCGCCGGTCCCGTCCCCTGCGCGGGGATGGGACCGGCCGTGCCCCCCCGACCCCCTCTCCAGGAGCCCCTTCAGATGGCCAGCATCACGTTCGAGAACCTCACCCGCCAGTACCCGGGCAACCCCCACCCCTCGGTGGTCGGCCTGGACCTGGAGATCCACGACGGTGAATTCCTGGTGCTCGTGGGACCCTCCGGATGTGGGAAGTCGACCACCCTGCGCATGCTCGCCGGCCTCGAACCCATTGACGACGGCCGGCTGCTGATGGACGGCCGGGACGTCACCGGACAGAAGGCCTCCCAGCGGGATGTGGCCATGGTCTTCCAGTCCTATGCCCTCTACCCGAACATGACCGCACGGCAGAACATGGCCTTCGCGCTGCAGAACCGTAAGGTGCCCCGTGGACGCATCACGGAACTCGTGGAGGAGGCCTCCCGGATCCTCCAGCTCGACGACCTCATGGAACGGAGGCCGGCGGCCATGTCCGGGGGCCAGCGCCAGCGGGTGGCCATGGGCCGGGCCATCGTCCGCCAACCACAGGTGTTCTGCATGGACGAGCCCCTGTCCAACCTGGATGCCCAGTTGCGGGTGTCCACCCGGGCGCAGATCGCAGAGCTACAGCGACGATTGGGCACCACCACCGTGTTCGTCACCCATGACCAGACCGAGGCCATGACCCTCGGTGACCGGGTCTGCGTGCTGAACGCGGGCCTCTTGCAGCAGGTCGGCACCCCGCAGCAGTTGTACTCAAAACCCCGCAACACCTTCGTGGCCGAGTTCATCGGAACCCCTGCCATCACCCTCGTGGAGGGCGTCCCGGTGCGCGACGGCGCGGCCCACCTCGGCGACACCGGGCACCGAATCGCTCTGCCCGCCGGTGCCTCGGACGCAGGCCCTGTCCTCACCGTCGGCCTGCGCCCGGAGGCCTGGCGTACGGTCAGCCTGGAGTCCCACCCTGGCGCCCTCCAGATCACCGTGGCGCTCGTGGAGGACCTCGGTGCTGACCAGTTCGCCTACGGGCTGCCCGCGCGTCCAACCGAGGGAGTCACGGTGCGGGGCGGCCGCGTCTGCGTGCGATTGCCCCGCGGGCACCGGGTGGAACCCGGTGAGACCCTGGCCGTCGAACCGGTCATCGACGATGCGTATCTCTTCCACGCCGAGACGGGCCTGAATCTCCGGTCGGTTTGAACGGAAGCACATACTCGTCCCACACCCGGCGCGTCGTGCGGCGCAGGTCCTCCAGGCCGGCGTCGTTGACGATGAGCACGTCCGCCGCGGCGCGGCGCTGCTCGTCCGTGGCCTGCGCGGCGATCCTGGCCTGAGCATCGTCCTCGGTCATCCCCCGGTCCCGGACCATGCGTGACACCCGCTCCGCCGGGTCCGCCTCCACCACCAGCACGAGGTCGTAGGCGCCCGCCTGCCCGGTCTCCACCAGCAGCGGCACATCCTGGACCACGACGGCGTCCGGGCCGGCCTCGGTGACCAGCCGCCGGCCCTCGGCCCGCACCAGGGGGTGGACGATCCCGTTCAGCAGCGCCCGGGCCTCCGGATCGGCGAACACCAGCTTCCCGACGGCGGCGCGGTCCAGGGTGCCGTCCGGCGCGATCGCCGAGGGGCCCAAGGCCTCACGCACGCGGTCCAGGCCTTCGCTGCCGGGCTCCACGACCACGCGGGAAAGAGCGTCCGCGTCCACCACGATGGCGCCGAGCGAGGCGAGCTCCGCGGCCACGGTGGACTTGCCGGAGGCGATGCCGCCCGTTAGGCCGATGTGCAACCGGGGCTTGACCAGTCGGGCTTCGGTTCCGCCCACATTGCTCACATCGCTCCCATCGTTCACTGCGGACCACCGTCAAGGGTGGCGTCCGCATCGGTGGTGGCCTGGTGCTCGTCGAGGACGGGCTGCACGTGATCGTCCCAGAAACGCCGCGTGGCCTCGGACAGATCATTCAGGCTGGCGTCGTTGACGATGACCTGGTCAGCGACCTCCCGGCGCTCGGCGTCCGTCGCCTGGGAGTCCACTCGGGCCCAGGCCTCCTGCATGGACATCCCGCGCTCGTGCACGAGCCGGTTGACCCGCGCCTCCGCGGGAGTCTCCACGGTGAGTACCACGTCGAACTCACCCGCCGACGCCGTCTCCACCAGCAGCGGAAGATCGACGACCACCACCGCCTCGGGGCCGGCCTCGCGGGCGATCCGCTGGACTTCCTGCCGCACCCTCGGGTGGATGATGTCGTTGAGGCTCTCCCGCGCCACCGTGTTCCCGAAGACGAGCTGCGCCAGGGCTTGCCGGTTGAGTTCGCCGCTCTCGGTGATCACCTCCGGGCCGAAGACCTCACGGATCTCCGACAGGGCGTCGGAGCCCGGGGCCACGGCCGCGCGGGCCAGCTCGTCGGCGTCGATGACGACGGCGCCCGACCGGGCCAGGTCACGGGCCACGATCGACTTCCCGGAGGCGATGCCACCGGTCAAGCCGATCGTCAACAGCCCACGGCTCTCCAGCGCCTGCTGCCGGTGGAAGGTGTTCGGCTGGAGGGCCTCGTACTCGGGTTCGGTGCCCACCTCATACTCGGGCCGGATCACGTACTCGTCCAGGTCGTGCTCGTCCTCATGGGCGCGGCGGTGGTACTCCTCGATCGGCAGCACCTGCTTCCACTGCCGGGTGCGCAGCGGCCGGGCGGTGCCGGCATCCTCGCGCAGAGCCTGCAGCAGCAGCCACGCCTGGAACAGGGACAGCGCCATCACCGGGGCGCCGATGACGATGATGACCTCCTGGAGCGCGTTCAGGCCGTTCTCCCCCGAGGTCACCAGGATCACGGCACAGACCAAGCCCACGGACACGGCCCAGAACACGCGCTGGCGTTTCGGGCCCACGTCCTCGTGCCCGGAGGCCATGGAGTCCAAGACCAGGGCCCCGGAGTCGAGTGACGTCACGAAGAAGATCACGATGACGATCAGGGCCAGGACGGCGGTGACCAGGTACAACGGGTAGGACTGCAGCAGCTGGAAGAGCGCCGCCTCCACGTTTCCGTTCGTGACGATGGTCTCCGTCAGAGACCCCGCTGTCCCCTCAGCCCGGTCGATCTCGAAGGCGCTCAGACCGTAGATGCCGAACCAGATGACCACGAAAGCCGTCGGCAGGCCGAGGCAGGCGGTGACGAAGGCCCGGATCGAGCGGCCGCGGGAGATCCGGGCGATGAACAGCCCGACGAAGGGCGACCACGTCACGGTCCAGGCGTAATAGAAGACGGTCCAGTCGCCCGACCACTCGCCGCCGCCGAAGCTGTCATTGAAGAAGGAGAGCATCGGCAGGTTCGACAGGTACGCGCCCGCCGACTCGACGATGCCCCGCACGGTGTCCATGGTGGCGCCCCACATGAGCACATAGACCAGCAGCCCGATGGCCAGCAGGATGTTCAGATAGGACAGGCGCTTGATGCCCTTGTCCAGGCCGGCCAGGGCCGAGGCCAGGGCGATGGCGGTGATGACGGCGACGATGCCCGCCTGCAGCCAACCGCTGATGGGCACGCCCATGACGTAATTCATGCCACTGTTGATCTGCATGGCGCCCAGGCCCACGGAGACCGCCAGGCCGAACACGGTGGACAGCACGGAGAGGATGTCCACGAGCTTGCCCCACGGTCCGTGGATGCGGTCCCCGAGCAGGGGCTGCAGGGCCGAGGACACACGTGGGGGCAGCTTGCGCTTGTAGGTGAAGTAGCCGAAGCACAGACCAGGCACCACGAGCAGGGCCCACATGTGGATGCCGAAGTGGAAGTTGGAGATCGCCAGGGCCTGCGTCGCCGCCTGGTCCGAGAGCGGCTCAGTACCGTACAGCGGCGGGTTGGCATAGTGGTTCATCGGCTCGGCCACGCCCCAGAACATCAGGGTGGCGCCGATGCCGGCGGCGAAGAGCATGCCGAACCACGCCAGTCCGGAGAACTCCGGCTCCGAGTCGTCGTCGCCGAGCTTGACCCGGCCGAACCGGCTCACAGCCAGCCCGACCGCGAAGACCACCAACAGCGTGGTGCCGAGGGTGTAGAACCAACCGACGTCATAGCGCAGGTAGGCGGAGACCACCCCGAAGGCGCCCTGGACCGGTCCCGGGAAGATCGCCATCGCCAGGGTGAAGACGGTGATGATCGCCGCTGAGATGAAGAAGATGGCCGGGCCGGTGCGCAGACCGAGTCGGTTGTGCCATCGTGTCAGCATGTGGAGTCCCCCTCCGATCGAGCCGTCACCGGCGGTTGTGCCGGGGCGGGTTCACGCTGGCCAACAAACTACCTCATCACGGCCGGATGGGTACTCAGCAGTAGAGTGGACGGCATGTCTGAGGAGCAACCCGGGTCCCGGGCATCACGCTATGCGGTGCTCCCGTCGATCACGAGCAGCACCCCGGTCGTCCACGAACTGGAGATCAAGCGCTCCCGCTTCATCGGCCATGCCCGACGCGTCACCACTGAAGAAGAGGCCCGGACGTTCATCGCGGCCCTCCGGAAGCAGCACCACGAGGCCAGGCACGTGTGCAGCGCATTCATCCTCGGCCCCGACCGGGACGCCATGCGCTCCTCGGACGACGGCGAGCCCGCCGGCACGGCGGGGGTGCCCATGCTGGAGGCCCTGTCCCAGCGCGAGACCCGGTCACGGCCCGAGGACGCCGGGGCGAGGGACCTGTCCGACGTGTGCGTCGCCGTCGTCCGCTATTTCGGCGGGGTGAAGCTCGGTGCCGGAGGCCTGGTCCGCGCCTACTCGGACGCCGTCTCCGCCACCCTGGACCAGACCGTGACGGTGACGCGGCAGCGCACGGTGCTGGCCGGCGTCGACGCCCCGCATTCCGAGGCCGGACGCTGGGAGAACGACCTGCGGGTTGCGGGGTACCACGTTCAGGAGACGCGCTACGGCTCCGGATCAGCCACGCTGGTGGTGGCCCTGCCCGACGACGGCCGGTCCAGCGTGGCGTTCACCGAACGGCTCGCGTCCGTCACCGCCGGGACGGGCGACTGGCGCACCCTCGGCACCGAGTGGGTGGACGTGCCGTGAACTCCCCCGCCGTGAACCCCGTCCCCCGCGGCCAGACCCCGCCGGTCCACCGCACCACGCTGACGACGGGTTTCGACTTCACCACCCTCTCCCGGTGGCCCTATCCGGAGTCCCCCGAGCTCCAGGCCCATGACGCCGCGGATCTGCTGTTGCTGGACACGGCGCAGGCCTGGTGGGACGCCGCGTCGCGGGACGGCGACAGCCTCTCCCCGGACGCACCGGTCGTCGTTCTCGAGGACCGTCACGGAGCCCTCACCCTGCCCTTGCTGAGCGCGGGACATCCCGTCCGGATCGGCCAGGACGCCCTGGCCCAGGAGCGCTCGCTCGAGGCCAATGTGGCCACGCTCCGGGACTCCGGTGCGCTGGAGGACGCCGGCCCGCTGAGCCGTCACGGGATCGGCCCCGACCTGGTGGCCGGTGCGCGCCTGGTCCTGCTGCAACTGCCTCGGTCCCTGGACGCCCTGGAGCAGTGGGCACACCTGATCGCCGCCCACGCAGACGAGGACGTGCTGCTCCTGGCCGGTGGTCGGGACAAGCACATGACCCCCCGCCAGAACACCGTCCTCGAGCGGTATTTCGACTCGGTGGTGCCGGGCCGGGGCCGGTCCAAGTCCCGGGTCCTCACCGCGCGTGGCCCACGGCGCGGACGCCCCGCCCCGTTCCCCCGGACCGCCGAACACCAGGTGCCCGGCCTGGGCCCGGTGACCCTGGCCGCTCACGGCGCCACCTTCGGAGGGACGAACCTCGATCCGGGGACGGCCTTCCTGCTCCGGTCACTGGAGTCTGACCTCCGTCAGGGCGGGCTCTCGCGGGACAGCCAGACTCGGGACAGCCAGACGGGGGCCGGGCGCCATCGCGCGGTGGACGTGGGCTGCGGCAACGGCACGATCGCGGTGTACCTGGCCTCGAAGCTGGCGAGGTTGGCTGCGCAGCGGGATGGGCTGGACGGTGTGAGCGTCATCGCCACCGACCAGTCCGCGGACGCGTGTGCGTCCACGCGGCTCACGGCCTCACTCAACGGGGTGCGGGAACGGATCGAGGTCCGCCGGGACGACGCCCTGTCCACCTTCCCCGACGCCAGCGAGGACCTCCTGGTCCTCAATCCCCCGTTCCACGCCGGCAATACGGTGGACACCCGGGTCGCGGTGCGCCTGATGGCCGCCTCGGCACGCGTCCTGCGCCCCGGCGGCGAGCTGTGGTGCGTGTGGAACTCACACCTGCTGTACCGGCCCGAGCTCGAGCGTCTTGTGGGACCCACCCGGCAGCTCGCCCGCGATCGGACGTTCACGGTGACCGTCAGCACCCGCCGCTGATCCGCTCCAGGCCCCACCGGCTGATCCGCTGATCCGCTGACGGTCAGTCTTCGACGGAGCGGTCCACGCTCGAGGACGGGCCCAGACGCAGACAGGCCCCGCACCGAAAGGTGCGGGGCCTGTCTGGTCGGCGGGTCAGCCTCTGGCCGACCCGTGACTGATCAGCAGATCAGTTGCCGGTGAGCTTCTCGCGCAGGGCGGCGAGGGCCTCGTCGGAGGCCAGGGTGCCCTGATCGGCAACCTGGTTGTTGTCGTCGGAGGAGTAAGAGGCGGCGCCGGACTCGACGTCGGCCGCGACCTCGGCATCCTCGTTGAGGTGGCGGGCCACCTGCTCCTTGTGGGCCTCCCAGCGGGCCTGGGCGTCAGCGTACTGCTGCTCCCACGCGGCGCGCTGGGTCTCGAAGCCCTCGAGCCATTCGTTGGTCTCGGGATCGAAGCCCTCGGGGTACTTGTAGTTGCCCTCATCGTCGTACTCGGCAGCCATGCCGTAGAGCGCCGGGTCGAACTCGGTGCCCTCCGGATCGACGCCCTCGTTGGCCTGCTTGAGGGACAGCGAGATGCGGCGACGCTCGAGATCGATGTCGATGACCTTGACGAACAGCTCGTCGTTGACGGACACGACCTGCTCGGCGGTGTCGATGTGGCGGGAGGCCAGCTCGGAGATGTGCACCAGGCCCTCGATGCCGTCTTCGACGCGCACGAACGCACCGAACGGAACCAGCTTGGTGACCTTGCCCGGCACGACCTGTCCGAGGGCGTGGGTGCGGGCGAAGAGCTGCCAGGGATCTTCCTGGGTGGCCTTCAGGGACAGGGAGACACGCTCGCGGTCCATGTCCACCTCGAGCACCTCGACGGTGACTTCCTGGCCGACCTCGACCACCTCGGACGGGTGGTCGATGTGCTTCCAGGACAGCTCGGAGACGTGCACCAGGCCGTCGACGCCGCCCAGGTCCACGAAGGCACCGAAGTTGACGATCGAGGAGACGGTGCCGGTGCGGACCTGGCCCTTCTCCAGCTTGTGCAGGAAGTTGGAGCGGACCTCGGACTGGGTCTGCTCGAGCCACGCACGGCGGGACAGGACCACGTTGTTGCGGTTCTTGTCCAGCTCGATGATCTTGGCTTCCAGCTCCTGGCCGATGTACGGGGCCAGGTCGCGGACGCGGCGCATCTCGACGAGGGAGGCGGGCAGGAAGCCGCGCAGGCCGATGTCCACGATGAGACCGCCCTTGACGACCTCGATGACGGTGCCGGTGACGACGCCGTCCTCTTCCTTGATCTTCTCGATGGAGCCCCAGGCACGCTCGTACTGAGCACGCTTCTTGGAGAGGATCAGGCGGCCTTCCTTGTCCTCCTTGGTGAGGACAAGGGCCTCCACGCTGTCGCCGACGGCGACAACTTCGTCCGGGTCCACGTCATGCTTGATGGAAAGTTCCCGGGACGGGATGACGCCTTCGGTCTTGTAACCGATGTCGAGCAGCACTTCGTCGCGGTCGACCTTGACGACGGTGCCTTCGACCAGATCGCCGTCGTTGAAGTACTTGATGGTGGCGTCAACGGCGGCGAGGAAGTCCTCAACAGTGCCAATGTCATTGATGGCGACCTGCGGGGCGGTGGAGGTAATGGTCATGTAGTAGGGGCTCCGATGTGGATTGTTCACTCGGCCGGGCGACGCGGACACACGAAGGGAACGCGACAACCCGGATAGTGGGTTGATATGAATATTGGTAGCGCACAGAAAGTGCTCGTTCAGTCTAACGACATTGGCAAGTCTGGGTCAAAGGCAGTCCGTCAGAAGCCCGTCATGCAGAAGACCGGCCGGTCCTGAGCCAGCAGGGCCGTCAGCTCCGCGGCTGCGCCGCGCCGGTGTTCAGTGACCCTCCCGGCCTGCCGCAGCACCTCTGCGGACACCCCGCCCAGGTACACACTGGAGAGTTCGGCGACGTCCAGGGTGAGGTCAGGATCCTCGGACGCCTCGTCCAGCCTCCCGACGACGGCCGTGCCGCCCTCCACGGTCAGTCGCCAGAGCCCGGCGGCGTAGCCAAGGGCGTCCGTGACCTCCAGGACCAGCTCGCCGTCCCGGTGGTACGGCCGTCCCGTCAGGCACGCCGCGACGTCGAGGATGCGCAGCCACAGCTGGTCCGCCTGCCCGGTGGTCTTGACCCGGCGCGGATCCACCAGCAGGTTCTCCAGCAGACGGTCGTCCGAGGCGAAGCCCCACTCGACCTTCCGGATGAGGTCCAGGTGGACGAGGTAGTCCCAGATCGCCCGGAAGCTCGCCGCGGTGCTCGCCACGAGCACGCCGATCTTGACGGTCGGGACCTTCTGGTCCCAGCCGGTGAACGTGTAGGTGACATACCCGCGGGGCGTGCCGCCGTCGTCGTGGTGCACCGCCGCGAGCACCCCGGTGCCCTGGCCGTCGTTCTTGGACCTCCAGGTGTCCGTCTCGGTCACCGAGTAGGCGGCGGTCCGCCCCACGGCGCCGGGACTCTGGCGGTGCGCCCGGTCGTAGAGGGCTGGCCCCAGATCCCGCAGGCCCTGCGGCTCGACCGTCCGCATCGACCCGGACACCGGCCCGGCGAGGGCGGCCTCACCGCCGGTGTCCACCTCCACCGAGCGTCGGGTGGTGGCCACCCCGAACCCGAACCGCCGGTAGATCGTGGCCTCAGAGGCACTCAGCGCCGCCACAGGGATCCCGGACGCCGCGGCCCGGTCCAGCTCGGCCCGCATCATGGCCCGCAGGATGCCCCGGCGGCGGTGGGTGGAGCGCACGGTCACGTCCGAGATGAGGAAGCCCTCGATCTCCCGGCCGCCCCCGGTCTGGAGCTGCTTGCTGAAGGCGGCGAAGGTGCCGACCGGCTCCGTGGTCTCCGGTTCCGCCCCGGCCTCATAGACGCCCACGTAGGTGCGCTGGTCCTGTCCGTACAGGGCCAAGACCTGATCCAGCGCGGCCCCGGTGGGGACCGCCTCGTAGAAGTTCCGCTCCACCGCGGCGATCAGGCGGGCGCCGCGGGGATCCTCCGCGGCGGGCCGGCCGGAGGACCGGAAGCGGTGCAGGTCCAGCCCGGGCAGGATCCCGGCGGTGAACTCCTCAGTGGGCCGCATCATGCCAGCTTCGCCCCACGCCCACGTTTACGTCCAGGGGGACCGTGAGCTGCGCCGCATGGCCCATCTTGTCCTCCAGCAGGGCGGTGGCCGCCTCCAGCTCGTCGTCCGGGACCTCGAGGATGAGCTCGTCATGCACCTGCAGCAGCATCCGGGAACACAGCCCCTGCTCGTTGATGGCCAGCTGCACGTCCAGCATGGCCTGCTTGATGATATCCGCGGCGGAGCCCTGGATCGGGGCGTTGAGGGCGGCCCGCTCGGCCATGTCCCTCAACTGGCGGTTGTCACTGTTGAGGTCCGGAAGGTAGCGGCGCCGGCCCTTGATCGTGGCCGTGTACCCGTCCTGGCGGGCCTGCGCCACCACGTCCTTCAGGTAGTCGCGCACGGCACCGAAGCGGTCGAAGTAGCCCTTCATCAGGCCCCGTGCCTCGTCCACGGGGATCTGCAGCTGCTTGGACAGCCCGAAGGAGCTCAGCCCGTAAGCGAGTCCGTAGCTCATGGCCTTGACCTTGGCCCGCATCTCACCGGAGACGTCTGCCGGATCCACGCCGAACACCTGCGCCCCGACGAACCGGTGCAGGTCCTCACCGTCCCGGAAGGCCTGGATCAGGGCCTCGTCCTCGGAGAGGTGCGCCATGATCCGCATCTCGATCTGCGAGTAGTCGGCGGTCAGTAGGGTGCCGTAGCCCTCCCCCACCACGAAGACGTCGCGGATCTTCCGGCCGGCCTCGGTACGCACCGGGATGTTCTGCAGGTTCGGATGCAGGCTGGACAGACGTCCGGTGGCGGCGGCCGTCTGCGAGTAGGTGGTGTGGATGCGCCCGTCCTCCGCCACGGTGTCCCGTAGCCCCTCCACCGTCTGCCGCAGCTTCGTGGCGTCGCGGTGCAGCATCAGGTTCTCGAGGAAGGGGTGCTGGGTCTGGTTCAGCAGGTCGTTGAGGGAGTCGACGTCCGTGGAGTAGCCCGTCTTGGTCTTGCGGGTCTTCGGCATGTCCAGCTTCTCGAACAGCAGGGCCTGCAGCTGCTTCGGGGAGCCGAGGTTGACCTTCTCCCCGCCGGTCGCCTCGGAGACCGAGGCCCACGCCGACTCCTGGGCCGCCTCCATGCGCTCGGTGAAGTCGGCGAACAGCCCGTCCAGGACCGGCCGGTCCACGGCGATGCCGGCCAGTTCCATGTCCACCATGACCTCGGCCAGCGGGATCTCCAGGTCCAGCAGCAACTGCTGGGCGCCACGCTCGATCAGGGCCGGGGAGAAGACCTCGGAGAGCCGGCGCACCATCCATCCCGCCCGGACGGCGGCGGCCGCCCGGGCCTGGAGGACGGCCTCCTCCGAGGAGGCCCCGGCGTCGACGGCACTGTCCAGGTCCAGTTCGAGCTGGTCCCCGGCCTGGGTCGGATCGTCCTCCATCTCCAAGGTGGACTGCAGATAGGTCTGCACCAGGGCGTCCAGGCCGTAGCCGCGGCGGTCCGGCTGGATCAGGTACGCGGAGAGCAGGACATCGTCCACGACGCCGGCCAGCACCACGTCCGTCCCCAGTGCGGTCCGGTGCCCGGCCGCGGAGAGCGACTTGGCGACGGCTTTGAGGTCGTAGATCGCCTTCGGATGGCCCGCCTCCGCGAGGTAGCCCGCGAGCACCGGACCGGGGCCGGCGTCGGGCGTGGCGTCCTCGGCGGAGGTGCTCCCGGAGGGGGGCCGGAGGTCCACATAGACGGCGGCCTTGCCGGCGTTTGCCCCTGCGGAGGAGGCACCACCGCCGACCTCTGCCACCAGGGCGGCGCCGATCGCGACGCCGTAATCGCCGGGGGCCGGGATCTTGCGCTTGGGCAAGATGGCCGGGCCGTCCAGGACCACGTGCACACCCATCAGGTTGGCGGCATGCTCGGAGAGGAAGGACTCCAGCGCGGCCGCACCGGCGCCATCCGGGGTGAGGACCGTGAACTCCGGGGTGGCCTCGGCCGGGGCGGCCTCCGGCTCGCCCCCGAGACGCTCGGCCAGGGTGTCGAAGAGACGCTGGCGGACGGTGTTGAACTGGAGCGCGTCGAAGAGCTCCTCGACCTGCTCGTGGTCCGGGTGGGTGAGCTCGGTGGCCTCGAGGGCCACGGGCAGTTCCATGTCCCGCAGCAGGTGGTTCAGGCGGCGGTTGCGCCGGACGTCGTCCGCATGGTCCCGGAGCGACTGACCGGCCTTGCCCTTGATCTCGTCGGCGTGCTCGAGTACGTCCTCGACGGTGCCATAGAGGTTGATCCACTTGGCGGCGGTCTTCGGGCCGACGCCGGGGACGCCCGGCAGGTTGTCCGCGGTCTCGCCAACGAGGGCGGCGAGGTCCGGGTAGCGCTCCGGCGGCACGCCGTACTTGTCGAGGATGGCGGCGGCGTCCATCGGCGGGATGTCCGAGACGCCCTTCTTCGGGTAGAGCACCGTCGTCCGGTCCGTGATGAGCTGGAAGGCGTCCCGGTCCCCCGAGACCACGCGGGTGTCCCAGCCGGCGGCCTCCGCCAGCGCGGCAAAGGTCGCCACGATGTCATCCGCCTCGAACCCGTCCACCGAGACGGTGGGGATGTTCATGGCCTCCATGACCTTGACGATCAGGTTGATCTGCCCGTGAAACTCCTCGGGCGTCTTCGAGCGGCCCGCTTTGTACTCCGTGTACTCCTCCGAGCGGAACGTGGGCGTGTCCAGGTCGAACGCCACCGCCACGTGCGTGGGCTTCTGCTGGCGGATCATGGTCAGCAGCATGGTGGTGAAGCCGTAGACGGCATTGGTGTGCTGACCGGTGTCCGTGGCGAAGTTGTCCACCGGCAACGCGTAGAAGGCCCGGAAGGCCATGGAGTGGCCATCGATCACCAGCAGGCGCTGGTCGGCGGCCGGCGGCGCGGCGGGCACGGCGGAATCAGGAACGGGATTGCTCGAATCAGTCACGGGTGCCAGCCTAATGGTCATGAACGATGCCCAGACAGCAGCCCCCGCCGCCTCGCCGGCCACCGTGCCCGCCACACCAGCCGCCACACCCGCCGCCATGTCACCGGCCACGGGGCCGGCTACGGCGCTGGCCACCCATGCCTTCGTGCCGGGCGTCACCCCCGAGCTCAGCCCCGAGGAGCGCCGGCAGATGATGTTCGACTCCGGTATCCCGGAGGAGCTCCACGGTCAGCTGGGCGTACTGGGGATCAGCCCGCTGGCGGCGAAGATGGGCATCATCTTCCAGGAGATGACGGTGGCGCGCATGGTGGCCACCATGCCGGTGGCGGGCAACGAGCAGAACGCGGGACTGTTGCACGGTGGCGCCCACCTGGTCCTGGCCGAGACCCTGGGATCGATCGGCGCCGTGCTGCACACGCGAGGAGAGAAGCCGGTAGTGGGGATCGAGATCAGCGCCACCCACCACCGCGGTGCCACGGGCGGCCTGGTCACCGGCACCTGCACGCCGATCCACTTGGGCGGGACGCTGACCACGCATGAGATCGTCATGACCGATGAGCACGGGAAACGTCTGTCCACGGCCAAGATCACGAACATGATCCTGGATCCGAACCGGCGCTGAGGCGCGGCCGGACGGGGACGGGATGAGACTGGTGCCCGAAGTGGGACTTGAACCCACACATCTTTCGATACCGCATTTTGAGTGCGGCGCGTCTGCCAATTCCGCCATTCGGGCTTGAATGGTCTGCTCGGTCCCCCTGGAGTCTCCTCTGGGGATCTTGAGCATGACAACCCTACAAGAATACACGCTGTGAACGCGTCATCGCGGTCCGACCTCACGTCATCGCCACCTGGCACCGATACGCTGTCGGGGGAACAAGCGCAAGGAGCCTGCATGTCGACCGAGAAGTCCGAGAACCCCGAGATCTACCCGAGCCCCGAGACGGACCCGACGACCGGCCTGGTCTGCACCAGTGCCGGTGCCGACCAGCTCCGCGTCGTCGTCGCCGAGGACGAGACGCTCATCCGGGTGGACATCGTGGAGATCCTCACCGGGCAGGGCTATGAGGTGGTCGGCGAGGCGGACAACGGCCAGAAGGCCCTGGAACTGGCCACCGAGCTGGAGCCGGACGTGGTCCTGATGGATGTCAAGATGCCCGTGATGGACGGCATCACCGCCGCCGAGCACATCGCCCAGGCCAAGATCGCCCCCGTGGTGCTCCTGACGGCCTTCAGCCAGCGGGAGCTGGTGGAGCGGGCCCGTGAGGCCGGGGCCATGGCCTACGTGGTCAAGCCGTTCAACGAGAACGACCTCGTGCCCGCGATCGAGCTGGCGGTGGCCCGCTTCGACGAGCTCCGGGCACTCGAGGAGGAGGTCTCCGACCTCGCCGAGCAGTTCGCCACCCGCAAGCTCGTCGACCGCGCCAAGTCTCTGTTGACGACGACCCTGAACCTGACCGAGCCGGAGGCCTTCCGGTGGATCCAGAAGAGCTCGATGGACCGGCGGCTGAGCATGCGCGAGGTCGCCCAGACGGTCATCGACCAGATGGGCTGACCCCGCCGGCACGCACAGCCACCGGCGGGATCACGCCTCGATCACAGGGGCGAACGCGCCGGCCACATCCCGACCCGCTCGGCGTGAGGCTGCGGGTAGCCCTCCACGAGCCCCCCGGAGTCATCCAAGTCGCCGATGCGGTGCACCTTGACGATGTTGGTGGAGCCGACCAGACCGGGAGGGGACCCGGCGGCGATGACCACCAGGTCGTTGACGCCGGCGATGCCCTCCTTCAACAGGGAACGGTCCACCTGCGCCGTCATCTCATCCGTGGAGTCCGCGAAGGGCACCATCTTCGGCAGCACACCCCAGGACAGGCACAGGATGTTGTGCGTGTGCTCCACGTGCGTGAACGCGTAGATCATCTGCCGGGGGCGCAACCGGGAGAGCCTCCGGGCGGAGTCGCCCGACTGGGTGAAGGCGGCCAGGTAGCGGACGTCCAACTGGTCGGCGATCTCCACGGCGGCCCGGGTGATCGCCCCGCCGCGCGTCTTCGGCCGGGAGCCCAGCGGGCGGATCCGGTCCAGCCCGTGGATCTCCGTGGACTCGATGATCCGTGCCATCGTCTCGACGGTGGCCACGGGGTACTTGCCCACCGAAGTTTCCCCCGAGAGCATGACGGCATCGGCCCCGTCCAGCACGGCGTTGGCGCAGTCGGAAGCCTCGGCCCGCGTGGGCCGGGGGTTGTCGATCATGGACTCCAGCACCTGGGTGGCCACGATGACGGGCTTGGCCCAGCGGCGGGCCAGCTCGATCGCCCTCTTCTGCACCAGCGGCACGTCCTCGAGCGGCAGCTCCACGCCGAGGTCACCGCGGGCCACCATGATGGCGTCGAACGCGTCCACGATCCCGTGCAGCGCCTCCACAGCCTGGGGCTTCTCGATCTTGGCGATCACCGGAACCCGGCGGCCCTTCTCATCCATGATCTCGTGCACCCGCTGGACGTCCTCGGCGGAGCGGACGAAGGACAGGGCGATCATGTCCACGCCCAGGTCCAGGGCCCAGCGCAGGTCGTCCTCGTCCTTCTCGGACAGGGCCGGGACGTTCACGGCCACGCCGGGCAGGTTGATGCCCTTGTTGTTGGACACCGTTCCCGGCACCACCACCTCGGTCACGACGTCGGTCCCGGTCACCTCCACGGCACGCAGGGCGACCTTGCCGTCGTCGATCAGGAGGGCGTCCCCGGCCTTGACGTCGTCGGGCAGCCCCTTGAAGGTGGTGCCGCAGCGTTCGGCGGTGCCCTCGACCTCCTGCGTGGTGATGGTGAACCGGTCACCCACCCTCAGCTCGTGCGGTCCATCCGCGAACCGTCCGAGCCGGATCTTGGGTCCCTGCAGGTCGGCGAAGATCGCCACGGGACGGTCCAGGTCCCGGGCGGCCTTCCGGATGTCCGCGTAGGTCTGCTCGTGGACGTCCCAGCTGCCATGGCTCATGTTCATGCGCGCGACGTCGACCCCCGCGGCGATCAGGTCCTTGGTGTTCTGGTATCCCTCATTGGCCGGGCCGAACGTGGCGACGATCTTCGCGTGTCTCATGGTCCCAGCCTAACGAGCCGAACTGACGTTGAGGTGAACAGCCGTGCAGACGCCCTCACACCGACATGGCACGATCCGTTGGCTCCACCGGGGACGGCAGCCGGGTCCAGGTCTCGAGTGACTCGTCCACGGCCTTCGCGCAGGCCCGCCCCTCGGCGATGGCCCACACCACGAGCGAGGCACCGCGCCCGGCGTCGCCGGCCACGAAGACCCCCGGGGTGTCGGTCTCATAGCGGTGGTCCCGCTTGACCAGTCCGCGTTCGAGTACGACGCCGGCGTGGCCCTCTCCGGAGGTCAGTCCGGCGTCCTCCACCCCGGTGAACCCCAGTGCCAGGAGCACCAGGTCCGCGGGGATCTCCCGTTCGGTGCCGGGCTTGGGCACGCGACGGCCGTCCGGCAGGTACTCGGTCTCGGCCAAGCGCACGGCCCGGACCCGCTCCACGCCGTCGGCGTCCACCTCGCCGAGGAATTCGACCGTGGAGGCCAGGTATTCGCGCGTGCCGCCCTCGGCGTCCGCGGAGGTCACCTCGTAGACCCGCGGCACGGTCGGCCACGGCTGGTCCTCCGGACGTTCCGCGGGCAGTTCCTTGCCGATGGCCAGGGTCGTCACGGACGCGGCCCCATGGCGATGGGCCGTGCCGATGCAGTCGGCGCCGGTGTCGCCGCCGCCGAGGACCACCACGTGCTTGCCGTCGGCCCGGATCTGGGCCGCCGCCTCCGCCTCGTCCAGTTCACCGTTCACGGCGCGATTGGACTGGACCAGGTAGTCCATGGCGAAATGCACTCCGTCCAGCTGCCGGCCCGGCACGGGCAGGTCACGCGGCACGGGCGCTCCGGTGGCCATGATGACGGCGTCGTAGCGCGATCGCAGCTCTGCCCACGTGATATCCGTGCCGATGGCCACGTTGGTACGGAAACGCGTCCCCTCGGCCTCCATCTGCTCGATCCGGCGGTCCAGGATGTCCTTCTCCATCTTGAAGTCCGGGATCCCGTACCGCAGCAGGCCGCCAACCCTCCCGTCACGTTCGTAGACGGCCACGGTGAAGCCGGCCCGCGTCAGCTGCTGGGCGGCGGCCAGCCCGGTGGGACCGGAGCCGACGACGGCCACGGTGTGGCCGTTGAGCCGCTGCGGGACGACGGGGTCCAGCCAGTCGTGGTCGAAGGCGGCGTCCGCGATGGCCACCTCGGTCTGCTTGATCGTCACGGCGGGCTGGTTGATGCCCAGCACGCAGGACGACTCGCAGGGTGCCGGACAGATCCGGCCGGTGACCTCGGGGAAGTTGTTGGTGGCGTGCAGCCGCGCGGCGGCCTCCTCCCACCGGCCCCGGCGGACCAGGTCGTTCCACTCGGGGATGAGGTTCCCGAGGGGGCAGCCCTGGTGACAGAACGGCACGCCGCAGTCCATGCAGCGCCCGGCCTGGGTCCGGATGATGGCCTCGTCCTGGCGGACGTAGACGTCCTTGAAGTCCAGGATGCGCACGGGCACCGGCCGGGACGGCCGATCCTGCCGTTCACGGGTGTTCAGGAATCCACGGGGATCAGCCACGGGTAGCCTCCACAATCCGACCCCAGGCGGCATCGCCGTCCGGGTCTAGTCCTTCGTCGATGACGGCCGCACGGGTCTTCAGCACGGCGTCGTAGGTGGCCGGCAGCACGGTGGTGAACCGCGCCATCACCGCCTCCGGATCTGCCTCCAGGTCAGAGAGCAGATGGGCGGCCACCGGCGAGCCAGTCTCCGCTCGGTGGAGTTCCAACAGGCCGATGATGGCCTCCCGGTCCTCGGCGCGCGGCTCGAGGAGCAGCAGGTCGTGCTGCTCCACCGCCAGGGGGTTCAGCGTGGTCTCGTCCAGGTCCAGCACCCAGGCGGTGCCACCGGACATGCCGGCCCCGAAGTTGCGACCGGTCCGGCCGAGGATGAGTGCGCGTCCCCCGGTCATGTACTCGCAGCCGTGGTCACCGATCCCCTCGACGACGGCGGTGGCCCCGGAGTTGCGGACCAGGAACCGCTCCCCCACCCGTCCGCGCAGGAAGACCTCGCCGGAGGTGGCACCGTAGGCGATGACGTTGCCCGCCACCACGTTGTCCTCGGCCGCGAATCCAGCCGAGGCGTCCGGGCGCACGACGATGCGTCCGCCGGAGAGACCCTTGGCCACGTAGTCGTTGGCATCACCCTGGAGCCGGAGCGTGATCCCGGCCGGCAGGAAGGCGCCCAGGGACTGACCGGCCTCACCCGTGAGGTTCACGGTGATGGTGTCGGCCGGCAGCTCGTCCAGCAACCGCGCCTTCGTGACGTGGTAGCCGAGCATGGTGCCGGCGGCCCGGTCCGTGTTGACGATCCGCTTGCTGACCTCGACGGGGGTGCCCTTCGCGATGGCGGGCTCGGCCAGGGTGATGAGGTCGTTGTCGAAGTGCTGGTCCAGCTCGTGGTTCTGTCCGTGGGTGTTGGACAGCTGACGGGCCTTGGCCGGATCGGCCGGATCGTAGCCGGCCAGGATGCCGCTGAGGTCCAGGTCCTCGGTCTTCCAGTGGTTCCGGGTCGTGTCCCGGTCCAGAACGTCGATGTGGCCGATGGCCTCTTCGATGGACCGGAAGCCGAGCTCGGCCAGGTATTCACGGACCTCCTGGGCGATGAACTCGAAGAAGGTGACCACGAACTCGGGCTGGCCGGTGAACCGGGACCGCAGCTCGGGGTTCTGGGTGGCCACGCCCACCGGGCAGGTGTCCAGGTGGCAGACGCGCATCATGATGCAGCCGGAGACCACCAGGGGCGCGGTGGCGAAGCCGAACTCCTCGGCGCCGAGCAGCGCGGCGATGACCACGTCCCGGCCGGTCTTGAGCTGGCCGTCCACCTGGACCACCACCCGGTCCCGCAGGCCGTTGAGCATCAGGGTCTGCTGGGCCTCGGCGAGGCCCAGCTCCCACGGGGCCCCCGCGTGCTTGAGCGAGTTCAGCGGCGAGGCGCCCGTGCCGCCGTCGTGCCCGGAGATCAGCACGACGTCGGCCTTGGCCTTGGTCACGCCGGCCGCCACGGTGCCCACCCCGGACTCCGAGACGAGCTTGACGTGCACGCGCGCCGCCGGGTTGGACCGCTTCAGGTCGTAGATCAGCTCGGCGAGGTCCTCGATCGAGTAGATGTCATGGTGCGGCGGCGGCGAGACCAGGGAGACGCCGGGTGTGGAGTGCCGGGTGGAGGCCACCCAGGGGTACACCTTGGTGCCCATCAGCTGGCCGCCCTCGCCGGGCTTGGCCCCCTGCGCCATCTTGATCTGCAGGTCGTCCGCGGTGGCCAGGTAGAGACTGGTCACGCCGAAGCGGCCGGAGGCGATCTGCTTGATCGCCGAACGGCGTTCCGGATCCAGCAGGCGCTCCGGGTCCTCGCCGCCCTCACCGGTGTTGGACTTGCCGCCCAGCCGGTTCATGGCGATCGCGAGGGTCTCGTGGGCCTCCCGGGAGATCGAGCCGTAGCTCATGGCCCCCGTGGAGAAGCGCTTGACGATCTCGGAGACGGACTCGACCTCGTCCAGCGGGACGGGCTGACGCACCCCGGTCTTGAGGGTCAGCAGCCCGCGCAGGGTCATCAGGTCCCGGGCCTGCTCGTCCACACGCTGCGTGTAGTCCTTGAAGATGCCGTACTGGCGGGTCCGGGTGGCGTGCTGGAGCCGGAACACGGTCTCCGGGTTGAACAGGTGCGGTGGCCCGTCCCGGCGCCATTGGTACTCGCCGCCGGTCTCCAGCTCCCGGTAGGGATCGATGTCGTTGCCGTCCGGCGGGTAGGCCGCCCAGTGGCGCTGCTCGTTCTCGGCGGCGATGACGCCCAGTCCGACCCCGCCCATAGGGGTGTGCGTGCCGGCGAAGTACCGGTCCACGAGGGGCCGTGACAGTCCGATGGCCTCGAACGTCTGGGCCCCGCAGTAGGAGGCCACGGTGGAGATGCCCATCTTGGACATGATCTTCTGCACGCCCTTGCCGAGCGCCTTGATGAGGTTCGCGACGGCCTCTGCGCGGGTCACGCCGGTGATGGCACCGGTGCGGACCAAATCCTCGGCGGACTCCATGGCCAGGTACGGGTTCACCGCGGAGGCGCCGTAGCCGATCAGCACGGCCACGTGGTGGACCTCGCGCACGTCCCCGGCCTCGACGAGCAGCGAGGCGCGGGTGCGGTTGGCCGAGGACAACAGGTGGTGGTGCACGGCGGAGAGCAGCAGCAGGGACGGGATGGGAGCCCACTGCGCGTTCGAGTCGCGGTCGGAGAGCACGATGTACTGCACACCCCGGTTCACCGCGGCCGAGACCTGCTCGCAGATCTCGGTGAGCCGGTCACTCAGGCCGGCCGAGCCGCCGTCGACCCGGTACAGGCCACGGACCTTCAGGGCGACCTTCCCGCCGGGCTGCTGACCGGCCTCGGACCGCAGGTTGGCGATCTTGGCCAGCTGGTCGTTGTCGATCACCGGGAACTCGAGGTTCACGTGGTTGGTGCGCACCCGGTCGGTGGACAGCAGGTTGCCGTCCGGGCCGATCGAGGTCCGCATGGAGGTGACCAGCTCCTCGCGGATGGAGTCCAGCGGCGGGTTGGTGACCTGCGCGAAGGACTGGGTGAAGTAGTCGAACAGCAGCCGGGGCCGCTTCGAGAGCACCGCGATGGGGGTGTCCGTGCCCATGGCGCCCAGGGGCTCCGCACCCTTCTCCGCCATGGGGCCGATCAGCAGCCGCAACTCCTCGGTGGTGTAGCCGAAGGTGCGCTGGCGGTGCGCCACGGAGGTGGACGAGTAGTTGACGTGCTCGCGCTCGGGCAGGTCGGCCAGGTCGATGAGGTTCTCGCGGACCCACTCACGCCACGGGTTGGCCGAGGCCACCTCTGCCTTGACCTCGTTGTCCTCGATGATGCGACCCTCGGCGGTGTCCACGAGGAACATCCGGCCGGGAGCCACGCGGCCCTTGCGGACGATCCGGGAGGGCTCGAGCGGCAGCACGCCGACCTCGGAGGCCAGCACCACGAGTCCGTCGTCGGTGACCCAGTAGCGGGCCGGGCGCAGGCCGTTGCGGTCCAGCACGGCACCGACCTGGCGGCCGTCGGTGAAGGCCACGGCGGCGGGGCCGTCCCACGGCTCCATCAGCATGGAGTGGTACTCGTAGAACGCCCGGCGGTCCGGGTCCATGGACTCGTGGTTCTCCCACGCCTCCGGGATCATCATCATGACCACGTGGCTCAGGGGCCGGCCGGCGAGCATCAGCAACTCGGCGACCTCGTCGAAGTTCGCGGAGTCCGAGGCGCCCGGAGTACAGATCGGGTACAGCTTCTCCGGTTCCTCGCCGAGCACCGAGGACGACAGCTGGGACTGGCGGGCGCGCATCCAGTTCCGGTTGCCCTTGACCGTGTTGATCTCGCCGTTGTGGGCGATGGCCCGGAACGGCTGGGCCAGCGGCCAGGACGGGAAGGTGTTGGTGGAGAAGCGGGAGTGCACCACGGCCAGGGAGGTGGCGAAGCGCTCGTCCGAGAGGTCGGGATAGAACGGCTCGAGCTGGGCCGTGGACAGCATCCCCTTGTAGACGATCGTCTGCGTGGACAGGGAGGGGAAGTAGACCCCGAACTTGTTCTGGGTGCGCTTGCGGACCCGGAAGACGCGGGCATCCAGCGAGTCGCCGGCCGTGACCCCCACCGAGGGGTCCAGGGCGAGGAATAGCTGGGAGAAGTGGGGCATGACCGCTCGAGCCGAGGCACCGAGCACCTCGGTGTCCACCGGGACGTCGCGCCAGCCCAGGACCACGAGGCCCTCCTCGGCGGCGCGCTCCTGGATGCCGGCCACGCACTCGCGGCGCTCGGCCGCGTCCTGCGGCAGGAACGCCGTGCCGGCGGCATAGTTTCCGGCGTCCGGCAGGTCGAAGTCGACGACCTCGCGGAAGAAGGCGTCCGGGATCTGCAGCAGCAGTCCGGCCCCGTCTCCGGTGCCGTCATCCCCGCCGACGCCGCCGCGGTGTTCGAGATTGCGCAGCGCCACGAGGGCGTGCTGCACGATGTCGTGCCCGGGGGTGCCGCGCAGGGTGGAGATGACCGCCAGGCCGCAGTTGTCGGTCTCCGCGTCGGGCCGGTACAGGCCCTGCTCGGCGGGAATCGCGGAGAACCGGTTGAAGGGGTTCTTCGGGTCCCGGGCCAAGGCGTCCTGGGCCGAGTCGTCCGGCATCGGCCGGACGGCTGGCGCCGGCGTGGCGGACTCCACAGGGTCCCCAGCCTCGGCGGGCTGGCCCTGAGGAGGGCGGACGTACTGGTCGTCGCGGCGCAATGTCATGAGAGTCCTTCCGTTGCGCAGGGGTTCTGCTGCGGTGGAAGGGGACATCATCGGCCCCTACGACGAGAGATGAACACGCGGTTTCGTCCGCTTCACCTCACGTCAATGCAGTGGAGTCGATACTACCGAGGCGCGATGCCGTCCATCTCATTTTTCGGTCGGATCGGCCACTTTTTTTGTTTCGGCTGCGTTAACTTTCGCCCCGTCGACGGCTGGCCCGGCTGGATCTGAGCCTCCGGCGACCGCCGTGGACCCCGTCGCAGACTCTGATTCAGCCTCGGTCGTCGAATCGGACTCGGTCGTCGACTCGGTCGCGCTGGCGGTCTCGGTCGCTGTCTCGGAGTCTTCGACCGGTTCCCGGCCCGCACGCCACACCGATTCGGCCTCGGCCTTCGCCTCGGCGGTCTTCGGCCGGGTCAGGCCCAGGTAGATGAGGAAGCCGATGGCGACCAGCAGCATCAGCAGCGAGGTCCACACGTTCAGGCGCTGGGTGGTGCCGAAGAGCGTGATCATCTCTGCGTCGTCGATCCGGAGCATCTCGATCCAGGTGCGGCCGGCCGTGTACCAGGCGACGTAGGACCAGAGCATCATGCCGCGGCGCAGGCGCAGCTTGCGGTCGATCAGCAACAGCAGGGCCACGCCCAGCAGGTTCCACAGCATCTCGTAGGCGAACGTGGGGTGGAAGAGGGTCCCCTCGAGGGCCCCGGCGGGGAAGTTCGGGTGGTCGGCGGACACCTGCAGGCCCCACGGCGCCGTGGTGGGGCCGCCGAAGAGTTCCTGGTTGAAGTAATTGCCGAGCCGGCCGATGGCCTGGGCGAGCAGCACGCCCGGCGCCACCACGTCGGCATAGGCCGAGATCTTGAAACCGTAGCGGCGGCAGGCGATCCAGGCGCCCACGGCGCCCAGGGCGACGGCCCCCCAGATCCCGAGGCCGCCCTCCCAGACCCGCCAGATCTTGGTCAGGTCACCCGTGCCGTCGAAGTTCGGACCGAAATAGGCATCCGGGGACGAGACCACGTGGTAGAGCCGGGCGCCGACCAGGCCGAAGATGATGGCCCAGATGGAGACGTCGATGATGTTGCCCTCGGGTCCGCCACGGGCCTTCCAACGCCGCGAGGCCAGCCAGAGACCCGCGATCATTCCGGCCACGATGCACAGCGCATAGGCGTGGATCGTGAGGGGCCCGAGGTCGAAGCCGTCCCAGATCGGTGCGGGGATGGCAGCTGTGATCAGCGCGTTCATCAGGCGTCTCCTCGGGAGTTCTTCACGGCGCCTGTGGCCAGCTCGGCCGCCAGGGTCCCGACGGCGGCCGGGCCACCATCCCGCAGGGCCGCCACCAGGGCGGTGCCCACGATCGCACCATCGGCATACGCGCCGATCTCACGGATGTGCTCGGGCTTCGAGATGCCCAGGCCGACCGCGACCCGGGGTGCCCCGGCGGTGTGCGCCCGGGCGACGACGTTCTCGGCGGCCGTGGAGACCTCGGACCGGGCTCCGGTGACACCCATGACGGAGACGGCGTAGACGAAGCCCCGCGAGCACTCGGTGATCAGCTTCACGCGCTCGTCCGTGGAACTCGGCGCGGTCAGGAAGATCCGGTCCAGTCCGTAGCGGTCGGAGGCCTCGAACCAGGCGTCCGCCTCCTCCGGCACCAGGTCTGGGGTCACGATGCCCGCTCCCCCGGCCTCTGCCAGTCGGCGGGCGAAGGTCTCCACGCCCATCCGATCCACGATGTTCCAGTAGGTCATGACCACCACCGCGGCGTCCGTCCGCTGCGTGACGGCACGGATGATGTCGAAGACCGCATCGACCCGGAAGCCATCGGCCAGCACCTGGCTCGTGGCGGCCTGGATGACCGGCCCGTCCATCACCGGATCCGAGTACGGGATGCCGATCTCGATGACGTCGGCCCCGTTGTTGCCCAAGGCGACGGCGGCCTCGATCGAGTCCTTGACGGTCGGGAAGCCGGCCGGGAGGTAGCCGATGAAGGCGGTGCGGCCGGCGTCGCGCGCGGCCTCGATGCTCTCGGTGGTCAGCGATCGGATCTGCTGTCCGGTGTTCTGTTCAGCGTGCTGCTCGGTCATCAGTTCTGCGCTCCTTCGGGGCGTGCGGCCACGGCTTCCGCGTCGCCGCCCTCGGGGGTCTCGGTGTCCGGCAGCATGCCGAAGTACTTCGCCGCCGTGGCCACGTCCTTGTCACCGCGTCCGGAGAGGCTGATGACGATGATCTTCTCCTCACCGGCCGCGGCGTCGGCACTGACGATGCCCTCGTCCGCCCAGCGCCGCGCCAGGCGCAGGGCACCTGCCAGGGCATGGGCGGACTCGATGGCCGGTACGATGCCCTCGGTGCGGCACAGCCGCTGGAAGGCATCCATGCACTCGGCGTCGTCCACGGGCTCGTAGGTGGCCCGCCCGGTGTCATTGAGCCAGGCGTGCTCGGGGCCGACGGCCGGGTAATCGAGGCCGGCCGAGATCGAGTGCGAATCGATGGTCTGGCCGTCCTCGTCCTGCATCAGGTAGGTCCGGGCTCCGTGGAGCACACCGGTGCGGCCGAGATTGATCGACGCGGCGTGCTCCCCCGTGCTGATGCCCTTGCCGCCGGCCTCCAGGCCGTAGAGCTCCACACCCGAGTCGTCCAGGAAGGCGTGGAAGATGCCCATGGCGTTCGAGCCGCCGCCGACGCAGGCGCAGATGGCGTCCGGCAGCCGACCGGCCTGTGCGAGGATCTGCTCGCGGGCCTCGTCACCGATGACCGAGTGGAAGTAGCGGACCATGGCCGGGAACGGGGCCGGCCCGGTGACGGTACCCAGCAGGTAGTGGGTGGTGTCCACGGAGGCGACCCAGTCGCGCAGGGCCTCGTTGATGGCGTCCTTGAGCGTGCGGGCGCCGGTGGTCACGGGGATCACCGTGGCACCGAGCATCTCCATCCGGGCGACGTTGAGTGCCTGGCGCTGGGTGTCCACCTCCCCCATGTAGACGGTGCATTCCAGGCCGAACAGGGCCGCGGCCGTGGCGGTGGCCACGCCGTGCTGACCGGCCCCGGTCTCAGCGATGAGTCGGGTCTTGCCCATCCGGCGGGCCAGCAGGGCCTGGCCGATCACGTTGTTGATCTTGTGGGACCCGGTGTGATTGAGGTCCTCCCGCTTGAGGAAGATCCGGACGCCCGGGGAATCCTGGGCGAAGCGCGGCACCTCCGTCAGCAGGGAGGGCCGGTTCACGTAATTCGTGAACAGGTCCTGCAGTTCCGCCGTGAACTCCGGGTCGTTCCGGGCCTCGGTGAAGGTCCGATCCACTTCCTCGAGTGCGGCGATCAGGGATTCGGGCATCCAGCGCCCGCCGTACGGGCCGAAGTAGGGCCCTGGCTGGTGCTGGTAGCTCCCGGTGTGCTCAATCATCGTACGTTCCAGTCTGTGTTCGGGGACTTCAGGAGATTCGGGGTACGTCGGGGTCCGTCACGAGAGCGGCGCTGGCGTGCGCCACCGGGCTGGGACCGGATCAGCCGCGCACCGCCAGCGAGGCGGCGCGGAAGTCGCGGATGGCCCGCGTCGGGTCGCCGTGCTTCACGAGGGCCTCTCCGACCAGGACGGCGTCGGCTCCCTCACGGGCGTAATCGGCCACCTGCTCCGGACCCTGGACCCCGGATTCGGCGATCCTCACCACATCCTCGGGCAGGTGCGGGGCCAGGGTGGCGTAGTTCCTTGGGTCCACGTCCAGCGTCTTGAGGTTGCGGACGTTGACTCCGACGATCCGGGCGCCCACGGCCATGGCACGCTCGATCTCCTCGACCGTGTGCGCCTCGACCAGGGCGTTCATCCCGAGTTCGTGGGTGACGGCGAGGTACTCCGTCAGCTGGGCGTCGTCCAGGGCGGCCACGATGAGCAGGACCAGGTCGGCCCCGTGGGCCCGGGCCTCGTGGATCATGTACTCGTCCACCGTGAAGTCCTTGCGCAGCACCGGGATGTCCACCGCCGCCCGGACGGCATCCAGATCGGCGAGGGAGCCGCCGAAGCGGTGCTGTTCCGTCAACACGGAGATGGCGGCGGCTCCACCGGCCTCATAGCTCCGGGCCAGGTCCGCCGGGGAGGCGATGTCCGCCAGGGCACCCTTGGAGGGGCTGGACCGCTTGACCTCGGAGAGGATGCGGATGCCCTGCGGGTCGGTACGTCCCCCGCCGAGGGCGGCGTAGGCGTCCCGGGCCGGTGACCGGTCCGTGGCCTCGGCCGCCAGGGACCGGATGGCGTCCAGGGAGACCGCACGGCGGCGTTCGGCGAGGTCGGCGCGGACCCCGACGATGATCTCGTCGAGAACGGTGGCCATCAGTGCCGAGCGGGCTCGGCGTGACCCTTGGTGCCCTTGCCGGCCTTGCTCATGATGAACCCGGCGACGAGTCCGGCCACCGCGACGACGGCACCGGCGATGACCAGGACGAACAGGTCGGCCAGCATGCCGACGCCGGCCAGCAGGGTTCCGGCGAGGATCAGCAGCACCAGCGTCCACGCGGCCGGCGAGTTGCCGTGGCCGAGCGGCTCGGCGTGGGTCGGGTCGTTCAGGACGAGATCGTCGTCAGTGGTGCGGTGCGAGGTGGTCATGGACCGTCCCTTTCGTTCCAGGTATATCCAGGTCTATCCAGGCCAGCACTGCCCGCGTTCCAGGAATGCGGCAGCTGATCAGGTCTGTGCTTCATTCTGCCACGGAAGTCAGTGCCGGACCCGCAGGTCTCGCCCCGTCTCGATCAGGTGGGATCCTGGCCGCGGCTGAGCTCGTCCCAGGCGTCGATCTCGTCGAGATCTTCCCCGTCCGCCGGCGTGGACTCCGCGGCGGACGCGGTGCCGGTCGCTCCGGTGGCTGTTCCGGCGGCCGGTGCGGCCTCATAGCGGCGGCTGGTGGTCCACCGTCGGCCGGAGAGGAGCACCGCGAGACCGCAGAGGAACAGCAGGATGCCGCCGACGAGGGTCAGCCACGGCCACACGGTGACGGCGTAGGAACCCGCGTCGGCGGTGGTGCCGCTGGCCTCGGAGACCTGGGGATGGGCTGCGGCCGCAGGATCGAGAGCCGCCTGGACGGAGGACCAGGCGGTTGCCGCCCCCGCGAGGAGCAGGAGCAGCGCCGTGATCCACCGGCCGATCCGGCGGGCCATGGACAGGGCGATGCCGGCGGCCATCCCGACGAGGGCCATGGCGGGCACGACGGCGGCCGCCTGGTTCCCGGTGGTCGTCACCGAGTCTCCCGGCAGCCCGGAGATCTGGGTCGACTCGATCCAGGTCTGGGCCCCGGTGCCGAGGATGATGGCCCCGGCGGCGATGGCCCACAGGACAGCGGTGCGCCTCTTCAGCATCATGGCGTCACCTCCGGGTCCAGCGTGGTCAGTAGTCCCGCTGCGAGGACGGCCCGCATCGGGGCGCTCGATTTGGTCACCGTCTCTGCGGCCTCCGTCTCCGGATCGGAATCGGCCACGATCCCGGCGCCGGCCTGCACGTAGGCCGTCCCGTCCACGAGGGTCGCCGCGCGGATGTTGATGGCCATGTCCATGTTGCCGGCCAGGTCGAAGTAGCCCACCACGCCCCCGTAGGGGCCCCGCTCCTGGGGTTCCCACTCATCCAGCAGCTGGAGGGCCCGCGGCTTCGGCGCTCCGGACAGGGTGCCGGCGGGGAAGGCGGCGGCCAGGACGTCCAGGGCCTTCTGCCCTGGCTCCAGCCGGCCCTCCACGTGGGAGACCAGATGCATGATGTGGCTGAACCGCTCCACCTCCATGAACTGGGTGACGGACACGCTGCCGGGCACGCAGACCTTGGACAGGTCGTTCCGGGAGAGGTCCACGAGCATCAGGTGCTCCGCCCGTTCCTTCTGATCATTGACCAGCAGCTTCTCGTGCAGGTGGTCGTCCTCCACGGTGGCTCCGCGGGGCTGTGATCCGGCGATGGGGTGGGTGATCACCGAGCCGTCGTTGACGGTGACCAGCGCCTCCGGCGAGGAGCCGATGATCTGGTACCGGCCGCCGTCGGGCCCGGGCTTCTCGAACGAGAACAGGTACATGTACGGGCTGGGGTTCATGGCGCGCAGGACGCGGTAGATGTCCAGGCCACTGGCCGTGGTCGGTGCGGAGAAGCGGCGCGAGACGACGATCTGAAAGACCTCACCGTCCACGATGGCCTGCTGGGCGCGGGCGACGGCGTCCAGGAAGCCCTCGTGAGTCCACGAGTCGTGGACGTGGGCCGAGACGCCAAGGTCCAGCCAGTCCCGCGGGGCGACGGACACCGGGTCACCGCTGCCCGGAGCACCTTGGGCGGGGACGCCCTCGGCTGGAACGTCCCCCGCAGAGGCCGGGGTGGCGGGCCGGGCAGGACCGATGAGCCGGGCCGCCATCGAACGCAGTCGTTCCTCGGCGTCCGCCCACGCTTCCGGGGCGCCGGAGGCCAGGCCGTTGTGGTTGATGGCGTTGGCCACGAGGGTCACGGTGCCGTCCACGGTGTCATGCACGGCGAGGTCCGTGATGAGGTTCATGGCCATCTCCGGCAGCCCGAGGTCGTCGGGCGGCGGGCTTGGCAGCTGTTCCCAGCGGCGCACCGTGGGCCAGCCGAGGAAACCAGCCATCCCGGAGAGCAGGTTGGGCAGGTCCTGACCCAGTCCCTGGCGTACGTCAGTGGACAGCAGGTCCAGGGTCGCCCGGAGCACCTCGATCGGGTCGCCCTCGGTGGGCAGTCCTGCCGGGGGCTCCCCCAGCCAGTGGGCCACGGCGCCCTCTTCTTCTCCCTCTCCCTCTCCCTCTCGTCGCGTGGTCAGCGTTGCCGCGCTGCCCGCCCCGATGAAGGAGTAGCGGGACCAGACGCCGCCCTGGGCGGCTGACTCCATCAGGAAGGTGCCGGGCTCGTCCGCGGCCAGGCGGCGGTAGATGCCGACCGGAGTCAGTCCGTCCGCCAGCACCGTCAGGGTCACCGGGATGACCCGGTGGTGACCGGCGAGGTTCTCGAAGTCCTCCGCGGAGGGAGTGATGGTACCGAGCTCACGCATCTTTGGCGGTCTCCTTCGCTGTGGGTGTCGGGGAGTCATCGGTACGCTCAAGCCGGTCAGGACCGGAGAGCGGCAGCTGCCGTCCGTCGAAACACGTACGGGTGCCCGTGTGGCAGGCGGCGCCGGTCTGAGCGACCTGCACGAGCAGCGCGTCGCCGTCGCAGTCCAGGGCCACGGCCCGGACCTCCTGGACGTGGCCGGAGGTGTCCCCCTTGCGCCAGTACTCCTGCCGGGACCGTGAATAGTAGGTGGCCCGGCCGGAGGCCAGGGTGCGCCGCAGGGCCTCCTCATCCATCCAACCCAGCATCAGCACCTCACCGGTGTCGTGCTGCTGGGCGATGGCGGCGACGAGGCCGTCGGGCGTCTTCTTGAGCCGTTGGGCGATCGCCGGGTCGAGTGCCACATCGGCGGAGGCGGTGTTGTCCATGGTGATCCAGTCTAGGCTCCGTGTAGCGTTGTCCCTGTTATGGGTAACCACGCCGACCGGGCCACCGGCCAGACACCTGGACGCGACTTCACCGCGGCCTCTCGAGATGCACTCGTCGAGTCACTCCTGGCCGCCGGCCCCGGCCGGCCCACCCTGTGCGAGGGATGGCAGACGGAGCACCTCGCGGCCCATATCGTCCTGCGGGAGCGTTCACCGCTCGTGGCCGGTCTGGTCCTACGTCCCCTGGCCCGCACCCTGGAGCGGAAGACCATGGAACTCGGTGCCGCCTCGTCCTCGCCGCACGCCTACCAACAGCTCGTGGACCGGGTGGCCTCGGGGCCGCAGCCACCGGCACGACTGCGCCAGAACCCGCGGGCCTCGAGACTCGCCCAGACCATCCAGGCGTCCACGGCAGCCCGACGGGCCGCTCAGGCCACGAACCTGCTCGAGTTCTTCGTCCACACCGAGGATGTGCGGCGTGCCCAGGACCGCTGGGCCCCGCGCCACCTCGCCGATGACTACGCCAATGCCCTGTTCACCGAGTTCGGCCGCCGGGCACGGATGATGTACCGCACCGAGCCGACCGGCGTTGTCCTGGCCCGCAGTACGGGCCAGCGCGTGGTGGCCCGCCCCGCCGGCAAGGACGAGGAGACTCGCACCGTCTCCGGCCCGGCCGGGGAGCTCGTGCTGCATGCGTTCGGCCGCCGTGACCACGCCCTGGTGCTGCTGGACTGAGGCGGGTGAACTGAGGCGGGCGGACGGAGTCGGGTGAACTGAGGCGGAGGGAACGCGTCAGTGGGCGCGGGTGAGGTACCGGTATCGCGCCACCGTCGAGAAGCCGGCCGCCTGGTAGACGGCTCGCGCCCGGGTGGACCGCTCCTCCACCTGCAGCCAGCACCCTGAGACGTCCAGCCGGACGAGGTGGTTGAAGATGGCGTCCAGCAGGAGGGCCGAGAGTCCACGCCCGCGCCGGTCCTCACGGACCCACAGCGCATAGATTCCCGCACAGGTGGTCGAGGAGCCCTCTGGGGTCACCAGCGAGACCTTCGCTCCGCCTGCGATGTTCCCGTCCTCGTCCAGGCAGCTGTAGAACCGGCTGCGACCTCCCCCGAGCAGGCGGCGGTGGACCATCCTGCTGGCGGAGTCGTCCCCGGACGGTCCACTGCCCGCGTCCCGGCTCACATAGGCCTCCAGCCACTCGTCGCTGAGGGTCTCGTTGACGAGGATGCGCCGGTCCCACTCGGCGTCCGCCGGGAGGTCCTCCCGGTCCATCCACAGCACGTCGGTCGGGGCGACGGCCTCGTAGCCGCGGCGCTCCAAGAGGTCGCCCAGGCGCTGCTGGCCCTCGAAGAACGCTTCGGACTCCAGGTGTGCCGTGGCAGTGAGGCCCGCGGCAGAGCCTTGGGCAGAGCCTTCCGAATAGCCTTCCAGCCAGGATCCCGACGCCGGCAGCCACAGCTGGAAGGTCGGAGCCAGCCAGCGCTCGGCGCTTCGCCGCTCGACCACGTCCACGGCGGCCTCGATCTGCGCCACGGACGTCGGCATCGTCGCAGACACCACGGAGTTGGCGCGCCGTGTGATGCCGGACGAGAAACGCACGGACCAGCCGTCGACCTCCTGGGACTCGATGGCCGGCCAGCCCAGGAGGGTCAGGCGCTGCAACTCGACCGGGGAGGGAACGGGGGCGTCAGCGGACGGGATAGCCGGCCTCCCTGATGGCGGCCTTGACCCGGGAGATCATGTCCACGGGTCCGAAGTGGAAGATCGAGGCGGCCAGCACGGCGTCCGCCCCGGCCTCGATGGCCGGCGGGAAGTGCTCCGGTGCGCCGGCGCCCCCCGAGGCGATGAGGGGCACGGTGGTGACGGCGCGCACGGCGCGGATCATGTCCAGATCGAAGCCCTCCTTGGTGCCGTCGGCGTCGATGGAGTTCAGCAGGATCTCCCCCACTCCGCGCTCTGAAGCCTCCCGGCACCATTCGACGGCGTCGATCCCGGTACCCTGGCGACCGCCGTGGGTGGTGACCTCGTAGCCGGATCCCACCGACGGGTCGTCCGTACGGCGGGCGTCGAGGGACAGCGTGAGGACCTGTGATCCGAAGCGCTGGGTGATCTCGTTGATGACCTCCGGCCGGGCCACGGCCGCGGTGTTGATCGACGCCTTGTCCGCGCCGGACCTCAGCAGCCGGGCCACGTCGTCGACGCTGCGCACGCCCCCGCCGACGGTCAACGGGATGAAGACCTCCTCGGCGGTCTGGGAAACCACCTCGTAGGTCGTCGCCCGGTCGGCGGTGGAGGCGGTGACATCCAGGAAGGTCAGCTCGTCGGCGCCGGCCTCGTTGTAGCGTCGGGCCAGTTCGACCGGGTCGCCGGCGTCCCGGAGGGCCGCGAAATTGACACCCTTGACGACCCGACCGGCATCGACATCCAGGCAGGGGATCACGCGTACGGCGACGGACATGGGCACTTCCTCGGGTGATTCTGGATCAGATACGGATGGCGTGGATGGCGGAGACCAGGATGGCGCGGGCGCCCAGGTCATAGAGTTCATCCATCACCTTGTTGGTATCCCCCTTCTTGACCATGGAACGCACCGCGACCCAGTTCTCGTCCTGCAACGGGGAGATGGTCGGCGATTCCAGGCCGGGGGTCACGGCGGAGGCGCGGTCCAGGTTCGCCCGGCTCACGTCATAGTCGATCATGACGTAGCGGCGGGCCACCAGGACACCCTGCAGGCGCCGCAACAGGACGTCGAGGCCTTCGGGGCGGCGCCCGGTCTGACCGATGATGATGGCCTCGGAGTGCATGATCGGTTCCCCGAAGGTCTCCATGCCGGCGGCCTTGAGCGTGCTGCCGGTCTCCACCACGTCCGCGATGGCGTCCGCGACGCCCAGGTTGACCGAGGACTCCACGGCCCCGTCGAGGTGCACGATCATCTCCGGCTTCACGGACTGGGTGGCGAGGTAGTCCTCGAGCAGCCCGTCATAGCTGGTGGCGATGCGCTTTCCCGCGAGGTCCGCCTGTGAGGAGAACCGGCCGATCGGGGCGGCGAAGCGGAAGGTCGATTTGCCGAAGCCCAGGGCCATGATCTCTTCCGCGGACCCGCCGACCTGGGCATCCTGGAAGAGGTCCCGTCCGGTCAGACCGATGTCCAGGGTGCCCTGTCCCACGTAAACCGCGATGTCCCGGGGCCGCAGGTAGAAGAACTCCACCTGGTTCTCCGGGTCCATCATGACCAGTTCCTTGGTGTCCCTCCGCTGGAGGTATCCGGCTTCCTGGAGCATGTCTCGGGCGGCCTCGGACAGGGCGCCCTTGTTGGGAACGGCGATGCGCAGCATGGGTGCTGGTTCTCCTGGTGTGGTGGGTGGTGCGGCGGATGGTGAGGTGGTCGGCGCGCGGCCGGGACTCCTCAGAGGTGGCGGTAGACGTCCTCAAGGGTCAGGCCCTTGGCGATCATCATGACCTGCAGGTGGTAGAGCAGTTGGGAGATCTCCTCGGCCGCCTCGTCCTTCGACTCGTATTCGGCGGCCATCCACACCTCGGCGGCCTCCTCCACGACCTTCTTGCCGATCCCATGGACCCCGGAGTCGAGTTCGGTCACGGTCCCGGAGCCTTCCGGCCGGGTCTCGGCCTTCCGGCTCAGCTCGGCAAAGAGATCATCGAAGGTTTTCACCCTCCCAGCGTAGCCACCGCCGGGCAGTGCCTCTGACCGTGCCCGTCCAATGTGACGCAGAAGCCACCGCTCAGCGCAGCGCCAGTTCCGTCAGAATGGCCGCCTGGAACGCCTCATACCCCTTGTCCTCACTGGACCCCTCGAGCCCGGCCCGGTCCAGGGCCTGCTCCTCGGTATCACAGGTCAGCACCCCGAAGCCGATGGGGGTCCCGGTGCGCACGGAAACGTCCACCAGACCCTGGGTCGCCCCGGAGCAGACGTAGTCGAAGTGTGGTGTTCCACCCCGGATCACGACGCCGAGGGCCACCAGCGCGTCGAAACGGGGGGCCAGCCGGGCCGCCGCCACGGGCAGTTCGAAGGTCCCGGGGACGCGGAACTCCACGACCTCGATCCCGGCCCCAGCCACCGGCTGCGCTGCCGCCACCACGTCTGCGGCCGCTCGACGGGCGCCGGCCAGCAGTCCCTCCATGACCTGCTCATGCCACTGGGCCGCCACCACGGCGACGCGCAGGGGGCCCTTCGCGTCCGCGGCGCCGGCCGCCGTCGTGAAATTCCCCGCGAGTTTCTCGCCGAGTGTTGCGTTCAGCCCCTGGGGTGCTCCGTGACCGCTCATGCTGTGCCTCCTGTAGAAGTAGAAGTAGAAGTAGGTGTGGTTGCGGGTGATGTTGCTGCCGGTGATGTGGCCGGTGCCCCACCCCTGGTGCTCGCCTGCTGCGGCACGAGGTCGCCGGAGAGCCGGTGCGCCATGCGGTCCCGCTTGGTGGTCAGGTAGCCGCGGTTGTGCTCGGTGACGGGCGCTGGGCTGGGGATGATCTCCGCCACCTCGATCCCCTCCCGTTCCAGTTGCTCCGACTTGTCCGGGTTGTTGGTCACCAGCCGGATGCGGTCCAGTCCGAGCCGGCGCAGGATCGCGGCGGCGGACCGGTAGCTGCGGGCGTCCGCGGGCAGGCCGAGATGCTCGTTCGCGGCGACGGTGTCGAGTCCGGAGTCCTGCAGTGCATAGGCCAGGATCTTGTTGGCCAGGCCAATGCCCCGCCCTTCATGGCCGCGGAGGTAGATCACGGTGCCACCCTCCGCCATGGCCTGCCGCAGGGCATGGTCGAGCTGGGCGCCGCAGTCGCAGCGTTCCGAACCGAAGACGTCCCCCGTCAGGCACTCGGAATGCAACCGGACGAGCGGACCCTCGACGCCCGGCGCGGTGGTGCCGGCGCCCGGTGCCTGGAGCACCACATGCTCAGCGCCGGTCTCCTGATCGGGGTGGACCGACACCTGGAACGTGCCGTAGCGGGTGGGCAGGTTCACCGTCGGAGTGCTGGTGTCAGGTTCGTCCACTGGTTCGCCATCGTCCTGCAGGCTGGACCGGTGACTGGATTCACCGCTGTGCTGGACACCCTGCCCTCCACGGGGCTCGTCACCGTCGGCGGTCAGATACGCCACGAGGTCCTCGATCGAGACCAGCGGCAACCGGTGCCGATCGGCGAAGCGGCGCAGGGCGGGCAGGCGCATCATGGAGCCGTCGTCGTTGACGAGTTCTGCGATGGCCCCCACCGGGGCCCGCCCGGCGAGCCGGCTCAGTTCCACGGCTGCCTCGGTGTGTCCACGCCGCTCGGCCACCCCACCGGCGGCCGCCACCAGCGGGAAGACATGCCCGGGTCGGCTGACCAGATCGGCGGTGGCCGACGGGTCGGCCAGCACCTTGAGCGTGGTCGCGCGGTCTGCGGCGGAGATGCCCGTGGTGGTGCCGGCGATCGCATCACAGGACACGGTGTATGCGGTGCCCTTCGGGTCCTCGTTGCGCGCGGTCATGGGCGGCAGGTCCAGGCGCCCGGCGACGTCGGCCGGCATCGGCGCGCACAGCACGCCCGAGGTGTAGCGCACGGTCAGGGCCACGATCTCCGGGGTGGCGGCGTCCGCGGCGAAGACGATGTCACCCTCATTCTCGCGGTCTGCGTCATCCACCACGACGACGGCCCGGCCGGCGGCGATGGCCGCGACCGCCGTCTCGATCGGGTCCAGGCGGATCGGCTGTTCGTGATTCGCCGCTGCCTGGTTCACCGGTGCCTGGTTCGCCGGTGTTGAGGGCTTCATCTCGTCACCTCCTGCGCTGCGGTGGCACCGGCACTGGCACTGGCACGGTCATGATCCGTCAGCCGGGCGGCGTACTTGGCCACGACATCGACCTCGAGATTGACCCGATCCCCCAGGCTGCGGGTGCCGAGGGTGGTCTCCGCCAGGGTGGCGGGGATGAGACCGATCTCGAACCAGTCGTGGGCGGCTCCGGCCGGGGCCCCGGCCGGGGCCTCCGACTCCGGAAGCCGGCTCACGTCGTTGACGGCCGTGACGGTCAGGGAGACACCGTCAACGGCAATGGACCCCTTCTCGGCGACCAGGCGGCCCAGCCCGGGCGGCAAGGAGATGCGGACCTGGCGCCACGAGCCGTGGACCTCGATCTTGGCGATGGTCCCGGTGCCATCGACATGGCCCTGGACGATATGGCCGTCGAAGCGGCCCGAGGCGGGCATGCAGCGTTCCAGGTTGACTCGGTCCCCCGCTTGCAGATCGCCGATGGCGGTCCGGCGCAACGTCTCACCGATGACATCGACGACGACCGAGCCGGTGGAGTTCTCCGTGGCGGTGAGGCAGGTGCCGTTGACGGCGAGGGATCCCCCCAGGGGAAGATCGACGCTCGAGGCCGGGGCGTGGATGGTGAGCCGCGCCGAGTCCTGGTCGGGGCGGTGTTCGAGCTCGGTGATGGTGCCGAGCTCGGTGATGATTCCGGTAAACATGGGGTTCCCTCCGGGAAGTCCGTGATGGGTCAAGGGGTCGGTGCAGCGCGCGGCTCTGGCTCTGGCTCTAGGTCGCCGCATAGTGGAGCAGGAGGTCGTCTCCGAGACGGCTGAGGGCGCCGTTCTCAGCAGGGTCCAGCGTCAGGCGCAGGGCGTGGGACAGGGTGGTGTGCTGGGGCAGATCCAGTCCGGCCGGGCCGGAGCCGAGGACCAGGGGTGCCTGGTAGAGGAACAGTTCATCGACGAGGCCGGCCCCCATCCAGGCCGACAGTACGGTGGGGCCGCCCTCGATCAGGACATGGCCCGGGCCGGAGCTGCCGTGGGGCCACGATCGGGGCCGGGAGGTGGCGTCGGCGTGGTCTCCGGCACTCAGCCGATCCAGGACCGTCTGAGGGTCATGGCTCGCGACGTGGATCCAGGGGCCGCCACCCCGCAGGGCCGCCCCGGCGGGAACGGCCCGGCGGCCCTGCACCACCGGGACCGGTTGGAGGGGCAAGTCACGGCCGTCTTCATCCCGGGCCGTCAGCCGCGGGTCGTCCGCCAGCACGGTCCCGGTCCCGGCGATAATCGCGTCCACCCGGGAACGCACCCGGTGGGCATGCCGCCGGGATTCGGGTCCGGTGATCCACTGGCTGGTGCCGTCGGCGGCGGCCACGCGACCGTCCAGGGACTGGGCGAGGTGTGCCGTGACGAAGGGACGTCCGGCGTCACGTGCCAGCATCCAGCGGCGATTGAGGTCGTCGGCACCGGCACGGCGCACCTGCTCCGGGTGGACCTGGTCCACCTCGAGACCGGCGCTGCGTAGCCGGGCTGCGCCGCCGCCGTCGGGCCCGGTGGGGTCCGCCACCGCGTACCGCACCCGGCGGATCCCGGAGGCGAGGATGGCTTCGGTGCAGGGGCCGGTGCTGCCGGTGTGGTCGCAGGGCTCCAGGGTGATCCAGAGGGTGGCGTCCGCGGGGTCGATCCTCGGGTTCGAGGTGGACTCGGGGAAACGGTCGAATCCGGCCAGGGCGTCGACCTCGGCATGGGCGGTGCCCCGGCCCCGGTGATACCCGGAGGCGAGCACCCTGCCGTCGGGGGCGGTGATGATCGCCCCCACGAGTGGATTGGCGCCCCGGACCCCCCGGAGGGCCTCCGCCACAGCCAGGGCCAACGCCTCCTCGGCACCAGCGGCCTGGCTGCCGGTGACCATGTGGCCGGATGCCGTCATGGGACACGCACCGTCGGGTCCGGCATGACCGTCTCGACTTCGGGCTTCTCATTCGCCTTCGCCCGGACCCAGACGAAGAAGCCGACGAGGGTGAAGGCCCCGTAGAACATGTACATGAACGCGCTCGCGTAGTAACCGGCGCTGAAGAGCAGCGGCACCCCGACAACGTCGACCGCCACCCACACCAGCCAGAACTCGACCCAGCCGCGGGCCATGCCGTAGGTGGCGATGAGCGAGCCGACGAACGTCCACGCATCCGCCCAGACCGGTTCGTAGGACCCCAGCGCCGTGAACAGCGGCGTGAGGGCGAGAGTGCCGATCACCATGGTCACCACGATCCCGATGCGGGCCTTCAGCCCGGCCCACTGCGGGGCGATCGCCGTATCGTCCCCGGCGCGTTCGGCCTTGGCGCGGCGCCACTGCACCCAGCCGTAGACCGAGACGGTGATGAACATGATCTGGCGACCGGCCTGTCCCAGCAGGTTCGCGGCGTCAGCCCCGCCGAACAGGCTGGACAGGAACACCGTGAGCAGGATGACGTTGCCGATGATGCCGATGGGCCAGGCCCAGACCTTGCGGCGCATGCCGCCCAGGGCCGAGGCCAGACCGAAGATGTTGCCGACCACTTCTCGCATCAACAGGCCGCCGCCGGCGACCGGGATGTACCAATTGAAGAGTTCGACGAGCCACCGCATGAAATCCATGAATCCTCCTTCGGAACGCGGCGGCTCCGGGGGATCATGCTGCGGATTCGCCCCTCCCACGGGGTGGTCCCGGGTAGCCCTCATCGGCTACCGCGACACCACACCCACCGGAACGGCGGTGCTGCACGTGCTTCTCCCATCCAGACTTTAACTGTCGGTACCGGAATTCCACCGGTTCAACCGCTGGTCGAGGGCCACGGGTGTGGGTCGACGCGCGGGTCGCGGACTTTGACCGCCGGTTCGGATTTACACCGACCCCGGAGCACGTTGACACGATTGTGCCACAACGCACTCCTTGTCCGCCCTCAGCGGAGCGGAGCGCTTCTCAATTCGTCAATTGCGGCTTCCGGGTCCTCGGCCCCGTAGACGGCCGAGCCCGCCACGAACACGTCCGCCCCGGCCTCGGCGGCGCGCATAATGGTGTCCCGGGTGACGCCGCCGTCCACCTGCAGGGCCACCGGGACGCCGGAGCCGTCCAGCGCCTCTCGGGCCCGCCGGATCTTCGGAAGGACCACGTCGAGGAACGGCTGTCCGCCGAAGCCCGGTTCCACTGTCATGAGCAACAGCAGGTCCAGCTCCTCGAGCATGTCCAGATAGGGCTCGACGGCGGTCGCCGGCTTCAGCGCCATGCCCGCCTGGGACCCGTGGGAGCGCAGTTCCCGGGCCAGCCGGATGGGTGCCGCGGCGGCCTCCGCATGGAAGGTCACCGACTCGGCACCGGCCTCCGCATAGGCGGGTGCCCAGCGGTCTGCGTCCTGGATCATCAAGTGCACGTCCAGGGGCAGGTCGGTGGCCCGGCGGATGGCCTGGACCACGGGCAGCCCGAGCGTCAGGTTCGGCACGAAGTGGTTGTCCATGACGTCCACGTGCACGGCGTCGGCATTCCGGATCCGCGCGAGTTCCTCGGCCAGCCGGGCGAAGTCGGCCGACAGGATGGACGGGTGGATGTGGATGCCACGGGAATGCTCCGCGTGGTGGGGCATGGCGTGGCTCACGACGCCACCTTCCGGAACAGGGCCATGAACATGGCGTCGGTGGCGTGCAGGTGGGGCCACAGCTGGCTGGTATTGCCGGTGGCGTGGGCTCCGGAATCGGCAGGACGCTCGGCCGGCGCACTGCCGGCGTCCGTCAGAGCCGGTGCCACCTCCGTCAGGTAACCGGTCGTGTCCAGCAGCTCCAGTCCGGGATGGCGCTTGAGCACATCCTGGACCTGGAACACCGTCTCGGCCGGATGCGGCGAACAGGTCACATACCCCAGGACGCCGCCGGCCTTCAGCGCACCCACCGCTGAGTCCAGCAATTGGCGCTGCAGCTCGGTCAGGGGCCCCAGGTCCGAGGGCTGACGCCGCCACCGGGACTCCGGCCGGCGGCGCAGAGCGCCCAGCCCGGTGCACGGTGCATCCACCAAGATCCGGTCGAAGGCCTCAGGCTGCTCCGTCCCCAGGTCCCGGCCGTCTCCACAGCGGATGGACCAGGTGTCGCCTGACCCTCCCGGCACGGCGGCCAGGGCGTTCTCCACGAGCCGGGCCCGGTGCTCGGCCGGCTCGTTGGCCAGCAGCGTCGCCCCCTGTTCGCGGGCCAACGCGGCCAGCAGGGCCGCCTTGCCGCCGGGGCCGGCGCAGAGGTCGAGCCAGCGTTCCGGCGCGCCATTCCCCACGGGGACCACCGCCAGGGCACGGGCCGTGAGCTGGGAGCCCACGTCCTGCACGCGGATGGTGCCCTCCTTCACGCCGGGCAACCGGCCGGCATCGCCGTCGCGGTAGAGGGCCGAGCCCGGTGCCAACGGTCCCGGTTCCGCGCCGGCCTCGATCACGGGCCGCAGGTCCCCCACTCCGGGCAGGGCCACCAGGTTGACCACCGGGGCGGCATTGTCCGCCTCCAGCAGGGCTTCCAGCTCAGCTGTCCGCCCCTCGGCGGGGCGCCCGTGGGTGGCCAACGACTGACGCAGGGCCCGGATGATCCACTGCGGGTGCGAGTGACGGATGGCCAGGGCGTCGTCCGAGGCGGCACCGGTCTGTTCGTCCACGGGAGCCAGTTGGTCGAGCCACGCCTCGCGGTCCCGGGCGGTGACCTTGCGGAGGACGGCGTTGACGAGTCCGGAGGGGCCGGCACCGATCTGGTCGCGCACCAGGGAGACCGTCGAGTCCAGGGCCGCATGGGACGGCACCCGCATGCCGAGCAGCTGGTGGGCGCCGAGCCGCAGGGCATCCAGGACGGGACGGTCGAGCTGGTCCAGCGGGCGGTCCACGCAGGTGGCCAACACGGCGTCGTAGAAGCCCTGTCCGCGCAGGGCGCCGTAGGTCAGTTCGGTCGCGAAACCGGCATCCCGCTTGTCCAGCCGGTGGGCGGCGATCCGTCCCGGCAGCACGAGGTTCGCGTAGGCGTCGTCCCTGCTGACCGCGGTGAGCGTCTCGAAGGCCGCCAGCCGGGACGGGTCCGCGGACCGGCGACGCTGCGACGGCGCCGATGCCGAGTACTGCCGGGGGCCGCCCGACGTCCCGCGGTTGCGGGTGCGGCCCTGGTCATTGCGGCGCTCGTTGCGTCCTTGGCCTTGATCCTGGCCCTGGCCCTGGCCCTGGCCACGCTGCTCCTGGCGGCGTTCCGGCCGACCAGACCCGCCTGATTTTCCTGGCTGTCCTGGCCGGCGGCCCTTGCCCTGCTCGCTCATCATGGTCCTTCAGTCGCTGTCTCTGCCGTGGCTTCGGCCTGGAACCGGGTGCCCTCCGGCAGGCCCCGCGCCCAATCGGCCGCGGACATCGGTTTCTTGCCGGCCGGCTGGACCTGCACCAGCCGCACCGTCCCGTCGGCGCACTGCAGATGCACCGCCGTGCGGCCGCGGTGCAGATGACCGGGCAATGGGTCTCCGAGCGGGAGGTCAGCAGTGCCTTCGGGAAGCTCCTCCGGAACGGCCCCGAGGAGCTTGACCCGCTGCTGCGCGGGCCGCTCTCCGGCCTCTTCAGCTGGTGCCGATGCCATCTCCAGCAAGGCCCAGGCACCGGGCTCCGGCGTGGTGCCGTTGATCCGCGCGGCGACGGCGGCCGCAGGCCGTGCGGCATCGACGAATCCGTCCGCCTGGTTCAGTTTGGGGGCGAGGCTGGGCTCCCCACGCTGCGGTTCAGCCGTGGCCGTACCGGTCAGGATGGCGCCCATCGTGTTCGCGAGCAGCTCCGCACCCGAGACCGCCAGGTCGGCGAGCACCGCGCCGGATGTCTCTCCAGGCTGCAGGTCACGCTCCAGGCGCGAGAACACGGGCCCGGTGTCGAGCCCTTCCTCCAATTGGAAGACGCATGCACCGGTCTGAGCGGCTTGGTCGATCACGGCATGCTGCACCGGTGCGGCACCCCGATAGGCGGGCAGCAAGGAGAAGTGCAGGTTCACCCAGCCGTGGCGCGGCATCTCCAGGCCGGCCGCGGGCACCAGGGCGCCGTAGGCCACGACGGCGGCCGCGTCCAGGTCCAGCGCGGCGATCCGGCCGAGGGTCTCCCGTCCGGCGTCGCCGGTCAGGCGGGAGGCACGGAGGATCGGCAGACCCAGCTCCGCCGCACGGGCGGCCACCGGCGACGGGGTGAGGACGCGCTTGCGGCCCACCAGCGCATCCGGCCGGGTCAGCACGGCGGCGATCGTGAAGCCGGCGCCCACCAGGGCGTCCAGCGACGGGACGGCGGTGTCCGGAGTTCCGGCGAACAGGATCCGGTAGCGGGAGTTCCCGCTCAGTGCAGTGGTCGGTTCAGTGGTCGGTGCAGCGTTCACAGTGAACCTCCGAAGCTGGAGCCGATGGTGGACGCGCGGTCGGCCCGGGTGGAGCCGGTGATGCGGCCGTAGCCGGGATCGCGGAGCTTGCGGCGGGAATCCTTGCGGTCCTCACCGGTGAGTCGGTCGATGTAGAGCATGCCGTCGAGGTGGTCGACCTCGTGCTGAAAGCAACGGGCGGTCAGGCCCTCGCCCCGATAGCTCACCGGGTTCCCATCCTGGTCGACGCCCGTGACGGCTGCCTCCGCGAAGCGCTCGGGGTGGTAGCGCAGTCCCGGCACGGACAGGCAGCCCTCCCCCGGTTCGGTCAGTTGGTCCCCCGAAGTCTCCAGGACCGGGTTGACCACGTGGCCGCGCTGGCCCTCCACATCGAAGGTGAAGATCCTCAACCCCACGCCGACCTGCGGGGCGGCGAGACCCACGCCTCCGACGTCGTCCATAGTCTCGAACATGTCCCGCACCAATGCGTGGAGGTTTCGACGGCCGACCGGCACGGGGTCGGCGAGAGTGCGCAGTACGGGATCGGGAACGATGCGGATGGGCAGGACAGTCACGGCGACTACTGTATCTGCGCCCCGGGCACCGGGGACGCTGCTGGCACGGTGGCGGTTGGCACGCTGGTGGCGGTTGGCACGCTGGTGGCGGGCGGGGGGCCGATGGGTCGCAGCGCCGGGCCGGCGCCGTCCGCGGCCTGGGAGTATCCCCAGACCTGGCGGAGCGACCAGAACTTGCGCCAGTGGTCCGGCAACACCTGGGGGTTGGCCTGGTGGGCGACGACCTCGGTCTGCCCGACGGCCACCCCCAGCAGCAACGGCGCATCGCCGTACTTCCACGGTTCCCAGGTCCCGGCCGCGGGGTCCACAAGGGACTCCTCCGCCTTCAACCCGGCCACGAGCTGCATGACGACCTTGGCGTCGAGGGGTTTGACGCGCCCGTCCCGCGTGGTGCCCTTGGTCTTGTAGTCGATGATGCAGGTGCGGCCACCGATGGAGGCGACCAGGTCCAGGGTCCCGGCGTACCCGACGGTGCCGTTCCAGACGGTGATCTCGGTGGCGAGGGGCCGGACATCGTAGAGATCCCACCATTCATCGAACCGGTCGGCGTAGGCGCCCTCCCCGTGCTCGGCGAGCAGCGCGCGCATCTGGGCCATCTGGTGCGGCTGGCCGAGGGCGTGCAGCCCGACCTGCTCGGCGTAGTTGTGGACGCGGTCCCCGCGGGCGGCCGCCTCGTCCCGGTAGCGCTCCGCCGCATTCGAGGCCTGCCTGGCCACGGTCTTCAGCTGCGGCTTGGAGCCGACGGCCTGGGACAGCCGGGGGTCCTCGATCACGGCGGTCGCCGCCATATGGCCTACCCAGCCGCTGAGGTCGGTGTTCTGCTGCGAGATCACCGTGGTGATGGACGGAACCTCGGGCACGCCGGACAGACTCCGCGCATACATGCGTCCGTATTCGGTCTGGTGGGCGAGTTGAGGTTGGGTCATGATGATCCATTCTCCCACTGCGACGGACACGTTAGCGGCCGGTAGGTCGAGAGAACAGACCGGAACGGGCTGGAAATGTCCGGAACTGGCCGGAACACGCCGGGGAAGATCCCGATTGGACGTTCCCACCTGACGTGCACTAGAGTCATCTCTCGTTGGAAATCACGGTGACTGGTTTTTCCGGTCACCAGTTTTCTGTGCGGATGTAGCTCAGTTGGCTAGAGCGCCACCTTGCCAAGGTGGAGGTCGCGAGTTCGAATCTCGTCATCCGCTCGCAAGTCTCCAATCCCTGGTGGGGTGGCCGAGAGGCGAGGCAACGGCCTGCAAAGCCGTGTACGCGGGTTCGAATCCCGTCCCCACCTCGCATCGGTTTCCATCCGTTAGGATGGGGACCTGCAACTCAGAAGTTCCGGTTCGCCGGGGCCCATGGGCGCGATTAGCGCAGCGGTAGCGCGCTTCCCTGACACGGAAGAGGTCACTGGTTCGATCCCAGTATCGCGCACGGACTGATCCTCCTGGTGAGGATTTCCTGGTCCTGCGGATGTAGCTCAGTTGGCTAGAGCGCCACCTTGCCAAGGTGGAGGTCGCGAGTTCGAATCTCGTCATCCGCTCCACTGAAAATGAAGAGAAGATCCCCCGACCACGGTCACCGTTGTCGGGGGATTTTGTGTTCGCGGTGAGTTCGCGGGGAAGCGGCCCCCAGCCAGCAGCTCCCGCCCAACAGCTTCAGCCAGCCGGGAGCCGTTCAGCCGGCCTACAGCCCCGTCTCCCCCATCTGGCCTTCCCGGACGAGGGCGGTCATGCGGGACACGGTGCGGAAGTACTTCTTCATATACCCGCCGCTCATCATCTCCTCGGTGAACAGCCGGTCGAACGGCACGCCCGAGGCGATGACCGGCACGTCCTTGTCGTAGAGGCGGTCGGCCAGGACCACGAAGCGCAGGGCCATGGCCTGCTCGGAGATGGTCTCCACGTGGTGCAGCACCATCACGTCGACATCCTCCACGAGCTTGCGGTAGCGACTCGGGTGCACGCGCGTCAGGTTGGCCGTCAGGTCCTCGAAGGAGTCCTCGGACACGACGGCGGCATCCGGGAACCGATCGGCCAGCAGGGTCAACAGCTGGTCGTCCTGCAACGGATCCGGCGCCGCGGTCAAACCACGGTGGCGGTAGTCCTCGCCGTCCACCCGGATCACGTCGAACTGATCGGCCAAGACCTGGATCTCCCGTTTGAAGTCCTGGGCCGCGAAGCGCCCGTCGCCGAGCGATCCGGGCAGGGTGTTGGACGTGGCTACCAGCTTCACCCCGGCGTCTGAGAGCTCTCGCATCAGCCGTGACATCAACACGGTGTCACCCGGATCGTCCAGTTCGAACTCATCGATGCAGACGAGAGTGTATTCCTTGAGCACGTCCACGGCCCTACGAAAGGACAGTGCGCCGACGAGGTTGGTGTACTCGACGAAGGTGCCGAACGCCTTGGGGCCCGGGGCGGCATGCCACGTGGAGGCCAGCAGGTGGGTCTTGCCCACGCCGAAGCCGCCGTCGAGGTAAATGCCGGCGGCCGGCGTCGTGCCCTTGGATTTTCCGGCCGAGCCGGACCTGCCGCCCTTGAGGAAACCGAACAGTCCCCCACCGTTGCCCTTGTCATTGCCCTTGCCGCCACGAGTCCCGCCCTTGATGGAGGCGGCGAACTCGCGCAGACGGCTCACGGCCTCGGCCTGTGAGGGGTGGGCCGGGTCCGGGATGTAGGTGTCGAAGGAGACCTCACCGAACCGGTACGAGGGGTGGAAGCCGGCGAGCAGATCCTCGGCGGACACCTGGGGGGTGCGGTCTGCGAGGTGAACGGTCTCAGCCACGGGCGGCTCCATCCTGATGGGGTGCGGCGGATTGGGTCAGGCGGTGCGACCCGGCCATGACGACGGTAACTCTACCGGCGGCGGCCGTGGGCCGATGTCACCCGATTTCAATGAAGGCGACCCTCACTAATTAGCACCGGGGCCCGTGGCGTAATGTATGAGAATGACCACTGAATCTTCCAGTTCACCTGACCTCGCCGCTGACCGCTCCCCCGATTTCTCCGCCTATGCGCATCCGGAGAAGCTCGTGTCCACCCAGTGGGTCGCCGACCATGTTCAGGGTGGGAACCACGAGGACCACGAGAAGATCGTCGTTCTCGAGTCCAACGAGGACACCCTCCTCTACTCCACCGGCCACGTACCCGGCGCCCTCAAGATCGACTGGCACACCGAACTGAACGATCCGGTCTCCCGGGACTTCGTCGGCCCGGAGGAGTTCGCCCGTGTCCTCGGCTCCAAGGGCATCGACCGGGACACGACCGTGGTGTTCTACGGGGACAAGTCCAACTGGTGGGCCGCCTACGCCCTGTGGGTCTTCACGCTCTACGGCCACCCGGACACGCGCCTCATGGACGGCGGCCGGGACAAGTGGATCGCCGAGGGCCGGGAGACGACCCGGGAGGTCCCCTCGGTGACCCCGGTCGATTACCCCGTCACCGCACGCGACGACTCCACCGAGCGTGCTTCCCGCGAGGACGTGCTCCACCACTTCGGCAAGCCCCTCGTGGACGTCCGCTCGCCGCTCGAGTACACCGGCGAGACCACCCACATGGCCGGCTACCCACAGGAGGGCACCCTGCGCGGCGGCCACATCCCCACCGCAGCCTCCGTGCCATGGGCCAAGGCCGCCAACGAGGACGGCACCTTCAAGTCCCGCGAGGAACTGGAGGAGATCTACCAGGACGACGCCGGCCTCGGCACCTCCGACGACGTGGTCGCCTACTGCCGGATCGGCGAGCGGTCCTCCCACACCTGGTTCGTGCTGCGCCACCTCCTCGGCTATGAGAAGGTCCGCAACTACGACGGCTCCTGGACCGAGTGGGGCAACTCCGTGCGCCTGCCCATCGCCGTGGGTGAAGAGCGCGGCGAGGCTCCGGCCGGACGCTGACCGGTCGCCGGCAGAGTCCCGGCAGAGTCCCCGGCAGAGTCCCCGGCAGAGCAGGGTCCCGGCTGGCCTCGAGGCCGGCCGGGACTAGGCTGGGGTGCGGCATAGATCGCACCCCAGCGGTGTTGAAGCGATAGATCCGCAGACCACTCTGGAAGGAAACCCACTCCACGATGACCACCACCGAACTCCCCGAGAAGCTCCACGAGATCGTCGAGGACTTCCGGGCCGTCCCAGACCCGGAACGGCTGGAACTGCTGCTGGAGTTCTCCGAGGAGCTGCCGGCGCTGCCCGAGCGCTACGCCGGTCACCAGGACCAGATGGAGCAGGTCACCGAGTGCCAGACACCGCTGTTCCTCGCCGTGGAGCTGGAGCACACCGCGTCCGACGCCGGCCCCACCGCCGAGTCGATCGTCCGCCTGTTCGTCTCCGCCCCGCCGGAGGCTCCGACCTCCCGCGGCTTCGCCTCGGTGCTGTCCCAGAGCCTGAACGGCCTGCCGGCCCACGAGGTGCTCGCCGTCCCCGAGGACCTCTCGACCCGCTTGGGCCTCCAGAAGGCCCTGACTCCCCTGCGGCTGCGGGGCATGTCCGCCATGCTGGGGCGCATCAAGCGCAACATCTCGGACCAGCTGACGGCGTGAAGCGGTAGCAGGACACGCCTCCGCTCGTCGCGCCGGACACCACATGGCCCGCCAGAAGCCCGCCCCCACCGCGTCGACGCCCGCCCTGCGCGTGCTGGACCGGGCCGACGTCGCGCATGAGGTGCTGGAGTATGAGCACGACGAGCGATCCGGCCAGGGCTTCGGCGAGGAGGCCGCCGAGAAGCTCGGGCTGGACGCCACCGTGGTGTTCAAGACCCTGATGGTGACCTTGCCGGACGAGTCGCTGGCCGCCGGCGTGGTGCCCGTCGCCGGGACCCTCGACCTGCGGGCCCTGGCCTCCGCGCTCGGCGTCAAGAAGGTCACCCTGGCCGACCCGGTCGTGGCGCAGAGACGCACGGGCTACGTGCTGGGTGGGATCTCGCCGATGGGCCAGCGGCACCAAGCCGCTGTGGTCCTCGATGCCTCGGCCCTGGAGCTAGACCATGTCCTGGTGTCCGGGGGCCGCCGGGGGCTCGACGTGAAGCTGACACCGCAGGATCTCGTGACGGTGACGCAGGCACGCGTCGCGCCGATCGCGGCTCCGTAGACCTGGTCGTCGATCAGGACACGGCACCAGCCGCGGCGCTCCGCCCGGAGGATCAGTCGAGCGCGGAGGCCCCGCCCGTCGTCGCCGTCAGTGCCTCGGCCACGGCATTCTCCGTCGCCAGGAGCGCCTCGGACATGGACCGTTCCGTGGCGGGGCTGCCCACCGGGGTGACGGCCGCCGCACGGATGTGGGCCTTGTCCACGTCCGGGAACAACCGGTGCAGCAGTCGGGTGGTGCGCATCAAGGAGATGAGCGGCCAGGTGACGTCGTCGGCCGGTTGACCGTCCATGAGGACACCGCGGATCCGGTCCCGCAGCTCGTGCTCGAAGTGCTCGTCACGCTCCCGGTACCGCGTCCGGTGAAAGATCCACAGCACGGTGCTCTCGTCCTCCTCCACGATGCCCCGCTTCACCAGTGAGGCGGCCACGGCATCCCGCAGTGTCTGCCGTGAGAACCGGTTGATCCACTGCTCGGCGTCGCGATGGCGGGTGAAGGCGCGGATGATGTCCCAGACCTGCTCCAGCGGCCACTCGAGCTCGGTGCTGTGCGCCCAGGCGGGGGGATTCGGATCAGCGGCGAAGACCTGCTGCGGATGCTCGATCGAACGCACCGTGCTCCGCGTGACCTCGAGCCGGCCTCGGCGCGCCAATTCCACCAGTGCGGCCCCGGCAATCCCCATCCCGACGGTCGGCCCATCCAGCAGGAGCTTGCCCTTCTCGTCGTCCAGGCACAACAGGAGGAAGTACTCGGGGATGTTCAGCGGTCGGTCGGTGACAGCCTCAGTGCTGTCCGGAAAGGGCTCGCTCATCCATCCATTGTGGCGCAGAAGACACCGATTGCGCAGGGCCGGGGCTACTGACCGTCGTCGGGCTCGCGGATTCTCCGGGATTGCCGGTACACCGTGACCATGCGCTGGCCCACGGTGATGGCGGACGCCGCCGCGAGCAGCAGGAGGACCACGGTCAGGACCCACGGGTTCAGTCCGAGACCGGTCAGGCCGGCGAACACCAAGGTCACCACCAGCCGCTCCGCCCGTTCGGCGATGCCCGTATTGGCATCGAAGCCCAAGGATTCGGCCTTGGCACGGACATAGGACACCAGCATGCCGAGGGCCATGCTCGCGGCGGCAGCCACGCCGGCGATCCAGACGTCTCCGGCGCCGAAGAACCAGATCATCAGTCCCAGGAAGACGGCCGCGTCCTGGACCCGGTCCAGGGTGGAGTCGAGAAAGCTCCCCCACCGGCCAGTTGTTCCGGCGATCCTGGCCATGACCCCGTCCAGCACGTCCGAGAAGACGAAGAGGGTGATGACCATGGTGCCCCAGAACAGTTCTCCCCTCGGGAACAGGATCAGCGCCCCCAGCACCACGCCGAGGGTACCGACGATGGTCACGGCATCCGCCGAGACACCGCGGGCCAGGAGGAACCTGGCTGTCGGCGTGAAGATGCGGGTGAACAGGGCGCGGGCGTAGCGGTTCAGCATCAGCCGCGCTGTTCCGTGGCGGTGGTCGCCTGGTGCGTGTCGAAAGCCGCTTCCGCGTCCGCCCAGGCTCCGGCGACGGCCGCGCGGACCGTATCCAGGGTCACCGTGATGTTCTTGGTCTCGGCGATGATCGGGAGGAAATTCCCGTCCCCGCCCCACCGGGGCACAATGTGCTGGTGCAGGTGGGCGGCGATGCCGGCGCCGCCGGTCTTACCCTGGTTCATGCCGAGGTTGAACCCGGTGGCCTTCGCCGTGGCACGCAGTGCCGTCATGCCGATCTGGGACAACCGGGCGATCTCCAAGGTCTCGTCGACGGTGAGGTCCGTGTAGTCCGGAACGTGGCGGTAGGGACACACCAAGAGGTGCCCTGCGTTATACGGGTAGAGGTTGCACAGCACGAAGGCCGTCCGGCCCCGCGCCACAATCAGAGACTGCTCGTCGGATCGCCCCGGGGCCGCGCAGAACGGACACGTGGACTCCCCGCTGACCTGGTCCTGTCCCCCACGGACGTAGGCCATCCGGTGGGGGTTCCACAGTCGTTGGAAACCGTCCGGCGTGCCGGCGAGTTCGAAGTCGTCGGTGGCCGGGGTGCCGTCCGCGGCCTGACCGAGGTCCTGAGCGTGCGCGCCCGTGGCGCCGGGGCCGGCGTCGGGACGGGTGCCCGACGCCGGCCCGGTCACGGGACCGCTGTTCCTCGGGCTCGGCACCGGGGTCACTGGGTCTCCCGGTTCCTCACGGCGTTCACGATGCGCTCGACGGCTTCGCTCACGGGCACGCCGTTGTCCTGGCTGCCGTCTCGGAACCGGAAGGAGACCGCTCCTGCTTCGGCATCCTCGCCACCGGCGATGAGCACGAACGGCACCTTCTCCTTGGAGGCCGTGCGGATCTTCTTCGGGAAGCGGTCGGAGCCGTCGTCGAGGCGGGCACGGATGCCCTGGGCCTTGAGCTGGGTGACGACGTCGGCCAGGTAGTCGTTGAAAGCCTCTGCGACCGGGATCGCCACGACTTGCTCCGGGGCCAGCCACGCGGGGAAGGAGCCGGCGTAGTGCTCGGTGAGCACGCCGAGGAAGCGTTCGATCGACCCGAAGAGGGCGCGGTGGATCATCACGGGACGTTGGCGGGTGCCGTCCGCGGCCTGGTACTCGAGGTCGAAGCGTTCCGGCAGGTTGAAGTCCAACTGGATGGTCGACATCTGCCAGGTGCGGCCGATGGCGTCCTTCGCCTGGACGGAGATCTTCGGACCGTAGAAGGCGGCCCCGCCCGGATCCGGAACCAGATCGAGACCGGAGGCGGTGGCAACCTCCTCGAGGGTGCGGGTGGCCTCCTCCCAGATGGCGTCCTCGCCGACGTACTTCTCGGGATCCTTGGTGGACAGTTCGAGGTAGAAGTCGTTGAGGCCGTAGTCCTTCAGAAGGTCCAGAACGAAGGTGAGGGTGGTGGTCAACTCCTCCTTCATCTGATCCTTGGTGCAGTAGATGTGGGCATCGTCCTGCGTCATCCCACGCACGCGGGTCAGGCCGTGCACCACACCGGACTTCTCATAGCGGTACACCTGTCCGAACTCGAACAGCCGCAAGGGCAGCTCACGGTAGGAGCGGCCCCTCGACGAGAAGATCAGGTTGTGCATGGGGCAGTTCATCGGCTTGAGGTAGTAGTTCTGCCCCTGCTTGGTGATCTCGCCCGTGAGCGGATCTCGCTGCTCATCGATCTGCATGGGCGGGAACATGCCGTCCGCATACCAGTCGAGGTGACCGGAGATCTCGTAGAGGTGCTGCTTGGTGATGTGCGGGGTGTAGACGAACTCGTAGCCGGCCTCGGTGTGACGCTGACGCGAGTAGTCCTCCATCTCCTTGCGGATGATGCCGCCGCGAGGGTGGAACACGGGCAGGCCGGATCCCAGCTCGTCCGGGAAGGAGAACAGGTCCATCTCGGCACCCAGTTTGCGATGGTCGCGGCGCTCTGCCTCGGCCAATCGCTCCTGGTACGCCTTGAGATCGTCCTTGGTGGGCCAGGCGGTGCCGTAGATGCGCTGCAACTGCTTGTTCTTGTCGTTGCCCAGCCAGTAGGCGGCAGCCGAACGGGTGAGCGCGAAGGCATTGGAGATGAGCTTGGTGTTCGGCAGGTGGGGGCCGCGGCAGAGGTCGCACCAGACGCTGTCACCGGATTTGCGGTCCACGTTGTCGTAGAGGGTGATCTCGCCGGCGCCGACCTCGATGTTCGCGCCCTCGCCGACGGCGTCCGCATCGTCCTGCTTGCCCAGCAGTTCCAGCTTGTACGGCTCATCGACCATCGCCTGGCGTGCCTCGTCCTCGGTGACGACGCGGCGGGCAAAGGTCTGGTTCGAGTTGATGATCTTCTGCATCATCTTCTCGACGGTCTTGAGGTCCTCCGGGGTGAAGGGCTCCTCGACGTCGAAGTCGAAGTAGAAGCCGTCCGTGATGTACGGGCCGATACCCAGCGTGGCGCCCGGGCGCAACTGCTGAACCGCCTGAGCCATGACATGGGCGGTCGAGTGGCGCAGGACGTTGAGTCCATCCTGGTCCGAGATATCCACGCCCACGACGTCCGCGCCGGCCGGAATCTGACGACTCAGATCCTGCAGTTGGCCGTCCACTCGCATCACGACGATGGTCTTCTGATCGGAGAAGAGCTCTGTGCCGGTGGTACCCGAGGTCACCTCCCGCAATTCCGCGTTGACGGTGATGCTGATCTGTTCGTGCTGCGACGCCTCGGACACGGTCCGGTTCCTCCTCGGGTAGGGCTTCAGGGCTGATGGCATACGGTGGCCATCGCCAGCCACCGGCCATTCTAGGGCAGACGTCGTCGGTTCGACGTCTGATGGCGTGCACGCCGTGGTGCCACAGGTGGAGTCCTGCACATCAGCCGGCCGCAGGTCACGAGCGTGCCGGTGGCTGGTTCGGCTGGTTCGGCTGGTTCGGCTGGTTCGCCTGGTTCGGCTGGTTCGGCTGGTTCGGCTGGTTCGGCTGGTTCGGCTGGTTCGGCTGGTTCGGCTGGTTCGGCTGGTTCACGCCGCATCGTCGAGGTTGTCAGGACGGCTTGGATCACCCGGAGTGTCGGGCCCCGGGCTCCCTGGATCTCGGGGGCGCCAGTAGTGGTTGCGGCGGGGCCGTTGTTCGGGGTCGTGATAGCGGGCCGGGATGAACCAGGGCACCCAGCCGCTAACCTCGATCTCCCAGGCTCCGGCATGGACGGCGTGGTGGTGATGTGAGCAGAGCAGGACTCCGTTCTCGACACTGGTGGGCCCGCCGTGCTCCCAGAAGCTGATGTGGTGGACTTCACACCAGGGAGCGGGAATGGAGCAGGCTGGTGCCGCGCATCCGCCGTCCCGGGCGACGATGGCCCGTCTGAGCTTTCGAGTGAACAGCCGCTGGGATCGCCCCACGTCGAGCACTTCTCCTCGCCCGCCGAGCACGACGGGGATCAGGTCCGCGTCACAGGCCTTCTGCCGGATGGTCTGTGGATCAACCGCTCCCGCATAGGCTCCCTGGGAGACCACGTGGCCAGTTCCCGCCCCGCTCTGCAGACTGGCGTACCGTCCCGCCAGGGACTCATAGTCGATCGTCACCAGAACTTGCGGCCGAGTTCTTCCGCTCCCGGTATCCGGCAGGTCAGAACCGCCTTCCTCGACGGTAGAAGACGCCTGCTTCGTCAAGGCCAAGGCACCGATCAGGGCACTGATGAGACCATCCAGTTCCCGTTGGGCCCGGCTCCGGGAATCCAACGAGTCGGCACCATCCAGGTGCTTCGCCCACACCTCGGAACCTGAGCCGTCGCCAGCACAGTCGCCAGCAGACGTGCGAGGATTGGAGGAGGCGGACACGAGGGTCTTCAACGTCTCATGCTGGCCGTCGGTCGCCAGCAGGGACCAGCGGTGCAGGCTCGCAGTTCCCTTGCCGTGATAGAAGAGTCCCTGGGCCGCGTTCATCTGGGCCTCGGTGGGCTCGAGGCCATCGGGATTCACCACGGCGTCAAAGCGCTGGCGCCAGTACGCGCACACCTTCCGCAGGGCGTCCGGGTCCATCTCCCGCGCCTGGGCCGCCAACACCCGCTCCCCCTCAGCGATCAAGGGGTCGATACGGTCCTTCGGCGCTCCGGCCCGGCTCGCATCAGCACGAGCAGTCGTGAGGGCATCCGCCACGGTGTCCACCGCGGCTGGATCGGCCTGGGCCAAGGTCACGGTGTTAGCCAGTGCTGTCATCTCGGGTGGAATTACCTGGGTGCGGTCCTGGGACAATCGCGACATGACACGGACAGCGCGTCGGACACGTTTCTTCGACTCATGACGGGGGATGCGTAAGACCTGCTGCAGGTAGTCCGCCCCATTGCGGTAGGCACACTTCCCCTCCGGAATCCCCAACACGCCACGGCGGGTCGCATGCGCCTCGAAGACCTGGTCCACCTGTCCTGCCAACCCCGTTCGAGCCGCCTCCACCCATCGTCCGAGGTCCTCCACTCCGGACAGCACGACGGGTAAACATCCCCTCGGCACCGGTTCCGCGGTGGCGCTCAACGTCTCGTTGTTCAGCAGCTCGTCGGGCAGCGTCTCGTCGGGCAGTGTCTCATCGTTCGGCAGCTCGTCCGGGTCGGTACCACTCCTCTCCTCGAGCCCCCTGTCCACATGGGCATACAGGCCCCACTCGTCGGAACGGTTCCGGTTTGGCCCGTCTGGGAAGCGGTCGACGGAGTCCAGCAGCCGTGGGTCCGACACCCGTGACGTCAACTCCTCCAGAAGGAGGCGGGAGGCCGCCAGCAGCCCGGGCAGGTCCAGCTGTGTCAACTCGTCCTTCTCGATCACCGGTACTCCCTTCCCACGTCGCCCGTCTCCACTGGGTAACCTGTCGCGCCGAGATGACTCGGTTCCCCTCTCACGCGGTCTCACCAGCTCAACCTCACCGACTCGATCGCTTAGTACATACATTCGATCACGAGGCTGGGACACGATAAGCCCCTCCATCGCAGAATGTGGATGCCGTCCCGTTTTCGGCTGCCTGTGCAGGAAGGGGTACGCCCAGCGGATCTGGCCATCCGGCGTCGTGCATTTCTACACTCAGGGCAACCACCAGCGTCCGAGTGCTGACAGCGCAGCCCTACGTGTCAGGCTGGAGCGGTACCACGGTGACTGAGCAAGTCAGTTCGATCGCGTAGGGCGAGAATCAGGAATCCGATCATGATGTCGAATCTAGCTTTGGCCGAAGTGGGCCAAGATGGATCCATGAGTAGTCCCGGACCCCGCGCCGGTGGACCGAGGCCTCGAAGGTCTTTTACCCCGGCGCAGAAACTCGAGTATCTGGCCCAGTACGAGGAGGCCTGCACCCGTCAGGAGGGCAGTGCCTTCCTGCGGGGACAAGGGTTGTATTCCTCTCAGATCGCCGAGTGGCGCAAATTACGTGATGCCGGGGTACTGGAGGGCAAAACGGCCGGACAGACGATCGGGAAACTGTCGCCGGAGCAGGCCGAGATCGCGCGTCTGCGCCGCCAGCTAGGGGTGAGCGAGAGCCGGTTGGAGCAGACCGAGGCAGCCTTGGAGGTGATGGGAAAACTCTCGGCGTTCTTCGAGAACGCCATCGAGAGCTCATCGGACGTGCCGAAGCCCAAGAAGAAATGACCAACGCCTACCACCAGCTGGTGGACCTCAAGGTACCCACCCGGCTGGCGGCAGCCCTGGTCGGGGTCTCGCGGACCACGATCTACCGCAAGCCAGGAGCGGCTCGAGATCACCCGCCGGTGGCGCCGCCGAACAAGCTCAGTACCGCGGAGCGGGCCGAGATCCTCGCCGTCTTGAACTGCCCGGCATTCGTGGACCTGGCGCCGTTGCAGGTCTATACGAAGCTGCTGGATGAGGGGATCTATCTGGGTTCGGTCTCTACGTTCTACCGGGTGCTGGCCGAGAACGAGCAGGTCGTGGAGCGACGACGGCTGGCCGCACACCCGCCCAGGGCCATCCCGGAGCTGGTGGCCACCGCCCCGGGGCAGGTGCTCTCGTGGGATATCACGAAGCTGGCCGGCCCGGTCAAGGGCAAGTACTTCGACTGCTACCTGATGGTGGATATCCACTCACGATTCATCGTCGGCGCGCACGTGCACGCCTCCGAGTCCGGAGTCCTGGCGGTGGAGATGATGCGGGAGATCTTCGGTATCCATGGCATCCCTCAGGTCGTCCACGCCGACCGCGGCACCTCGATGACCTCCAAGACCGTGGCCGCGCTGCTGTCTGATCTGGAGGTCATCCGATCCCACTCCAGGCCCCGGGTGAGCAACGATAATCCCTACTCAGAGTCACTTTTCAAGACGATGAAGTACGGGCCGACCTTCCCCGAGCGCTTCGCCTCACTGGGCGATGCGCGGGCCTTCATCAGTGAATTCGTGGACTGGTACAACCATCACCACCAGCACTCCGGCCTCGGGTTCCACACTCCCGCCAACGTGCACTACGGCTTCGCCCACGGTCTCGCGCAGAAGCGCTCACAGACCCTGGCCGCGGCCAGAGCCAAGCACCCGAACCGATTCAGCACCACCGACGATCTCAAGATCCTGGACCTCCCCGGTCCAGCATGGATCAACCAACCCCAGACCACCACCGAAAAAGCCGCAGCCTAACGGCCGCCTAACTCACCTTGGTACCGCTTGACTTGAAAAATTCCGCAGCCCAGAACCGGGAAGTAGCCATGCCTTCCACGACAGATTCCGCCACCGGCGAGCCACTTCACCGGGGCAGGTCCCCACGACTCAGGGTCCAGAATTTCTTCGTCTCGCGGGATGGCATCGCCGCAGGCGAAGACCAGAGCCTGGAACGCCCCTTCGGTCAGGTGGATCCCGGCCCGCTGACCCGATGGGCGGTGGCCACGGACAGCTGGCCCAACCGGACGGAGCCTGGCGGCTCCCGGGGTGTGGACGACCACATCGTCCGCGACTTCACTCACAACATCGGGGCCGAGATCATGGGAAGTCACAAGTTCAGCCCGTTCCGGGCCCCTGGACCAGCGAGGACTGGAAGGGCTGGTGGGGTGATGATCCACCGTTCCGCACCCCGGTCTTCGTGCTGACACACCATCTGCGCCCGTCCTTCGCGCTCAGCGACACGACCTTCCATTTCCTCGATGCCAGCCCGTCCGAGGCACTGAGGATCGCCATGGACGCTGCCCAGGGCAAGGACGTCCGTCTCGGTGGTGGTGTCACCACGGTGCTGGAGTTCCTCGAAGCAGGCCTCGTGGATGACCTGCACATCGCCGTGGCCCCCCATGACATCGGTTCAGGACTGCGGTTGTGGTCCAGTCCGACGGACCTCGAGGACCGCTTCCATCATGAGAGTGTCCTGAGCCCCAGTGGGATGGAGCATCACTTCTTCTGGCGTTGAGCCGCGGCTTCGGCGTCGAGAACTGCCAGCAGATGCCGATTGCGCTGCCGGATCAGCCGGCGGAGGTAGGGCACCAGGACCAGTCTTTCGGCCAGGTGTCCGAAGAGGGGCGACATCACGGTGATGGTGTCCGTCATGGTGCTCGTCGTCTGGGCGATTACCCCGGCCGTTGCGAGTCCGGCTCCGGCGGATCCGTGGACCTCGCTCGAGTAGTGCCCCATAGAGTGGTGTAACGCACAGGTGGTCGGCAATGTCGTTTCAGACGTGGACGCGGCCACCGGTGTGATCCTTCGAGTCAACCTT